>JAKVJE010000001.1 GCA_022487185.1 Microbacteriaceae bacterium
GTCCTGTGCTGGCTGGTCGCTGCAGTGGGGCTGCTCTCCCTCTGGGCGATGGCCTTCTCCGGGGGAGCCTGAGATGGCACGTCGGATCGACCCGGCGCAGGGGCTTGCGGCCGTGCGCGCGTGGCGGCTCGGGGAGACCGGCCGGAGTGTGCTGGCCACGGCGGTGCGGTTCACCCTGCAGGATCTGGAGTCCGACCATCCGGGGCACGCGGTCGAGGTGCGCGTGCCGCCCTTCGGCGCCGTGCAGTGCATGCCCGGAGTCCGGCATCGACGGGGCACACCGCCGGCCGTGGTCGAGATGGCGCCGGAGACCTGGCTGAGGCTCGTGACCGGACGGGTCACCTGGGAAGAGGCGGTGGCGGATGGCCGGGTGCAGGCCTCCGGGATCCGCTCCGATCTGGGCTGGGCATTGCCCCTGGCTGGGCTGCGAGGTTAGCGCCGGCCCGCGGGGGTGGGTTACGCTTGCCTTCCAAGGAACGGAGACGTGGTGACGCGTGGCGATGGCCGTTTGAATGATGAACTCCTCCCCGGGGAGAAGGGGCCGCAGGACGAGTGCGGCGTGTTCGGGATTTGGGCCCCCGGCGAGGAAGTTGCCAAGCTGACCTATTTCGGCCTGTACTCGCTGCAGCATCGTGGGCAGGAGTCGGCCGGGATCGCCAGCTCGGACGGGGAGCAGATCCTCGTCTACAAAGACATGGGCCTCGTGGCGCAGGTGTTCGATGAGCGAATCCTGAGCACCTTGGTGGGACACCTCGCCATCGGACACACCAGATATTCGACCACCGGTTCGTCGAAGTGGCAGAATGCGCAGCCCACCCTCGGTCGTACGGCCTCCGGCACGGTGGCGCTCGGGCACAACGGCAATCTCACCAACACCGCCGAGCTGCTGGAGCTGCTCCGTCAACGGTCGCCGGAGGCCCGCGGGGAGCTCCGGCAGGGCAATACGACCGACACTGCCGTCCTCACCGGCCTGCTCGCGGGGAAGAGCGGACAGACGCTCGAGCAGACGGCGATGGAACTTCTCCCGCAGGTGCGGGGGGCGTTCTGCCTGGTCTTCATGGATGAGCACACCCTGTATGCGGCCCGTGACCCCCAGGGGGTTCGGCCGCTCTGCCTCGGCAAGCTCAAGACGGGGTGGGTCGTGGCCTCCGAGACTGCCGCGCTGGATATCGTCGGCGCCGAGTTCGTCCGGGAGGTCGAGCCGGGGGAGCTGATCGCCATCGACGAACACGGGGTGCGCTCGCAGCGCTTCGCCGCGACGCGGCGGGCCGGATGCGTCTTCGAATACGTGTACCTCGCGCGCCCAGACAGCTCCATTCATGGACGGTCCGTGCATTCCGCGCGTCTGGCGATGGGGCGTGCACTTGCCCGGGAGTTCCCGGTCGAGGCCGATATGGTGATGGCCACGCCCGAATCCGGGACCCCTGCGGCGATCGGGTACGCCCAGGAGTCCGGCATCCCCTACGGCCAGGGGCTCATGAAGAACTCCTACGTGGGGCGCACCTTCATCCAGCCGTCCCAGACCCTCCGGCAGCGGGGGATCCGGCTCAAGCTGAACCCCCTGCACGAGCAGATCGCGGGGCGGCGCCTGGTCGTGGTCGATGACTCGATCGTGCGCGGGAACACGCAGCGGGCCCTCGTCGGCATGCTCCGGGATGCGGGGGCCGCCGAGGTGCACGTCCGTATCTCCTGCCCTCCGGTGATGTGGCCCTGCTTCTACGGAATCGACTTCGCGTCCCGAACCGAGCTCATCGCGGCCCAGCGCACCGCAGATGAGGTCTGCGCCTCGATCGGGGCGGACTCACTGGGATATCTCAGCCTGGAGGCAATGATCACCGCCACGGAACAACCGCAGAGCGAGCTCTGCACGGCCTGCTTCACGGGGACCTACCCGATTCCCCTCTCGGCGGACCAGCAGGCCCGCCGAGATGTGCTCGATGCCCCGACGGGGCCGACCCGCGGCCGGGCGGCCGCACAATGCTGACGTGCTGATCGGCGAGAACGGCTTCGGCCGGAAAGGATGCATGCTGTGAGTCTCTATGCGGAGGCCGGGGTCGACACCGCGGCAGGGGATCGGGCCGTTGACTTGATGCGGGCGGCGGTCACCGCCACCCACGGTCCGGAAGTGCTCGGCGGGCTCGGCGGATTCGCCGGCATGTTCGATGCGAGTGCTCTCAAGGGGATGTCCCGTCCGGTGCTGGCCACCTCGACCGACGGCGTCGGAACCAAGGTGGCGATTGCGCAGCGGCTCGGCGTCCACACCACGATCGGACAGGATCTCGTGGGGATGGTCGTCGACGATATCGTCGTCGTCGGGGCCCGTCCGCTGTTCATGACCGATTACATCGCCTGCGGCAAGGTGGTCCCGGAGCGCACCGCAGAGCTGGTCGGCTCAATCGCCCGGGCCTGCACCGAGACTGGAGCGGCCCTGGTGGGGGGCGAGGTCGCGGAGCACCCGGACCTCCTCGGCCCGGACGAATACGATCTGGCCGGGGCCGCGGTGGGCGTCGTCGAGTACGAGCGCCGTCTGGACCCATCCCGCGTTCGGGAGGGCGACATCCTCTTTGCCCTCCCCTCGAGCGGGCTGCATTCAAACGGATACTCGCTCGTGCGCCACGTGGTGGCGCGCTCCGGCGTTGACTATGACGCGATGGTTCCGGAGCTCGAGCGGCCCCTGGGCCTGGAACTCCTCGAGCCCACCAGACTGTACTCGGCTCCGGTGATGGCAGTGCTCGAGAGTCCCTCTCGAGATGCCCTGCACATGCTGTCGCATATTACGGGGGGCGGCATCGCCGCAAACCTGAGCCGGGTGCTGCCGGCCGGGTCCTGGGCCGAGGTGCACCGGGAGGCCTGGTCTCCGCTGCCGGTGTTCCGGGCCCTCGCCCGCCTCGGCGGATTCGAGCTGGAGCAGGTCGAGGACACCTGGAATCTGGGGCTCGGCATGGTCGCCGTGGTCGACCCCGCCGGGGTGGATGCGGTGGCCGCGACGCTCGCAGAGGCCGGGATCCCCGGCTTCCCGATCGGGACGGTGCACTGCTCGGAACGTGACCTGGACGGTTTCACCGTCGGGGCGAAAGGTGTCTCCGCCGGGGCGGTGCGACTGGTCGGGGAGTACGCCGAAGGCTGAGCCTGGCCTCCACCGTGGGGCGTCTCAGCACCCGGGAGGCGGTGGGTTAATCGTTGTCTGAGGCGGCGTCTGCCGAGGCGTGCGGGTCGTCGCCGTCTTCAGACTCTGAGCCCGGAGCCTGGTATTCAGGCCATTTGTCGAGGTCTTCCTCGAGTCGGGCATTGCCCGTGAGCTCCCGTTCGAGAGCGGCATAATCGGTCTTCGCGACACGATACTTCAGTTCACGGGCGGCACGAGTGTGCTTGGCTTTCTGTCGGCCGCGTCCCATGTCCGTGACCTCCTCTTGCTCCGAACCGGGCGCGATGAAGCCCGGTCTGTGAATGACTGGGGGTCAGTTTACCACGGAGCTCTGGCCCTGCCTGGGTGGGATATGGGCCCAGTAGTGTGGGGGGCATGACCGAGATGACTGCGCTCTACCCTCCCATTGCCCCGTACGAATCTGGAATGCAGGAGGTCGGTGACGGCCAGTCCCTCTACTACGAGTGGTGTGGAAATCCTGAGGGAAAGCCGGTCGTCTTCCTCCACGGCGGCCCCGGGGCGGGAATCGTGCCCGACCATCGCCGGCTGTTCGATCCGGCGGCGTATCGTGTGCTGCTGTTCGACCAGCGTGGATGCGGGCGCTCCCTTCCCTCCGTTGCGGAAGGCGCCTCCCTGGCACCCAACACGACCTCCGCCCTGGTGGCCGATATCGAGACACTGCGCGCCCGGTTCGGCATCGACCGATGGCAGGTCTTTGGCGGCTCCTGGGGATCAACCCTGGCGCTCGCATACGCGGAGGCGCACCCGGAGCGGGTCACGGAGCTGGTCCTCCGGGGCATTTTCCTGTTCCGGCAGTGGGAATCCGACTGGCTCTACAACGGAACCGGCACCGCACAGCTCTTCCCCGAGCTCTGGGAGGGGTTCGAGGAGCCTATTCCCCTGGCTCGCCGGGGCGAGGACCATCCGGCGGTGTATCACGAGCTCTTGCACGACCCGGACCCGGAGGTGGCGCTCCGGGCCGCCCGGGCCTGGACCGGCTACGAGTCGCAGACCATCACCCTCCGCCCCCCGGCCTCCATCGAAGACGATCTGGAGCCCGCTCACGCCCTCGCGATTGCGCGAATCGAGAACCACTATTTCGTGCACCACGGCTTCATGGCAGAGAATCAGCTCCTCGCCCAGGCCGGAGCCCTGAGGGGGATCCCGGGCACCATCGTGCAGGGGCGCTATGACGCCATCTGCCCGGTGCGGAGCGCCTGGGAACTCCACCGGGCCTGGCCGGAGTCCCGGCTCGTGCTCAATTCGGGGGCCGGACACGCCGTATTCGAACCGGAGAATGCGGCCGCCCTGCGAGAGGCCACCGACCGGTACGCACGCCGATAGATGACCCATTCCGAACGGCTGCGTTACATATTCGTTAATGTCCGCTCGGGCCCGGGCTCGGCCGCGGGCCGCCTCGCTAGCATGGTCGTACGGTTTGGCTTAGCGTCTGAAGCACTGACGAGTTCGACATCGTTTTCTGCCCACGGTGTGAGTGCGACCGAGTGCAGTTCGACTGGCGGGCTGTGATTAAGTAAGAGGAAGTACTGAAGATGGCAACGGGTACCGTGAAATGGTTCAACGCTGATAAGGGCTACGGATTCATCGCCCCGGATGACGGCGGCGACGACGTGTTCGCCCACTACAGCGCAATCGCGACGGAGGGGTTCCGCACCCTGGAGGAGAACCAGAAGGTCTCCTTCGAGGTCAAGCAGGGCCCGAAGGGGCTGCAGGCGGAGGACATCCACCCGCTCTGAGCCGGAAACACCAAACGGCCCGCCCCGGAATCCCGGGGCGGGCCGTTTCCTGTTCCTCGGGCCTACTCGGCCTCGTCGTCCTGCCCCCGGAACTGGGCCTCGTAGAGGCGGGCGTAGGCGCCGTGCTTCGCCAGCAGCGCCTCATGCGAGCCCTGCTCCACGATGTCGCCGTTCTCGAGAACCAGAATGTTGTCCGCATCGCGGATGGTTGAGAGCCGGTGGGCAATGACGAAGCTGGTCCGTCCCGTGCGCAGGCGCCCCATCGCCTGCTGCACGAGCCGCTCGGTGCGCGTATCCACCGAGCTGGTGGCCTCATCGAGGATCAGGATCTTGCGCCGGGCCAGGAAGGCGCGGGCGATGGTGACCAGCTGCCGCTCGCCCTGGCTCAGCACCCCGCCATCCTCATTGAGCTGGGTGTCGAACCCATCTGGGAGACGGGCTGCCACATCCGCCACCGAGGTGGCCTCGGCTGCTGCGAGAACCTCGTCATCGGTCGCATCCGGACGGCCGTAGCGGATGTTGTCCCGCAATGATCCCGAGAAGATCCAGGCATCCTGGAGCACCATCCCGATCTGTGAGCGCAGAGCATCCCGGCGCATCCGGGAGATGTCGGTGCCGTCCAGGAGGATGCGGCCGCCATCCAGCTCGTAGAACCGCATGATCAGGTTCACCAGCGTGGTCTTGCCCGCGCCGGTCGGCCCCACGATCGCGACCGTGTCCCCTGGAGAGACGTGCAGCGACAGATCGGTGATCAGGGGCTCCTCCGGGGAATACCCGAACACGAGGTGCTCGAGCTCCAGCGCGCCCGGACCCTCGGGGACCGGGGCCGCATCCGACGGGTCCGGGGCCTCGTCCTCCGCGTCCAGGATCGCGAACACCCGTTCTGCGCTCGCCACACCCGACTGCAGCATGTTGGCCATCGACCCGAGCTGGCTGAGCGGCTGCGTGAACTGGCGCGAGTACTGGATGAAGGCCTGGACATCCCCGATCTGCAGCGCACCCGCGGTGACCTGCAGGCCGCCGACCACCGCGATCAGCACATAGACCAGGTTCCCCACGAAGGTCATCGTGGGCATGATGATCCCCGAGATGAACTGGGCCCCGAAGCTGGCGCGGTAGAGCTCCGCATTGGCCCGGTCGAACCGGGCGACCGAGTCTGTCCCGCGGCCGTACAGCTTCACGAGCTCATGCCCGGTGTAGGTCTCCTCGACCAGGGCATTCAGCTCGCCGGTCCGCGCCCACTGCTGAGCGAACAGCTGCTGAGACTTCCGCCCGATAATCCCCGTCACGAGCACCGTGAGCGGGATGGCGATCAGCGAGATCAGTGCCAACAGCGGCGAGATGATGAGCATCATCACCAGCACGCCCAGCACCGTCAAGACGCTTGAAATCGCCTGGCCGATCGTTTGCTGCAGAACCTGCTGGACGTTATCGATGTCGTTGGTCAGACGGCTGAGAAGCTCCCCGCGCGGGACTCGGTCGAAATACGACAGCGGCAGCTTGTGCACCTTCTCCTCAAGCGCCTCCCGGAGATTCCGGGTGATACTCACCACCGCGGCGTTCAGCACCAGACCCGAGAGCAGGTTGAACACCGAGGAGAGCACGTACAGGACCGCGATGAGCACCAGAAGCCGGTGCAGTGCGGCGAAGTCGATGCCGCTCCCGGGGTGTAGAGACATGTTGGCGAGCAGGTCTGCCTGGGATCCGTGCCCTGAGGCCCGGAGCTGCTGAAGCACCTCAGCCTTCGTCGTCCCCGCCGGGAGGCGCCGGGAGAGAAACCCGCTGAAGATCAGAGTGGTCACGTTTCCGAGGAGCTTCGGGCCGATCACGGCAAACGCCACGCCGACCACCCCGGTCAGGAGGGCGAGCACCATGCGCAGCCGCTCGGCTCCGAGAAGGCCGAGGAGCCTTCGGAACGATGGCCAGAACGCCTTCGCACTCGCCGCGGGTGCGCCGTGTCCGAGATGGCTCATTCGGAGGCCTCCTCTGCCGTGATCTGGGAGGTGGCGATTTCCTGGTAGACCCTGCTGGTGCGCAGCAGTTCCGCGTGCGTGCCGAGCCCCGCGAGCCCCCCGTGATCGAGAACCGCGATCTGGTCGGCGTCCCGGATGCTCGAGATGCGTTGGGCCACGATAAAGGTCACCGCGTCCCGGGTGTATTCGGGGAGGGCAGCCCGGAGGGCCGCATCCGTCGCCGTATCGAGGGCCGAGAAGGAGTCGTCGAAGATGAGGATTCCGGCCCGGCGCACCAGGGCCCGGGCGATCGCCAGGCGCTGGCGCTGTCCGCCCGAAAAGTTTGTGCCGCCCTGAGCCACGGGAGCATCCAGGCCCTCCGGCAGCTCCCGCACGAACGCTTCCGCCTGCGCGGTCCGCAACGCGAGCCAGAGCTCATCGTCGGTGGCCTCCGGCGCCCCGAGCCGCAGATTCGACGCGACCGTGCCGGAGAACAAGAACGCCTTCTGGGGGACATACCCGAGCTGTGCCCAGAGATCCTCATCCGCGAGCTCTCCCACGGGGGTGCCGCCGATGCGGACGCATCCGCCGGTCGCATCGAACAGGCGCGGGATGAGACGCACCAGGGTGGACTTCCCCGATCCGGTGCTGCCCACGATCGCCGTGGTCGTGCCCGGCTTGGTCTCAAACGAGATGTCGCGGAGCACCGGCCGCTCGGCGCCGGGGTACTGGAAGGAGACGGCGTCGAAGGAGACCGTCCGGTCGGTCGGCGGCAGGGGTGCGGATGCTCCGGTGCCACCGCCTGGTGTCGTCGAGGCCGGGTGTGAGGCCCGGGCCGGTGGGAGCGCCAGTACCTCGTGGATGCGCCCCGCGCAGACCTGGGCGCGCGGGATCATCATCGAGATCATGGCGGCCATCGTCACCGACATGAGGACCTGCATGAGATAGCTGAGGAAGGCGATCAACGTGCCGACGCTCGTCGCCCCGGAATCGACCCGCGAGGCGCCGAACCAGAGCACGGCGACGCTGGAGACATTCAGCACCAGCATGATCACGGGGAACAGAATTGCAAACAGACGGCCCACCACGTCGCTGGTGTGGGTCAAGGCGTCATTCGCGACCCCGAATCGGGTCCGTTCCTCGGGCTCCCGGACAAACGCGCGAATCACGCGCAGTCCCGAGAGCTGTTCCCGCATGATCCTGTTGATCGAGTCGGTGCGGGACTGCATCGTCCGGAATTGCGGCAGCATGCGCCCTACCGCGAGCACCATGATGACCAGCAGCACCGGCACGCTCACGGCCAGGACGAGGGACAACGTGGCATCCAGGCGGATTGCCGCGATCACGCCGCCCACCGCCATCAGTGGGGCCGACACCATCAAGGTGAACCCCAGCAGCACCAGCATCTGGACCTGCTGCACATCATTGGTATTGCGGGTGATCAGCGTCGGGGTCCCGAACTTCGAAAACTGTGTTTCGCTGAAGGCGTTCACCCGCCGGAACAGGGAGTGGCGGAGGTCTCGTCCCAACCGCATCGAGGCGCTGGCAGCACAGAGCACGGCGATCACCGTGCAGATCCCCTGGGCGAGGGTCAGGAGCAGCATCTGCCCGCCGAGCTCCAGGACCCGGCCGGTGTCGCCGGTGGCGACCCCGTCGTTGATGATATCTGCGTTCAAGGTGGGGAGAATTACGGCCGCCCCGGTCTGGAGCGCCTGGAAGAGCAGCGCACCCGCCGTGAGCCAGGGGGAGTGACGCAGTCCGGAGAGAATCAGCCGAGACAGGGCGAAGCGCTGTGGCTCCGCGGCCCCGGCGGCCACCGCGCTCAGCGTCGGCTCCGCACCGGCAGCACCGCGGCCACCACTCCACATCCCACCGCGGCCAGGCCCAGGAGGAGTTGCGGAATCCGGGCCGGGACACTCCCCGCAATAGCCGAGGCCAGGACCAGGACGAGGCACAGCAGTGCCGTGAGGAACGCGAAGCGCCCGCGAATTGACGACATGAGAGTTTCCCCTTCTCGACCTGTCAGGAGGGCAGTGGAGCACACAGTCTATTCCCTCTCCGGTGGCCGTGCCGGGGGTGCGCCGTGGGCGGAATTCAGCAGCTCCCCCTGGCGTTCCATCAGCAGGTGCAGCAGGATGGGGGACAGTCGGCACGGGTCGGCGAGACCGTCGCACGGTGAGGAGAACAGTATGAGTGCAGCACACGCGCGGGTAGTCGCAGAGGCCCGGAAGGCGGCGGCGCCCATCGACCCCTCGTGGAACTTCGATGAGGAGGAACGCGCCCAGTGGCTGCGTCTCTCGGACGATATCGAGGGGCTGGCGGAGGCCGTCGAGCGCGCCGACGCCCAGGGCATTCACCGGGATGAGTTCGATGAGATCATCGACCGGGCCGGCCGGCACGCCGAGGACATCGATGATGAGTGGTTCATCTGCGGCACCGAGCAGACCTCCCGGATGCTCTACGGGGAGCAGGCCCGCTGGGCTTCCCTGGCCCACGCCATCTGGAACCTCACCGAGGTGCTCCTCGAGATGCGGGCAGCGCAGAAGACCGGGGCCACGGCCTGAGCGGTCTTCCTCCGGGCGGGGTCAGGATCTGGTGCGGTGAGGATGTGCGGCACGCCCGCGGGAGAACCTCCCCAGCACGGTGACTGGCAGGTGCGGATCGGTGGAGGGCTGTGGATGTGGTGGCTCCGAGCGGCATCGATCCGCTGACCTCACGATTTTCAGTCGTGCGCTCTACCAACTGAGCTACAGAGCCGGGCCTGCGCCATGCGCTCCGGGAGCGAGACGCTATTCCAGCGGACTCCCGGAGGAGTCCTGCGACCCTGACGGGACTTGAACCCGCGACCTCCGCCGTGACAGGGCGGCGCGCTAACCAACTGCGCTACAGGGCCTCACATGTGAGACAAAACGCCTCGTGACCCCAACGGGATTCGAACCCGTGTTACCGCCGTGAAAGGGCGGTGTCCTAGGCCACTAGACGATGGGGCCAACGCGTCTGGATGACGCATGTGGTACCGACGACCTACCTTATGCGAAAGTGGGGGGAAAGCGCAACACGAGACGGGGAATGGGTGCCCGGGGCTCAAACTCGGTGGAAGACCCGTGCCACTCCGCGTTCCTCCGGAGTCTCGGACGCCGGGGAGGGGATCGGCTGTGGCAGCTCCGGGGGGCGGTGCGCACCGGTACCGGTGAGGGTGAAGGCGCTCGCGACATGCGTCGAGGTGAGGGAGACGGCATCTGTGACGTTGTGGGAGATGACGGCCTTCAAAATTCGCTCATGTGCGGCGAGATTGATCTCATGGTCTTCGAGCCGCCCCTCGGCGACTCCCCGGAGGAGCACCTCTTCCACCCCGGAAAAGACCTCGGCGAGGAGCGCATTCCCGCTCGCCGCGACAAGGGAGCGGACAAAGGCGTGTGCGGCCGGTCCCTCTTCGAGACGTTCCTGTTGCGCGGCCGCGCAGAGCGTTGAAACCTGCCGAATTCCCGCATCCGCCGCCGCTCCCCGAGCCGCCTCGACGACGACGCCCCGCCAGAGGGCGAGCGCATCACCCAGATCCCGCTGCGCGATGTAGTCCCGCAGCACTGTGGCGACGGGGTTCCGGCTGCGCACGAAGGTGCCGCGTCCCGGTGCCGTCTCAAGCACACCCAGATCTGCCAGTACCCGAACCGATTCTCGGAGGGTGCTGCGCCCGACTCCGATCTCTTCGGCCAGTTCGGGCTCCGAGGGAAGCTTGGTTCCGATGGGCCAGCGGCCCTCGACGATCGCGGTGCGTAGCCAGGCCGTGGCGAGTGCGCCCCGAGCCGTGCGCGCGGGCTCCTGCAGTGGCTCCGGCATATCGCCCCTCCTCAGTCTGCTCTTCATCCTACCGATCCGCGGTGGATGCCGCGGCACGCCGGTTCCGTTTCCGGTGCTGGCTGTCCGGGCTCTGTTAGTGTCGGAGAATTCACATCCGCAGCATCCGGGAGGTGTGCATGCACGCGAGGGGCATGCTGGGCGTTGCCCTGGCGGCGGCACTGTTCGTGGTTCCGTTTGTGGCTCCAGAGACGGCGCAGGCGGCGACCTACCCCAGCTGGGATGAGATCCAGCGCTCGATGCAGAACGAGCAGACGAAGCAGCAAGAGATCAGTCGTGTGCAGGATTCGCTCAACGCGCTGCATACGCAGTACGAGCAGGCGACGGAGGCCCTTTCGCAGCGGCAGTCGGAATTCCAGGCAGCCCAGCAGAAGCTGCAGCAGCAGGAGGATGCGACCAACGAGATCCGGGTTCGGGCGCTGGCCGCCGCGCAGCGGGCCGAGACGCTCAAATCCCAGGCGGGCCGGGCAGTGGCCCAGCTCAGCCGCAGCGGGGGGACCGATCTGGGGAACGCGGTCCTGGGGACCCAGGACGCTTCCCGGACTCTTTACCGGCTGGGGGCGGTGAGCCGGATCAGTGAGTCCACGCGGAACCTGGCGTCCCAGGCCACCTCGGAGGCAAAGTCGGCAAAGGCCCTTTCGGCGCAGGCCACGACTGCCGAGGCCGAGTACCGGCGACTCGCGACCGAGGCGCAGCAGAAGGCGGCTGCGGCGCAGCAGGCGGAGAAGGATGTGCAGGCCGCACTTGAGGCGCAGACGGCGAACGAATCGACCTTGGAGACACAGCTGGCCACACTCAAGGGTGAGACCGAGCAGCTGAAGGCCCAACGTGCCGCCGGGATTGCCAAAGAACAGGCCGAGCGCGCTGCCGCCGCGGCCAAGGCCGCCGCCGCGCTGGCCGCGACCCGGGCCCAGGCGGTCAACGGCAATCTGTCCACCCAGACCCCGGCGGTCTCGTCCGGGGCGGTGGGGTACCCGCTGGCGGTTGCGCAGGTGACCAGCCGGTACGGGATGCGGCTCCACCCCATCCTCAACGTCATGCGAATGCACTATGGGACCGATTTCGGGGCGGCCTACGGCACTTCCATTCTTGCGATCGCAAATGGGACGGTGTCAGGGGTCGAGGGAAGTACCCTGACCGTGCGGCACGTGGTTTCTGGGCAGACGGTCTACGCCCGGTACTTGCACCTGAGCGCCATCACCGTGCGCCTCGGGCAGACGGTGTCACGTGGCCAGTCAATCGGGCGGGTCGGCAATGCCGGCCTCTCCACCGGCCCGCATCTCCATTTCGAGATCCATGTCGGATCGGTGTCATACGGCGGGGGAGTCTACGGTTCTAGCCCCGGCAACACCGTCGACCCGATCGCCTGGCTCCGCAGCCACTGAGTCAGTTCCCCGAAGCCTCGGTCTGAACCGCTGCGGTGACGTATGCCTCGACGATGCCTTCGACCTCGGAGACGGCGATCTGTTCGTTGTCGGCGTGCATCTGCTGGGGTGCACCCGGCCCCCACACCACGATGGGGGTGCGGGGCCAGAGACCGGTGAGGACCGACCCATCAGTGAAGTAGCTGCAGGGCTCCGCGGAGAGCGGAGCGGGCAGGGTGCCCACCCAGGGATCATCTGCCGGGGTATGGACGGCGGGAAGTGAGAGCACCGTTTCAACGTGCGCGACACCGGGCTGAGACATCCACCAGTTCCTGAGCTCATCTTCTGTGTGCCCGACCAGACGGTAGTCGATGGTCGCGAAGGCGGAGGCAGGGACGATGTTCGGGTTTTCGTCTCCAGCACGGAAGACTCCGAGGTTCCAGGTGTCCTCCCCCAGGAAGGGATCTGTGTGCCGGGGATGGGACGCGCGTGCCCTGCCGAGGGCCTCGATGAGGAGCAGGGCGGCATTCACCCCGCGCTCGGGGGTGCTGCCATGGGCCGCCCTCCCCGGCTGGCAGTATGACGCGCCCGCATCCCTCTCTCTGCAAGACTCCGATGGGCCCAGCCGCGAGGTCCCCTGCTTTCCCATGCTGTGGTCTGGGCATGGAGAAGAGATCTCGGGAGAGGTGCAGCTGGTGGGGGATCAGGGCATCTGGGGAGACTCGGTGGTCTGGCGCAAGGCGGCCGTGGTTCGAGATGGGGCCTGCGTCGCGTATCTCCATCTCCGGAACCATTACGGGGCCGCCCCCCAGCCGCTCCCGGCGGGGTCGGATCTCACGGTTCCCCATGTGGTGATTGGCCGGGACGACGCTGACGCCCTCATCGCGGAGCTCCGTCGGGGTCCGGTCGAGGCGACGGTGAGTGTCCGGGTTTCCCGTCCTTCGCAATCGGTTGGACAGAACGTGGTGGTGCGCGTTCCCGCCGCCGGGACGGAGTGGGATGAGACTCAGCCGTCTGTGCTCGTCTGCGCGCACTATGACACGTTCTTCAATACGCTCGGTGCCTATGACAACGGGTCCGGGACGATTGAGCTCTTGCACCTCCTGCGGGGGTGGAACGATCAGGGGCCGGCCAGGCAGATCCTCGGTGTCTTTTTCACCGCAGAGGAGTGGCATCTCGGGGGCGCTCAGGAGTTCGTCCGGGCCCGGAGCGCTGAAGAGCTGGATCGAATCAGCATGGTGGTGAACATCGACGGGATCGGCAGGGGGAACGCGCTTGAGCTCTTCACCGCGCCAGAGACCTTCGAGGCGCATGCGCGCCGGCAGGCGGAACGTCTCCTTGGCCACCGGTTCTCGATCACCTCGCGGTTTCCCTCGACCAAGGGGACCGATGACGCAATCTTTGCCATGCGGGGCATCCCCGCGTTTTTCCTGACCATTAACGACCAGGAACGTTTGCACACTCCGTTGGATGTGCTGGACCCGGAGATCGCAGCGAATGCGGGACAGCTGGAAGCGCTCATCAGAGTGATTGCCGAAGAGACACCTGTGCCAGACCGATTCCCGGCGGCGGCGCCGCTGTGATTCCCTGAGGCATGACCCACTGAAGGAGGCGTCCGAGGGCAGCCTCTCTCAGAAACCTCCCCGAACACAGCAGCGCCCCGCCGGGAACCCCGGCGGGGCGCAGCTCGGTTCGGGTATCCCGAGCTCAGGCCTGCTTGGCGCGCTCGAAGGCCGAGGCCACCGATGCCTCGGCCGCCGCGGCACCGTCCCAGCCGTCCAGGTTCACGGACTTGCCGGGTTCTAGATCCTTGTAGTGCGCAAAGAAGTGCTCGATGCGGTCACGGAGGTTCTGGTCGACGTCGGTGATGTCCTGGATGGAGTCGAAGCGGACATCCGCGGGGACGGCAATGATCTTGGTGTCGATGCCGGCCTCATCCGACATCTTCAGCAGACCCACCGGGCGCACCTTCACGCCCACGCCCGGGAAGACGGGGATCTCGGTGAGGACGAGCACGTCGAGCGGGTCGCCGTCCTGCCCGAGAGTGCCCTCGATGAAGCCGTAGTCGGTGGGGTAGACGAAGTTGGTGAACAGCACGCGGTCCAGGAAGACGCGCCCCGTCTCGTGATCGACCTCGTACTTGTTGCGGGACCCGGCAGGGATCTCGATGATGGCGTCGTAGGTGGCCATTCCATTCTCCTCAGTACTGTTGTGAGCGGGCGGTGTCCGCCCATCCACCAGTCTAGGAGAGGGAGCGGGGCCGTGGCAGACGAGCAGCGCCGTCGACGGCTGGATCCGGCGACGGCGGCGATCCGGCTTCGGGTGCGGGAGGCCGTGGGGAAGTTCGGCCTTGCCCATCCGCTCGTCGCGGTCTCCGGAGGAGCGGATTCGATGAGCCTGGCCGCGGCAGTGCAGTTTCTCGCGCGGACGGGAGCCCTGCATGCCTCATACGCGGTCATCGATCATGGGCTGCAGGCGCAGAGCGCCGAGGTGACGGCACTGGTCGTGGAGCGGCTCCGTGCGGGTGGATGCGCCGAGGTCGTCTCCCGACGGGTGCGGGTGGGGAGCCGCGGCGGCCGGGAGGCGGCGGCCCGAGAGGCCCGGTACGCGGGGCTCCGGGCGCTGCGCAGCGAGCTGGGCTGTGATGCGATTCTCGTGGCGCATACGCGGGATGACCAGGCCGAGACGGTGCTTCTGAACCTGTCCCGGGGGGCGGGGGCCGCGGGCCTCTCGGGGCTCCACGTGCGGCGCGGCGAGGTGATCCGTCCGCTGCTTGCGGTGTCGCGGGCCCAGACGGTGGCCTCCTGCGCCGCGCAGGGGATCCCCGTCTGGCACGACCCGATGAATGATGACCCGGCGTTTACCCGGGTCCGCATCCGCACCCGGGTGCTGCCCATGCTGGAGCGGGAACTGGGGCCCGGCTATGCGGCCTCTCTGGCCCGGGCGGCCGGACACCTCGCCGCCGATGAACGCTACCTCGCGGAGCGGGCCGCCGAGGCCGCTTCCGAGCTCATCGACCGGGGTTCGGAGGGGCTTTCCTTGCCGGTTGCACCGCTGCTGGAGCTCCCGGAGGCCATCCGGCATCGGGTGCTCCGCCTGGCGATGGAGGAGCTTGGAGGGGCGCCGCGGTCCGCCCACATCGATGCGCTCGATGCCCTGCTCGCCCCCGGGCGGGGCGGCCGGCGGATCAGCCTTCCGGGCGCCGTCGCCCTCCGCGAGGGCGGCACGATGCGCCTGCTCCGGCGCTCGCATCCCTGATCCCGGGCCGGAGAGGGCCGTACTGCACTACAGTCGGAGGGGCCCATCCGACGGGACACAGGAGCAGCATGGAACTCAGCGACATTCAGGATGACCTCAAGGAAGTTCTGTACACCCCAGAACAGATTTCTGACTGCATTGCGGGGCTCTGCCGTCGGATTGAGGCGGACTACCGGGGGAAGGACGTGCTGCTGGTGGGCGTCCTCAAGGGCGCGGTCATGGTCATGGCAGACCTGTCACGGGAGCTGCGCATCCCGGTCACGATGGATTGGATGGCGGTGTCCTCATACGGGTCGGGCACGGAGTCGTCTGGAGTGGTGCGCATCTTGAAGGATCTGGATGCGGACCTCCACGGTCGGCATGTCCTGATCGTCGAAGACATCATCGATTCGGGGCTGACCCTGTCCTGGCTGGTGAAGAATCTGCGCTCGCGGGGGCCGGAGTCCCTCGAGATCTGCGCGCTGCTGCGCAAGCCCGAATCCATCGGGGCGCATGGACTGGATGTGCGCTATGTGGGGTTCGATATCCCCTCTGACTTTGTGGTCGGATACGGGCTCGACTACGACGAGCGGTACCGGAACGTGCGGGGGATCGGCGTCCTCCGCCCCGAGGTGTACGCCTGAGTCCGTTCGCTGTCTGCAAACATGGGGGCCGCTCCCAGACGGCGTCCGTTAGTCTGGCAGCATTATTCCGCGGGAAAGGAAGCCAGGGGCCTCGTGCCTCGAACGCTATGGATGCCAAACGCCTCATGAAGGGCCCAGCCCTGTGGATCGCCCTTGCCGTACTCATCGTCATCGTGGCGATGGGAATGTTCTCGAACGTCAACGGATATCAGCGCATTTCGACCCAGGCCGGGATGTCACTCATCGCGAAGGGTGGGGACTCGGTCAAGAGCGCCACCATTCACGGTTCCGAGCAGCGGGTCGATCTCAAGCTCACCGAGAACTACAAGAACAGCGGCAAGCTCGTACAGTTCTACTACACGTCCCCCCGCGGCCCGAGCGTGATCGAGGCCGTCACCAAGGCGAAACCGAAGATCTCCTACAACGATGAGATCACGCAGCAGAACGTCTTCCTCAACTTCCTGTTCACCTTCCTCCCGTTCCTCCTGATCGGGGTGTTCTTCTGGTGGATGATGACCCGCATGCAGGGCGGCAGTGGCGGTGTCATGAACTTCGGCAAGTCCCGCGCCAAGATGGTGAGCAAGGACAAGCCGCAGGTCACCTTCAAGGATGTTGCGGGTGTCGACGAGGCGCTCGAGGAACTCGAAGAGATCAAGGAGTTCCTTCGGGAACCGCAGAAGTTCCGAGCCGTGGGCGCCCGTATTCCGAAGGGCGTGTTGCTCTACGGCCCCCCGGGGACGGGGAAAACCCTGCTCGCCCGCGCAGTCGCAGGCGAGGCCGGCGTGCCCTTCTTCTCCATCTCGGGCTCCGATTTCGTCGAGATGTTCGTCGGCGTGGGCGCCTCCCGGGTGCGCGACCTGTTCGAGCAGGCGAAGGCCAACGCCCCGGCGATCATCTTCATCGACGAGATCGATGCGGTGGGGCGTCACCGGGGCGCCGGCATCGGCGGTGGCCATGACGAGCGGGAGCAGACCCTGAACCAGCTCCTGGTCGAGATGGATGGGTTCGACCCGAACACCAGCGTCATCCTGATCGCAGCCACCAACCGTCCGGATGTGCTCGACCCGGCCCTGCTGCGTCCGGGCCGATTCGACCGTCAGGTTTCGGTCGAGGCGCCGGATCTCAAGGGCCGCCTGGCGATCCTCAAGGTGCATTCGCAGAACAAGCCGCTCACCAACGATGTCGACCTGGAGCTCGTGGCCCGGCGTACCCCGGGCTTCACCGGGGCTGATCTGGCGAACGTCCTCAACGAGGCCGCGCTCCTGACGGCGCGTTCGAACGCCAAGTACATCGACAACCGGGCCCTCGATGAGGCGATCGACCGCGTCATCGCCGGCCCGCAGAAGCGCAGCAGGGTCATGAAGGCGCACGATCGGCTGGTCACCGCCTACCACGAGGGCGGCCACGCCCTGGTGGCCGCCTCCCTGCGCCACACCGATCCGGTCACCAAGATCACCATCCTCCCGCGCGGCCGCGCCCTCGGGTACACGATGGTGCTGCCCGTCGACGACCAGTACTCGGTGACCAGGAACCAGCTCCTCGACCAGCTCGCCTATGCGATGGGCGGGCGGGTCGCGGAGGAGGTCATCTTCCACGACCCCAGCACCGGGGCATCCAACGACATCGAAAAGGCCAGCCAGACCGCCAAGAAGATGATCACCAAATACGGGATGAGCTCGACGATCGGCACGGTGACGCTCAACGATTCCAGCGGTGACGAGTTCTTCGGCCAGTCGATGGCCGGGGCCCGGGAGTACTCCGAGTCGGTCGCAGAGCGCGTGGATACGGAGGTCCGGTCCCTGCTGGAGCAGGCCAATGACGAAGCCTACCGGGCGATCTCGGAGAACCGGGATGTGCTCGACCGGCTCGCCGGAGCCCTCCTCGAGAAGGAGACCCTGAACGAGAAGGACATCGCGGCGATCTTCGCCGATGTGACGAAGCTCCCGGAGCGCCCGCAGTGGCTGTCCGATCCGAATCGTCCGGTGTCCGACCGTCCGCCGATCGCCGTTCCCCCGGCCGCGGAGGTGGCCGAGGCCGCCGAGGACGGCTCCGCCCCGACGCAGGGGCCGGCCCCGGAGAACGGCTGAACGTGACCCGACCGGACGCCGAGGACGGGGTTCGGGCCCTCCTCCTCGACCTGGGGCTCCCCGATCTGGCTGCGGGGGACACCCCCAGGCTGGCGGTGGAGTCCTTCCGGGAGCTGTTCTCCGGAGTGGGCCAGGATCCTCTGACCCCGCTCCGCTCGGTGCAGCCGGCCCCGGGCCACGACCTGGTCGCGATCCGGGACATCCGGATTCGGTCGGTCTGCGCGCACCATCTGCTTCCGTTCTCCGGGACGGCCACCGTCGCCTATCGCCCGGGCGCGGCCATTGCCGGGCTGGGTGCCATCCCGCGGATGATCCGTATTCTGGCGGCCCGGCCGCAGCTGCAGGAGGGGCTGACCCGCCAGATCGCCGACACCCTGCAGGCCGGGCTCCATCCGCTCGGCGCCGTCGTACTGCTCACCACCCGGCAGGGGTGCCTGAGCGATCGGGGAGCCCTCGAGGCGGATGCCCGGGTCTCGACCTTCGCAGCGACCGGCGATCTGTGCGATTTCTCGGCCGCCGACCTCCGGGCGCTGGTCGGGGAACCCGGAGTTCCCGGTGAATGCGTGAGGGGAGCCGGTCCATGCTGGTGATGGGCATTGTGAATGTGACCCCCGATTCGTTCAGCGACGGCGGCAGATGGGCGACGCCGGACGCCGCGATTGCGCACGGCAGGGCCCTCCTCCGGGAGGGGGCCGATGTGCTGGATGTGGGGGGAGAATCCACCCGTCCCGGCGCCACCCCGGTCTCGGTCGAGGAGGAGCAGCGCCGGGTTCTGCCGGTGCTGCAGGGCCTCTCTGGGGAACACATCCCGATGAGCGTCGACACCATGCACGCCGAAACCGCCCGGGCCGCCGTCGCGGCCGGAGCCCGGTACATCAACGACGTCTCCGGTGGACTCCTCGATGCGGGGATGGCGGACGCGGTGGCCGAGACCGGGGCCTGTGTCATCCTCTCGCACTGGCGGGGCAGGCTCGGGGGGAAGGGGACGGGCCGGACCGAGTATGCAGATGTGACCAACGAGGTGGCGCAGCATCTGGCAGCCCGGGCCGACGCCTTTCTCCGGGCCGGGGTTTCCGGGGATCGAATCGTCCTCGATCCGGGGCTGGGATTCAGCAAGACGTCTGCTCAGAGCTGGCAGCTCCTCCACGAGGTGGCGACCCTCCAGGGGCTGGGATATCCGCTCCTCATCGGGGCCAGCCGGAAGCGGTTCCTCTCCGAGGCCATCCCGGAGGACGTCTCTGACCAGCAGGCGGCCAGGGATGCGGCAACGGCGGCCATCAGCGTGGCCATGGCCCGGCGGGGGGTCTGGGGCGTGCGCGTCCACGACGTCGCTGGCACCGTCGCCGCGGTGCGGGCGACCGAGCAGGTTGAGGGGGTGGCCGGCGATGGGCACTGACCAGATTCTGCTGCGGGGTATCCGGGCGCGAGGAGTGCACGGCGTCTACGACTTTGAACGCAGGGACGGCCAGGAGTTCGTCGCGGATGTGACGATCGGACTCGACTTCTCGGGCGCCGGGGACGAGCTCTCCGGCACCCTCGACTATTCAGTGGTGGCGGAGGAGGTCTCCGCGGTGCTCTCCGGGGAACCGAGCGCCCTCATCGAGACCGTGGCGGAACGGATCGCGGCGGCCGTGCTCGCCCATCCGCAGGCCCGGACCGTGGAGGTCACCGTCCACAAGCCGCAGGCTCCCATCCCGGTCCCCTTCGACGATGCCGCGGTGCGCATCCGCCGCTCCTCGACGGGGGAGGCCGCATGAGGAGCCGCGCGGTGATCGCGCTCGGGGCCAACCAGGGAGAGGCCGTCGAGACCCTCCGCCGGGTGGTCTCCGAGCTCCGCACCGACCCCCATATGGTGCTGCGCGGCAGCTCACCGGTAGTGCAGACCGTGGCCCTCACCCTGCACGGCTACGACCCATCCGCTCCCCGGTATACGAATCAGGTCGTCGTGATCGACACAGATCTCGACGCGCCCGCCCTGCTGCGTAGCCTGCAGCGGCTCGAGGCCGCCCACGGCCGGGTGCGCCGGGAACGGTGGGGCGACCGGACGCTAGACCTCGACCTCATCGACATGACGGGGGTTCGCATGAGGACCCCCTGGCTCACCGTTCCGCATCCGCGGGCCGCGTCCCGTCCCTTCGTCCTCGGCCCCTGGCTCCGGGCCGATCCCCGTGCCCGTCTCGACGGGGTTCCCGTGTCGGCGCTGCTGGCCCGGGCGCAGGCAACCGGAGGAGCGATCGGATGAGGATGACCCGGCTGTCTCATCTCCTCGCCTACCTGGGCGTCGGGGCACTGGCGTCCTACGCGGGGGAGTGGATGCTCACCCACGGCGGGCACGGCCTGCTGATCCCTCCGTGGAGCCTGGCCGTAGTGCTGGTGGTGCTGAGCGTGGCGATTCTGGTTGCTGCCTGGCCGGTCTGGCGATCGGCGCAGCGCGGGGAACGAGGATCCGCCGATCCCCGTGGGCCACACGAGGGCGATGGCCCGAAGGCCGGTCGACCCGCTCGGCCCGGTCGTCTGGTCGATCCGTTCTATGCGGTGCGCGTGCTCGGCGCGGCCCGGGCGGTCTCCCGGACCGGCGCGGTGCTCCTGGGCGGGGGCTGCGGCCTGCTCGCCCTGATCGTCCTGCCACCGATTCCGAGCCTGGGGACGGTGCTGCCGACGATCCTGGGCACTGTGGCGGCGGCCCTCCTGCTCACCCTCTGCGGCTATCTGGCCGAACGGGCGTGTCGTCTGCCCCCGTCGGCACCGGGGGAGACCCACGACGGATTGCCCGGCGGCACGGGCGCCACCTCCCTCGATCGGGATGCGCCATGATTCCGGCCGCACGGCTGGATGTGGGCATCGTCGGGGCCGGGCGGGTCGGCTCCGTGCTCGGGGCTGCGCTCGCGGGGGCCGGGCATCGGCTCATCGCGGCATCCACCACCGACCCCGATCGGGTCCAGGCGATGCTGCCCGGCCTCCAGATCCTCGATGAGCTCTCGGTGCTGGCCGTCTCGCAGCTGGTGCTGCTGACGGTTCCGACCGCTGTCCTGCCGGAGGTGGTCGCTGGGGCCGCGGCGGCGGGGGCGTTCGTTCCAGGTCAGCTGGTGGTGCATACGGCCGCGCGATACGGCACCTCGGTGCTGGCTCCCGCCGCTGCGGCGGGCGCCATCCCCCTGGCACTGCATCCGGCTCTGGTGTTCACCGGCACCTCGGTCGATCTGCATGCCCTCACCGGGACGACCATGGCGGTGACCGCACTCCCCACGGTGCAACCGATCGGGCAGGCCCTGGCCATCGAGATGGGCGCGGAACCGGTGCTGGTGTCTGAGCAGGACCGTCCCGCCTACGCCCAGGCGATCGAATCGGTGCGATCCCTCTCGACGAAGGTCGTTGCCGATGCTGCCGCCGAACTGCGCGGGATCGGTATGATGGATCCGGCCCGCGTCCTGCGCGAAGTTGCATGGAGCGCCGTCACCCTCGCCCTGCGTGAGGGAACCCAGAATGGGGCCGAGGGCCCCGCACAGGAAGAATGATGTCCCACTCACTAGCAGTTGCCACCGAGGCCGGTACGGCCGAGCTCCCCATCCTTGCCACCCCGGCCGCGGTCGCCGCGCATGTGGCCCACCTGCGCGAGCAGGGGCGCACCGTTGCGCTGGTCCCGACCATGGGGGCCCTGCACGCGGGACACGCCAGCCTGCTTGAGGAGGCCGGGCGGCATGCGGATGCGGTCATCGCGTCGGTCTTCGTGAACCCGCTCCAGTTCGCCCCCGGGGAGGACTACGAACGCTATCCCCGCACGCTTGCGGCCGATGCCGAGCTCCTGTCGAGGGTCGGGGCCGAGGCCGTGTTCGCTCCGAGCCCCGAGGCCATGTACCCGACCGGCCCCAACACAGTGGTGATCGAGCCCGGACCGGTGGGGCACACCTTCGAGGGCCGCATCCGGCCCATCCATTTTTCCGGGGCCCTGACTGTTGTGAACAAGCTGCTGAACATCGTGCGGCCAGATGTGGCCGTGTTCGGAGAGAAGGACGCCCAGCAGCTGTTCCTGATCCGTCAGATGGTGGCCCAGCTGAACCTGCCGGTGCGCATCATCGGCGTGCCGATTGTCCGGGAGCCGGATGGGCTGGCCCGCTCCAGCCGGAACCGGTATCTGAGCCCCGCGGAGCGCGCCAGCGCCCTCGTCCTCTTCCGGATTCTGGAGCGCGCCCGGGAGGCCAGCGCCGCGGGTGTCCCGGAGGTGCTGCAAATCGCGCAGTCGGCGATTGCCGCCGACGACGTGGCCGAACTGGATTATGCCTCCGTCGTCTCGGAGCAGACGTTCCAGCCGGTTCCGGATGACTTCCAGGGCCAGGCCCGTCTGCTGCTCGCCGCCCGATTCGGCGGCACCCGCCTGATCGACAACGCCCTGCTTCAATTCTCCCCGCACGGAGGTGCCCGATGACCGAGACCGACCCAACCGCACAGCTCACCGAGGCCGAGACAAGCGAGCAGCGCGAGATTCGTCTGCACAAGCGGGACCAACTCCAGCAGGGACAGGGCGCGTACCCGGTCGCGGTGCCGGTGGATGCCCGCATCGCCGATCTGCGCAGCCGGTACGCCGACCTCGAGCCCGGGGCCTCCACGGGGGTGCAGGTGGGGATCTCCGGCCGTGTCGTGCATCAGCGCAACACGGGGCGCCTCTGCTTCGTGGTGCTGCAGGCGGGAGACGGCTCCCGCATCCAGGGGATGCTCTCTCAGGGGGCCGTCGGGGCGGAGTCCCTGGCCTCGTACAAGGAACTGGTCGATCTGGGTGACATCCTGTTTCTCCACGGAGAGGTGATCTCCTCGAAGCGCGGAGAGCTCTCGGTGTTCGCCGATCGCTGGCAGATCGCCTCGAAGGCGATCCGTCCCCTCCCGAACCTGCACACGGAGCTGTCGGAGGAGGTCCGAATCCGGCAGCGCTACCTCGATCTGATCACCCGTCCGGCCGCACGACAGATCGTGATCGATCGGGCACGCACCAACCAGTCGCTGCGCGAGACGTTCGCCTCTCACGATTTCGTCGAGGTCGAGACCCCGATGCTGCAGAAGGTGCACGGCGGTGCCGCCGCCCGCCCCTTCACGACGCACATGAATGCGTTCGACATGGATCTCTACCTGCGCATCGCTCCGGAACTGTTCCTGAAGCGGGCGCTGATCGGTGGGGTCGACCGGGTCTTCGAGATCAACCGGGATTTTCGGAATGAGGGTGCGGATTCGACGCACTCCCCGGAGTTCTCGATGCTGGAGGCCTATCAGGCCTACGGGGACTACCACTCCATCGCCGACCTCACCCAGGAGCTCATCCAGAATGCGGCCCGCGCACTGTCGGGGTCGCTGCAGGTGACCTGGGCCGATGGCACCGTGTACGACTTCGACGGGCAGTGGGACCGCATCGACCTGTACGGATCCCTGGGGGAGGCCGTGGGGCGCGAGATCACCCCGGAGACCCCCGAGTCGGAGCTGCGGGAGCTGGCAGAGGCGGCGGGCCTCACCGTCGACCATGCGACCCCTGGGAAATATGTCGAGGAGCTGTGGGAGTACTACGTCAAGCCGGGGCTGACCGCCCCCACGTTCGTGATGGATTTCCCGGTGGACACGAGTCCGTTGACCAGATCGCACCGCAGCCGCCCCGGGGTGGTCGAGAAATGGGATCTGTACGTACGCGGGTTCGAACTCGCCACCGGGTACTCGGAGCTCACCGACCCGGTCGTGCAGCGCCAGCGGTTCACCCAGCAGTCGCTCGCCGCGGCGGCCGGTGACCCGGAGGCCATGAGCCTCGATGAGGATTTCCTCACGGCGATGGAATACGGGATGCCCCCGGCCGGCGGGATGGGGATGGGCATTGACCGTCTGCTGATGGCGCTGACCGGCCTCGGCATCCGGGAGACGGTGCTGTTCCCGCTGGTGAAATGACGGAACCGTCCATGGCATCCTCCTCTGAGCTCGGCTCTCAGGCGAATCGCGCCGGCCTTCGACGGGTGGGCACCCGCCCGGGGCTGTTCCCGTACCTGCGCACGGTGTGGGGGGCCCGCGAATTCATCGGCACCCTGGCCCGCTACCGGGTGCTGGCCGAGAATGAGCGGCAGCGCCTGGGCATGCTCTGGATCGTGCTGAAGCCGGTGTTCGACGCCCTCATCTACGGCATCGTGTTCGGCATCGTGCTGGGGGCCAGCAAGCCGCGGTACTACGCCGCATTCCTGGTCATCGGCGTGTTCGTGTTCTCCCTGTTCCGCAACTGCATGTCGCGGGGGGCACGCTCCCTGACGACCAGCAGCGCCTTCATCCGCTCGATCCGGTTCCCCCGGATGGCGCTGCCCGCGGCGGAGACCCTGCGGGAGCTCATCAACTTTGCGCCGGTGCTCGCCATCATGCTGGTGGTGGTGCTGTTCTTCGGCGGCGGGGCGAGCTGGAAATGGCTGTTGCTGGTTCCCGCGTTCGCCCTGTACGCGCTGTTCTGCTTCGGAGTCTCGTGCCTGTTCGCGCGCCTCAACGCGGTGAGCCGGGATGTCCAGAACGTGGTTCCGGTCATCGCTCGGGTCTTCCTGTGGGGGTCTGGGGTGTTCTTCAGCGTCGAGAAGGTCATCGAGCGCTCCTCGCTCGGGATGGCCATCTTCAACTGGACCCCGCTGGCCCCTTTCCTGGGGCTGTTCCGGGGCATTCTCATCGCCGGATACGCACCCACCGCCCAGCAGTGGGCGGCGTGTGTCCTGTGGACGGTGCTCCTCTGCGTGGGCGGCGTGATCTTCTTCTGGGAAGCGGAGGAACGCTATGGCCAGTACGTCTAAGACGGGCAGCCCGACGGGCGGCCGCCCCGCGGTCATCGTCGATGCGGCCTCCGTGACCTATCAGGTATTCGCCAGCGGAAAGAAGGCGCGGGGGGCGTCGCGCCGGGTGCGTTCGACCCATGCGGTGCATGCGGTGCAGTCGGTCAGCTTCCGGGTGGATGCGGGAGAATCGGTCGGCCTGATCGGCTCGAACGGCTCCGGCAAGTCCAGCCTGCTGCGGGGGATCGCCGGCCTGGAGCCGCTGAGCTCGGGCGCCGTGTACGCCTCGGCGCAGCCATCGCTGCTGGGGGTGGGGGCGGCGCTCATCAACGATCTCTCGGGGGCGCGCAACATCGTGCTGGGCTGCCTCGCCCTTGGCTTCACCCGGGACGAGGTCGACGAGCGCTTCGACGACATCGTCGAGTTCTCCGGACTGGGGGAGTTCATCGACATGCCGATGCGCACCTACTCCTCGGGGATGTCGGCGCGGTTGAAGTTCTCAATCGCCGCCACCCGCCCGAGCGACATCCTGCTCATCGATGAGGCCCTCTCGGTCGGGGACCGGGCCTTCCGGAAGCGTTCGGATCGGCGCATCCGCGAGCTGCAGGAGGCATCCGGCACGGTCTTCCTGGTGAGCCACTCGATGGAGGCGGTGCGCGGCGCCTGCGAGCGGGCGCTCTGGCTCGAGAAAGGCGTGCTCCGGGCCGATGGGCCGGTGGATGCGGTTATCGAGGAGTACGAGGCCTTCACGAAGAAGCCCCGCTGAGCGCACTCCCGGGGGCTGCGCCGAGGGCGAACAGCGGTTGTCCGGGGGGAGTTCCGTGGTTGTATGTGTCGTACGCAGAACACAGGTGTGTGAGGAGCTGCCATGTTTGAACGTTTCACCGACCGGGCCCGTCGAGTCGTCGTGCTCGCCCAGGACGAGGCGAAGATGCTCAACCACAATTACATCGGCTCCGAGCACCTGCTGCTCGGCCTGCTACACGAGGGCGAGGGCGTGGCCGCCAAGGCCCTGGAACAGGTGAACGTCACCCTCGACGATGCCCGTGAGCAGGTTGAAGACATTATCGGGGTCGGGCAGCAGCCCCCCACCGGGCATATCCCCTTCACCCCGCGGGGCAAGAAAGTGCTGGAACTTTCGTTCCGGGAGGCCCTGCAGCTGGGGCACAACTATGTGGGCACCGAGCACATCCTGCTGGGGCTCATCCGTGAGGGCGAGGGCGTGGCAGTGCAGGTCCTCGTGAAGCTGGGCGTCGACCTGAACCAGCTGCGCCAGAACGTGATCCAGCAGCTCGCCGGCTACCAGCAGGGCGCCGGCGGCGAGGGCAAGGAGCCGCTCGCCGGGGTCGGGGCCGAGCAGGGGAACACCCCGCAGGGGTCCCAGGTGCTCGATCAGTTCGGTGAGAACCTGACGCAGAAGGCCAAGGACGGGAAGCTGGACCCGGTCATCGGCCGGGAGCACGAGATCGAGCGGGTCATGCAGGTGCTGTCCCGCCGCACCAAGAACAACCCGGTGCTCATCGGAGAGCCGGGCGTGGGCAAGACGGCGGTGGTCGAGGGGCTCGCGCAGGCGATCGTGAGCAACGAGGTGCCGGAGACCCTGAAAGACAAGCAGCTGTACGCGCTCGACCTGTCGGCGCTCATCGCCGGGTCCCGGTACCGCGGTGACTTCGAGGAGCGTCTGCGGAAGGTGCTCAAGGAGATCCGCACCCGCGGCGACATCATCATCTTCATCGATGAGATCCACACCCTCGTCGGGGCGGGTGCCGCGGAGGGCGCCATCGACGCGGCCTCCATCCTGAAGCCGATGCTGGCCCGGGGCGAGCTCCAGACCATCGGTGCCACCACCACCGAGGAGTACCGCAAGTACTTCGAGAAGGACTCCGCCCTGGAGCGCCGGTTCCAGCCGGTCCAGGTGAAAGAGCCGTCCATCAAGCACTCCATCGCCATTCTGAAGGGGCTGCGCGAGCGCTACGAGCACCATCACAAGGTGACGATCACCGATGGGGCCATCGTTGCGGCGGTCAACCTGTCGGCCCGGTACATCCAGGACCGGCAGCTGCCGGACAAGGCGATCGACCTGATCGATGAGGCCGGTGCGCGGATGCGCCTGTCGGTGCTCTCGGCGCCGCCGGAGCTGCGCGAGTTCGACGAGAAGATCGCAAAGGTCCGCTCGGAGAAGGAGCAGGCCATCGAGGCGCAGGACTTCGAGGCGGCCGCCAAACTGCGCGACGACGAGAAGAAACTGCTGGGGGATCGGCTCCGGGTCGAGAAGGAGTGGCGCGCCGGGGATGTGAACGTGCACGCCGAGGTCGACGAGGGCCTGATCGCCGAGGTTCTGGCGCAGCAGACCGGGATCCCGGTGTTCAAGCTCACCGAGGAGGAGACCGCGCGTCTCATGTACATGGAGGATGAGCTGCACCGCCGTGTTATCGGGCAGAACGATGCCATCAAGGCACTCTCGCGGAGCATCCGCCGGACCCGGTCCGGTCTGAAGGACCCGAATCGTCCCAGCGGCTCGTTTATCTTCGCCGGCCCCACCGGTGTCGGGAAGACCGAGCTGGCGAAGGCGCTCGCGGAGTTCCTGTTCGACGATGAGCATGCGCTGATCTCTCTGGACATGAGCGAGTTCAGCGAGAAGCACACGGTCTCGCGGCTGTTCGGTGCCCCTCCGGGGTTCGTCGGCTTCGAGGAGGGCGGCCAGCTCACCGAGAAGGTGCGCCGGAAGCCCTTCAGCGTGGTCCTGTTCGACGAGATCGAGAAGGCCCACCCGGACATCTTCAACTCGCTGCTGCAGATCCTCGAGGAGGGTCGCCTGACCGACGGCCAAGGGCGTGTGGTCGACTTCAAGAACACGGTGATCATCATGACCACCAACTTGGGGACGAAAGACATCACCGGCACCCCGATCGGGTTCCAGGCCGCCGGCGACACCGAGCTCGGCTACGAGCGTATGAAGGCGAAGGTGTTCGAGGAGCTCAAGAAGCACTTCAAGCCCGAGTTCCTGAACCGCGTTGACGACATCATCGTGTTCCCGCAGCTGAAGAAGGACGAGCTGCTGCAGATCGCCGATCTGTTCATCGGCCGGCTGAATGACCGACTGGCGGATCGGGATATGAGCCTCGAGATGACGGTCCCGGCGAAGGAGCGGATCATCGACCTCGGGTACGATCCGTCGCTGGGTGCACGCCCCCTGCGCCGCGCAATGCAGCAGCACATCGAGGACCAGCTTTCGGAGCGCATCCTCACAGGGGATGTGAAGGCCGGTCAGCACATCGTGGTCGATGTCGATGAGGCCGGGAAGTTCACGTTCACGTTCCGTGATGGTGGTCGGCCCGGCTCGGAGCAGGGCACGGTGGCGGCCTCCCAGGTGCTGTGACGTCGCCGCAGGTGCGCATCCGCGCCGCCCGGACGGCGGATGTCCCGGCGATCTGGGACATGATGCAGCCGTTCGTGGCGGAGCGCATCCTCCTGGGCAAGGAGGCGGTGGCGCTCTACGAGGCGGTCCCGGAATTCTTGGTCGCGGAGGATGCGGAGCGGGTGGTCGGTTTCGGCGCCCTGCACGTGTTCTGGAAGGATCTGGCCGAGGTGCGCACCCTGGCGGTTGATCCCCTGCGCCAGGGAGAGGGGATCGGGGGCGCCCTGCTGCGGGCGCTGCTGACTCGCTCGGTGGGCTACGGCGTGTACCGGGTGTTCTGCCTGACCTTTGAGGTGTCTTTTTTTGAGCGGCACGGTTTCAGCGTGCTCCGGGATCCGGGGATCGATCCGGGAACCTATTCGGAGCTGGTGCGCTCCCATGACGAGGGCATGGCGGAATTCTTGGAGCTGGCCCGGGTCAAGCAGAATACGCTTGGGAATACACGGATGATCCGACATCTCCCGGGAGCATGATGGCAACTTCGAAGGTGATCTACCGCAGGCGGCGCCTGGCGGCGCTGCTTGCGCTGCTGCTGCTGATCGGGGTCATCTGGGGTGGCATCGCGCTGCTGCGCGGGGGAGGATCTCCTGCCTCCTCCGCCTCGTCTTCGGCGTCTTCGTCTGGTGATGCCAAGGTGCCGGAGTGTTCACAGGGCGTGCTGTCGGTGTCGGTGTCGACGGATGCATCGCGGTATTCGCTCACGGATCATCCGGTGCTGACCATGTCGGTCAAGAACACGTCGGATGCCGACTGCCGCGCCAACGTGGGAACCAGCCAGCAACAGTTCGTCGTCGGGAGCGGGGATCAGAGCCTGTGGTTCTCCCGCCCCTGCATCACGAATTCGTCGGATGCGGTGCGCACCCTCCGGGCCGGTCAGACCCTGCGCGGAAAGGTGAGCTGGGACGGGACGACGAACACGGCGCAGTCCTGCTCGAAGAGCACCGCGGGCACCGGGAAGCCAGGAACCTACTGGGTGACTGCGGCCCTGGGGGACACACTGTCGGCGAAGGCGACGTTCGTTCTGGCGAAGTAGCGTTCACCCCCGTCTGGCCGGGTCCGTGCGGGGGGTGAGTGCGGCGGCGATGGCGTCCCGCACGGTGCGTGCCCCCCGGTGCTCCAGCACATTCGTGTAGCCGAGGCGGGTCGCCTCCCGGATGCGGGCTTCCAGGGCGAGTGCGGGCCGGATCTGCCCGGCGAGGCTGACTTCTCCGACGGTGGCGAGGTCCGGGCGGATGGGACGGTCGAGCACCGCGGAGGCCACGGCGAGAGCGATGGCCAGGTCGGCTCCGGGCTCGATCAGCCGTGCGCCCCCGACGGTGGAGACGTAGACATCACAGCTGCCGGTGGGGATCCCGGCTCGCTGCTGGAGCACCGCGAGCAGCATCGAGAGCCGGGAGGCATCCACCCCATTGACTACGCGCCGGGGCTGCGGGGCGGCGCTGGGCACCGTGAGGGCCTGGATCTCGACGGGGAGCGAGCGCTGCCCCTCCCTGGCGATGGCAATGGCCGTGCCGGGCTGCTGTGCGCCGTCGCCACTGAGGAAGAGCCTCGATGGGTCGGGGACCGGTTCCATCCCGCTGCCGGTCATCTCGAAGCAGCCGACCTCATCGGTGTCCCCGTACCGGTTCTTCACGGCATGGGCGAAGCGGAGGGCGGTGCGCCGATCGCCCTCGATCTGGCAGACGACATCGACGAGGTGCTCAAGCTGCCGGGGACCGGCGATGGTCCCATCTTTGGTGACATGCCCGACCAGCAGCACCGCACAGTCCGTGTGCTTCGCATAGGAGGTGAGGGCGTGGGCCACCGACTTGACCTGTGTGGGGCCGCCCGGGAGCCCGTCTCGGGCGGGGTCTCGGAGGGTCTGGACGGAGTCGATGATGAGGAGGTCGGGATGGGCGGCCTCGGCCTGCGCGAGCGCGGCTCCGAGCTCGGTCTCCGAGGCGAGGAGCAGGTGCTCGTCGAGGGCCTGCACCCGGTCGGCCCGAGAGCGTACCTGGGAGGCGGACTCTTCGGCACTGACGTAGAGGACAGTGGCGCCGGACCTGGCCGCGTGTGCGGCGACGGCGAGGAGCAGGGTGGACTTCCCGACCCCGGGTTCCCCGCTGAGCAGGATGACGGAGCCCGGCACGATCCCGCCGCCCAGGACCCGGTCAAACTCTCCGATCCCGGTGGGGCGATGCAGGGCGCCGGTGGCGGAGACCTGGTCGATGGGAACGGCCGCGGTGACGGGGGCGTTCCCGGTGCCGGTGGTGCCCTCCTCGAGCGTGCCCCACGCCCCGCAGCCCCCGCAGCGGCCAACCCACTTCAGACTGGTCCAGCCGCAATCGGTGCACCGGTATCGGGGGGCGGATGTGGCAGTCATGGTTCCAGGGTAGGGGCACCCTCTGACGTTCGCTGCGCGGGGGATCGATTTGGAGTACTCTTGTCGGCGGTGACGTGTCAGAGCGGCCGAATGTGCACGCCTCGAAAGCGTGTGAGGTGAAAGCCTCCGAGGGTTCAAATCCCTCCGTCACCGCAGAAAACAGGCGATCGGGCTGGTGCTCGGTCGCCTGTTGCGGTGGTTGCAAGAAAGTGAGAGAACAGGCGACCGGGTTTGTGCCCGATCGCCTGTTTTTGGTCCACGGTACGCACCGCGGAGTGGATGTCCGGGAGCGGTGCTTCACGCCCCCGGACACCCCGTCATTACTTTGCCGATGCAGCTGCGGCCCGAGCGGGCTTGGCCCCCGCGGCCCCAGCGGAGTGCGTCATAGGCTTCGGCGCGCGGATGACGAGCATGAGCACGGCCCCGATGGCGATGATGACGCCCCCGATCGGGAAGGACACGTTGAACGGCACACGCAGCCCATTGAGGACGAGGGTGATGAGTGCGGCGACGGCGAACCCGGTGTAGATCACCGAGTAGTTCTTCGACTGGTTGTTCTTGCCGTAGAACTCGCCCACGATGGTCGGGAAGATGGTGATCGTCCCACCGAATCCGAAGCCGAGCAGCAGGAAGCCGATCACGAACAGCCAGGTCGGCGGCACCCACGAGAAGCCGAGGGCGAAGGCGAACACGGCCAGTGCGGCGAGGACGACGCCGACGAGCAGCGTCCGCTTCATCCGGTCGGAGAGCCAGCCGAGGGCGAAGCGCCCGATGGTGTTCACGAAACCGACCAGGGACACCATGCTGATCACGCCGACAGCCAGCGCCGGGACGGCGATCTTGGTGGCGTTGCCCACGTTGCCGATGACGTACTGGCCGGAGAAGGCGGCCGCGATCAGCGCGAGGTAGAGCATATAGGCCTGCTTGGTGTGCAACATCTGTCCCACGGTGTATTCGCCGGTGGGGGCGGCGGTATCCGTCTTGCGGACGACCGGGGCATCGGCGAGCAGCAGCCCGCCGGGGATGACGAGCGCGGCGGCGATAATCGCCCACACGATCATGGCGGTGGTGGCGCCGGCGCCGTTGAGGATGGGCTGCAGCAGCAGGGGCAGCAGGATCGCGGGGATGCCGTAGGCGCCCACGCAGATGCCGGAGACGGTTCCGGCCTTGTCCGGGTACCAGCGCAGGCAGTTGGTGAGGCTCAGCAGGTAGCTGATGCCGTCACCGACGCCGGCGACGAGCCCAGCGAAGAGGTAGAGCACCCACACGCTCGGGGCGAAGGCGCTGACGAGGAAGCCGACGCCGAGGAGCACGCCGCAGACCATGATCACCTTCCGGACGCCGAATTTTGCCTGCAGCCAGCCGATCGAGAGGGTCGACGCGGAGAGGGCAAACATCATGATCGAGAAGGTGACGGCCAAGCTGAAGGTCAGGTTGGGGTTGTGTTGCACCGCAGAGGCGCCGTAGAAGCGCTCTGCCAGCGGGGAGTTGAACATGCTCCACACGTAGGCGGTTCCCGCACCGAGCTGGGTGAGGACGGTCCCGAGGAGCGTCTTCCCGCGGCCGGAGGGCACGGCGGTGGATGGTTGTTGAGTCATGGATTGTCTTTTCTGATGTTGGGGCGCTGCGGGGCCGCACCTTCGAGGGCGCGGCCCCGTCTGGGGCGCGGCATTCGCACCGCGCCCCTGGTTCTCGGGGAGAGAACCGGTTAGGAGTGCTGTTCGGTGGAGTGGATCTGCTCGGCCAGGTCGTCGGGGAGCAGATTGGCCCCCTGGAACGACGGGGTGTCGGGCAGGGACACGTCGAGGCTCATGGCAGGCGAGATCTCGATGCTGGCGTGCTGCAGCCGGTAGCTCAGCACGTGGCCGCCGTGGGAGCGCTCGTCGTTGACGAAGTGCACGTGGTAGCCGGGCACCGAGACGCCCATGAGGTATTGCGGAGTGCGGAATCCGCCGAGCACGCCGGAGACGTTGCTCCAGGTCTGCACGGGTTCATCTTTGCTGGACTGGGCCATGGGGATGTAGGGCGGCTCCTGCTTGGCCACGGTCCGGGTGCGGACCTCGGAGAAGGTTCCGGTGATGCGCAGCGCGTACACGTAGTTGGGGGAGGGGATCAGCCGGTCCACGAAGGCCGCGACCTCGTCCCCGGTGGCCCCGTCGGGCAGATCCGCCCGAATCTGGGGGACCAGGTTGGTGACGACCGCGAAGGGGGTGACCTGATCCAGTGCAGCCGGATGGACCGTGCCATCCACCCGCATCTGGTAGCTGACCCCGTCGAGGACGATCATTTCCCCGTCGAGCCCCTCGAAGGTGCCCAGGCCGAAGGAGCCGTGGGTGAGGAGTTCGCCGATGGTCATGTTGCCCTGGTAGATCCCGTCCAGGAGCGCGCTCATCAGGCTGGTCTGGAAGACCGCGTTGCGCGGGAAGGTGCGGGTCTCGGTCATGAAAGCACCCCCTCCTGGAGCTGCCCGGCCAGGCGCTGAAGGTTTTCGCTGTAGTCGACGGGGACGTCGATGACGCTGGCCCCGGGCTCCGCGAGGGCCTTCTTGAGGGTGGTCTCGAGCTCGTCGAGGCTGTGCACCCGGTACCCGTGGCCGCCGAACGACTCCGTGTACTTGACCACGTCGTAGCCGCCGAGCTGGATGCCCGAAGTGCGCTGGTACTTCATCTGCTGCTGGAACGCGACCATGTCGTAGGTGGAGTCGTTGAAGATGACGTGGGTGAACGACACGCCGAGCCGTGCGGCGGTCTCGAGCTCCTGGGCGGAGAACAGGAACCCGCCGTCACCGGACACCGAGAGAACGGGCGTTCCGGGGCGCACGAGGGAAGTGGCGATTGCCCAGGGCAGCGCAACTCCGAGAGTCTGCTGGCCGTTCGAGAACAGCAGGTGCCGCGGGCGGTACGTGCGGAAGTGACGGGCCATGTAGATGTAGTGGGAGCCGATGTCGGAGATAACGGTGGCATCGTCGTTGACGGCTTCGCGCAGCTTCAGCACGACGGCCACGGGGTCGAGCCCCTTAGTGTCGTCGTGGATCTGGCTGAAGATCTCGTCGGCGTCGTCGGAGAGCCGTGCGCGCTGCTCGTCGAGGACCTTCTTGGCCTCGGCGGATGTGCGCAGCCCGGCCACGCGGTCGGCCAGCGCCCGCACGGTGGCGGGGATGGAGCCGCGGAGCTCGAGGGCGGGCAGGTAGGCGGCATCCGCATCGGCGAGGACCTCGTCGAGCGAGATGATCGTGCGCGCGGTGTTGTGGTTCCAGAGCTTGGCATCGTATTCGACGGGGTCATAGCCGATGGCGAGGACCACGTCGGCGCGGTCCAGGACCACGTCGCCGGGCTGGTTGCGGAAGATGCCGACGCGCCCGAGGTAGTGCTCTTCGAGCTCGCGGCTCACGACGCCGGCGCCCTGGAAGGTCTCGACCACGGGGAGGTCGGTGTGGGCGAGGAGGGTGGCGATGGCGTCGGCGCCCTCTTCACAGCCGGAGCGGGCCCCGGCCAGGATGACGGGGAAGGCGGCGTGGCGCAGTAGCTCGGCAGCCCGGTCGAGATCCTCGGCGGGGGCCGCTCCCAGCTGCGGGACGGGCCGCATGCTCTCGGCGGGCACGGAGGTCTCGCCGCCGAGCACGTCGGAGGGCAGCACGAGGGCGGCGGCCCCGCGCGGCATCGTGGTGGCGCGGCGGAAGGCGTCGGCGACGGCCTCGGGCACGTTGTCGGGGGAATCGACCTCGGCGGCGTACTTGCTGACGGTGGCGAGCATGCCAGCGGCGTCCATGGACTGGTGGGTGCGCTTGAGGCGATCGGCGCGCGGCACGGCACCGCAGAGGGCGACGATGGGATCGCCCTCGGTGGTGGCGGTGAGGAGGCCGGTGGCCAGGTTGGTGGTGCCGGGGCCAGAGGTGACGACGGCCACGCCGGGGGTCCCGGTGAGGCGGCCGACGCACGCGGCCATGAAGGCGGCATCCTGCTCGTGACGGCAGAGGACAATCTTGGGCCCGCCATCCAGAAGGGCGTCGTACAGCTGGTCAACCTTGGCGCCAGGTACGCCGAAGACGTACTTCACTCCGGCCTTGTTCAGGCTCTCGACGATGCGGTTGGCGCTCCGCTCTGGGGTGATGTGCGCCTCGGTTGCGGTGGCAACAACCGTCTGAATTTTCATGCTCATCCGAGATTGACTCTCTTCTTGTTCCGGTGACTGTTATGGATTGCCCGGACGGGGAGTCGCCCTCGACCGGGAAGCTATGGAGAACCGTGTGGTTCCACCATCAGTGACCGGCGTCGTTGGCGGAGCTGAGTTTCGCAATCCGCACTGACCGACGAAGCGGCTTGATTATAACATTCCGCGATGAATATGCAAGTTGATGCATACAAGTTTCCGGGGTTCTCAGCCGAATGTTCTACGGCGCCGTGTAGGGTTGAACCAGATCATCCGTCCACCGGGAAAGGATCGAATGGCCGAGTCCAGCACGTCCTCCACCCCCTCCCAAACCGGGCCTCTGCGCGGCACCCATGCGCGCGAAGCCGCTGAGGTCGTCCGAGAACTTGCGACAGACCCCACGTCGGGACTCTCCCCGGCCGAGGTCACCCGGCGGCGGGAGGCAGTCGGGCCCAACGAGCTTCCGGCGCCCCGCCCCCGCCCTGCCATCGTGCGGTTCCTGGCACACTTCAACGACGTCCTCATCTACATCCTGCTCGTCTCCGCCGCGCTGAAGGCGGTCTACGGAGACTGGATCGACTTCACGGTCATCCTGGTGGTGGCGGTGGCCAACGCAGTGATCGGCTTCGTCCAGGAGGGACGGGCCGCGGCCGCATTGGAGGGCATCAGGACCATGCTGTCCTCCACCGCGACCGTGGTGCGCGGAGGAACCGTCGACCATGTCGAAACCGCCGAGCTGGTGCCCGGCGACCTGGTTCGGCTCTCGGCAGGCGACCGAGTCCCCGCCGACCTGCGGCTCATCGAAGTCGCCGACCTGCGCATCGAGGAGTCCCCGCTCACCGGGGAGGCCGACGCGGTGACGAAAGGGACTGCCCCAGTCGACCCCGAGGAGGGGCTCGGCGATCGAACCTGCCTGGCGTTCTCCGGCACCATCGTCGTGGCCGGGCGGGGTGAGGGCATTGTCACGGCCACCGGCACCGCCACCGAGCTCGGACGGATTCAGCAGCTCGCCGCCGCCGAGGAACCGGCCCCGACCCCGCTCGCCAGACAGCTCAACCGGTTCGGCTCGCTGGTGGCGATCGCCGTGGTGGCCGCTGCCGCCGCCATGCTGGTCATCGGCAAGCTCGTGCATCAGTTCGCCATCCCGGAGCTCATCAGCGCGGCCATCGGATTCGCCGTCGCGGCCATCCCCGAGGGGCTTCCGGCGATCGTGACCATCTCACTGGCTCTCGGGGTACAGCAGATGGCGCGGCGGCACGCCATTACCCGCCGTCTTCAGTCGGTCGAAACCCTCGGCTCGGTCTCCGTGATCTGCTCGGATAAGACCGGGACCCTGACCAAGAACGAAATGACCGCCACCATGGTGCGTACCGACGCATCCGCCTACCGCGTCGAAGGGGAGGGCTACTCGCCCCGGGGCACGATTCTCGACGCAGCTGGGGCCCCGGCCCAGACCGCATCTGACCGGGCGCTCGCGGAGCTCCTCCTGTCGGCTGGAGTCTGTAATGACGCCCGGCTGCGCGAGACGGAGACCGGATGGGCCCTCATCGGAGAGCCCACCGAGGGTGCGATGCGAGCCCTCGCAGAGAAGGGCGCGGTGGATGACACGGCCTACGTCCGCCGCTCGGAGATCCCCTTCGACTCGGCGCACAAGTACATGGCGGTGCTCGTCGACGGCCCGGAGGGGCGCCGCATGGGCTTTGTGAAGGGCGCTCCGGACCGATTGCTGGCGATGAGCACGCTTCAGCTGCGCGCCGACGGCACCCCCGAGCCACTCGACCCGGAGGCCTGGGAGCAACGCATCGATGAGCTCGGTGCACGGGGGCTCCGGGTGCTCGCCGCGGCCTCCTTCCCCGGTGCTGATGTGGAGGCCCTGTCGGGGCCGGGCTCCCTGCCCGGGCTCACCTTCCTGGGCCTGGTCGGCATTATCGACCCGCCCCGGCCGGAGGCCGTTCAGGCCGTGGCAACCTGCCGGGAGGCCGGGGTCGGGGTCAAGATGATCACCGGCGACCACGCCGGCACGGCCACCGCCATCGCTCGGCAGCTCGGAATCCTCGCCGCAGAGGGGCCAGTCTCCGATCGGGTCCTCACCGGGGCAGAGGTCGAGGGGATGTCCCAGTCCCAGCTGGAGCGCCGTGCGCCCCAGGTCGACGTCTACGCGCGCACCAGCCCGGAGCACAAGATCCGGATCGTTAAGGCACTCCAGTCCGGCGGCCGGGTGGTGGCGATGACGGGCGACGGGGTCAACGACGCCCCGGCCCTCACCCGCGCCGACGTGGGCGTGGCCATGGGGATCAAGGGCACGGAGGCCACGAAGGAGGCCGCCGACATCGTCCTGGCCGACGACAACTTCGCGACCATCGAGCGCGCGGTCGAAGAGGGCCGGCGCATCTATGACAACATCCGCAAGTCGGTGCTGTTCATGCTCCCCACAAACGGGTCCCAGTCCCTGCTGGTGCTGTTCGCGGTCCTGTTCGGCTTCACCCTGCCGCTCGCCCCGGTGCAGATTCTCTGGGTCAACCTGGTCACCGCGGTGACCCTTTCGCTGGCGCTCGTGTTCGAGCCGGCCGAGCGGGGGCTGATGCAGCGACCGCCGAGAGACCCCCGGACCCCCCTCGTGCGGGGGCGGGATTTCGCCCTGGTAGGCTTCGTCTCGGTGGTCGTGGCCGCGGCGACCCTGGCCGTCTTCCTGCTCGAGCTCTCCCTGGGGGCCAGCACCGCCGTGGCACAGACCGCCGGGGTGACGACTCTGGTCTTCGGCCAGGCCACCTATCTGCTCAACTGCCGCACACTGCGCGGCACCTCGCTGTCGAAGGCCGGCTTCGTGGGGAACTCGATGGTGTGGAAGATGATCGCACTGCTGCTCGTGCTGCAGATCCTGTTCGTGAGCGTTCCGTTCCTGAACGGCATGTTCCACTCCACGCCCATCGCCCTGAGTACCTGGGGGCTGTCGCTGGCTGCCGGCGTGCTGGTCTTCTTCGCGGTCGAGGCCTTCAAACTGTGGTGGGGCCGGCCAGAACGGTCGGGAGGCACCGCACCTCGAAATTGACCGACCGGGCGATGTTGCACAGGCTTCCCGCCTCCTGGTGGAGCGCGGTGGCCTGCTCGATACGGGCGGGGTCGGTGATCGTCACCACGGGGTGGAGGACGACCTCACTGAATGCCCCCGTCCCGGAGACCTCGTTGGGCATCGTGCCCTCCGGGGAATCTGCATAGTCGGTCACCACGATGCCCGCCTGGGCGGCCAGATGGAGGTACCAGAGCAGGTGGCACTGTGCGAGGGCCGCCACCAGGAGCTGCTCCGGGTTCCACCGGGCGGGGTCCCCCCGGTAGGCGGGATCCGCGGTGAGGTCCAGCGACGTCTGTGCCGAGGGGGCGCTCGCCACCCCGTCGCGCGAGTACGCGCGGTAGGTCGTGGTACCGGGGCCGAGGTTGCCGGTCCAGCGCAGGTTCAGGCGGTAGTGGTGCGTGTGATCCATGTGGTGCCTCCCCGCGGCAGCCTACCGGGGGTCGCCCCGGAGCGCCCGAAGCACATGTGCCACGATGCCGGGAAGCGAGATCTGCCCGGCTGGGACCCCGTCCCGGAGTACCGCCCGGGGCGTGCCGTCGGCGGGGAGCTGGGAGAGCGCGGTGCTGAGCGGGGCTGCCGCATCCACCCCGTCTTTGCCGTGGGCGGGCGCCCCCGGATCGGAGAGTGCCCCGGCCGGCGTCTCCTCCAGGGGGCGCCAGGTCGTCGCCAGGTCGATGTCGGTTCCCCGGCGCAGCAGCTTTTCGGTGTAGATGGTTCCGCGCCCGAAGGCCCGGCCCACCAGCGCCGCCACGGACACGGTGATCATCACCGGCACGATCAACTGAAAGTCTCCGGTCATCTCGACGATGCTGCCCAGTGCGGTGAGGGGGGAGCCGGTCGCCGCCGCGAACACCCCCGCCATTCCGATTGCCGCGTAGAGCGCCGGGGTCCCCGCCGCCGTTCCCAACAGGGCGTGGGTCAGTCCTCCGAAGGCCGCGCCGCACATCAGCCCCACAAAGAGACTCGGGGCGTAGACGCCGCCCGAGCCGCCCATCCCCAGGGTCAGGGAGGTCGCCACGATCTTCCCAGCGGCGAGTACCAGCAGGAACCACAGCGCGTACTGCCCGTCCAGGGCCTGGTACATGACCGGGTACCCGACCCCGTACAGCTGGGGGAGCGCCAGCAGCAGCACCCCCACCACCAGCCCGCCGACCGCGGGACGCGCCCACTCCGGCCTGCCCGCCCAGAGACGATCGCACAGGTCCTCGGTGCGGTAGAGCACGGTCCCGAAGAGGTGCCCGACCAGGGCCGTCAGAACCGCGAGTACGAGCACCAGGCCGTATCGCAGCGGGCTGCCGAGCTCCACCGTGGCGGGGAAGGCGGTCAGGAAGGGGGTGTTCCCGAAGGCGGCGACCGCGATCGCATCCGCCACCGCCACCGAGATGCCGATGCTCGCGAGGGCCTCCAGTGAAACCGTGCGCAGAATGATCTCAAGACCGAAGAAGAGCCCGGCCAGCGGGGTATTGAAGGTGGCTGCGATGGCGCCGCCCGCGCCGGCCGCCACCAGGATGCGCAACCGATGCACGGGGACCCGCGCCCCCTGCCCCAGGATCGAGGCGAGTGCGGCCCCGATCTGGGCGATGGGCCCCTCCCGGCCTACCGAGCCACCGGAACCGATCGTGAGCGCCGACGCCAGCGCTTTCACAAACGGGACCTGCGGGCGGATGCACCCCTTGTTGACCGCGACCGCCGCCATCACCTCGGGGACGCCATGGCCGCGCGCCTCCGGGGCGAACCGCTGGATGAGGGGGCCGTAGAGCAGTCCGCCGAGGGCGGGGGCGACGACGAAAAAGGCCAGGCCCAGCCAGGGGAGGTGAGTGCTTCCGACCCACCCCTGTTGCCCGAACTCCAGGTGCCCGGTGAAGATCCAGGTGATCCCCAGCACGAGGAAGCGAAACGCAATCGCTCCCAGCCCGGAGCCGATGCCCACGAGGAGCGACAGGAGGGCGAGCCCGCCCAGCCCGCTTCCCAGCCAGCCGTGACGCGCGGTGAGATGGGGGTGAACGGTTGCTGACATGTCGGGGCTCCTCTGGACGCGGCGGGACGCCCGCATCCGCTGGCCAGTTTAGTTCCGGCCATCGGCGCCCCAGTCGAGGGAGGACCGGGGCGGGAGTGGCTCCTGCCATCGGCTCTCCGAAGCTCTCCTCGGGGCGGGCCCCGGACCCTCCGCTACGATCGCAGTCGTGCTCGCCTTCGATATCGAATCCCGCCTGGAGGGCCGCAACGGCCGAACCGGGGTCATCCACACACCCCACGGGGACATCCGCACCCCGGCCTTTGTCCCGGTGGCGACCCAGGCGGCGGTGAAGGCGGTGCTTCCCGAGCAGATGCGCGACCTCGGGGCGCAGGCCCTGCTGGCCAATGCCTACCACCTCTATCTGCAGCCGGGCCCCGACCTCCTAGATCTGGCCGGCGGGCTGGGGGCATTCATGAACTGGGACGGCCCGACGTTCACCGATTCCGGTGGGTTCCAGGTCCTGAGCCTCGGCGCGGGCTTCAAGAAGACCCTGGCGATGGATACGACGGGGCTCAAGCGGGATGACGTGGTTGCCGAGGGGAAACAGCGCATGGCCCACGTGGATGAGGATGGAGTCACCTTCAAATCCTTCCGGGATGGCAGCATCCACCGTTTCACCCCGGAGGTCTCGATGCGCATTCAGCACCAGCTCGGGGCGGACATCCTGTTCGCCTTCGACGAGCTCACCACCTTGATGAATACCCGCACCTATCAGGAGGAGTCCCTGGAGCGCACCCGGCGCTGGGCGGTGCGGTGTCTCGCGGAGCACCGCCGGCTGAGCGAGGAGCGGGCCGACCGCCCCCCGCAGGCCCTGTTCGGGGTGCTGCAGGGCGCCAACTACAAGGATCTCCGGACCCGGGCCGCCACCGACCTGGGGGCGATGAACTTCGACGGGTACGGACTGGGCGGAGCCATCGAGAAGCGCCGACTCGGCGAGATCGTGCGATGGATGACGGATATCCTGCCGGAGAACCGCCCGCGCCACCTGTTGGGGATCAGTGAGCCCGACGACATCTTCGCTGCCGTCGAGAATGGCGTCGACACCTTCGACTGCGTCTCTCCGACCCGGGTGGCCCGCAACGCGGCCGTCTACTCGCACCGGGGACGCTTCAACATTGTGCAGTCCCGGTTCCGCAGGGACCTCTCCCCGATCGAGGAGGGGTGCGACTGTTACACCTGCACCCACTACTCCAGGGCGTATCTGCACCATCTCTTCAAAGCGAGGGAGATGGATGCCTCGACCCTCGCCAGCATCCACAACGAACGGTTCATCGTGCGGCTGGTCGACGAGATCCGCACCTCGATCGAGGACGGGCGGTTCGACGAGTTCCGCGAGGAGACGCTGGGTGCCTACTACGCGACGGCTCGCTCGGAGGGGCGCAAGTAGTCGGGCTCGTGCCGTTTGAGCCATCCGATGGTCGGGTAGGTGATCGGGAGCAGGACCACCTCGAGCAGTGTCTTGTAGAGGAATCCGAGCACGGTGTAGTTGGCGACCGCCGCGAACCCGTGGATGCCGATGACCGGCGCCGCGATGAGGCAGAACGCGAGTGTATCCGCGAACTCTCCGACCACGGTGGAGCCGATCAGCCGGACCCAGAGCAGTCGCTCATCCGTGACGCGCTTGATCAGGACGAGGGTCACCGAGTTCAGGAGCTGCCCGAGGGCGTACCCGGTGAGCGACGCGATGAGGATGCGGGGCGCGGTGAGCCCCAGGATCTCCCGGAATGCGTGCTGCCCGGTGTACCCGGGGGCCCCAGGGAGGGCCAGCACCAGCTGAAAGTAGAGGACGGCGCCGATGTTGATCGCGAAGCCGGCGGCGATGGCCAGCCGTGCCCTCCGGAAGCCGTAGACCTCACTCAGGACGTCCCCCAGCACATAGGTCAGGGGGAAGAGGAGGAAGCCCCCGTCGGTGTAGATGGGGAAGTTGCCGATGGGCCCGAACAGCACCCCCTTGGTGGCTGCGATGTTCGAGACCACGTACAGACTGGCGAAGATGGTCATCACGATCGGGAAGTACCGGGGGGAGGCCGAGGCGAAGCGGGGGCGTTGTTCTGTGTGGGGCACCCCGCGATTCTATGCGGTCGGGCCGCGGGGTTCGGGGATAATGGGGCCATGAGCATCGTGGGCACGCCCGATTTCCCTGACCGCCCCACCGGGAATCCCGGTTGGCTGACCGACAGCGAGCTCTCCTGGGTGCGCTCGCGGATGCCGATCGTATATGTGGAGGCCCTGCCGGTGCGCGTCGACCAGTACGGCGCTGTGACGGAAGTGGGATTGCTGCTGCGCGCCTCCGAGACGGGGGTGATTACCCGGACGATCGTCTCGGGCCGGGTGCGGCACACCGAGAGCCTCCGGGAGGCGCTGCTCCGGCATCTGGAGAACGATCTGGGCCCGATGGCCTTCCCGCAGCTCCCGGTCTCGCCGGTGCCGGACTCGGTGGCCGAATACTTTCCGGTGCCCGACGGAGACCGGGAGTTCAGCGATGAGCGTCAGCACGCGGTGTCCCTCGCCTACGTGGTTCCGGTGACGGGCAGCTGCCAGCCCCGGCAGGATGCGCTTGAGCTGACCTGGATGACGCCCGAGCAGGCGCGCAGCCCCGAGATCGCCGCTGACATGATCGGCAACCGGGGGCTGCTCGTGGCTCGGCTGCTGGCCGCCGTCAACTGCTGATCGAACCGGCAGCGTGCTCGCCAGGGGCCGCGATCTCTGCGAACCGTCCCCCGGTGGCTTGGAGCAGGTTCTCCGGGGTGATCTCGAGATCGAGCCCCCGTCGCCCCCCGGAGAGCAGCACGGTTTGGAACTGCTGGGCGGAGGCATCCACGAACACCGGAATGCGGGTGCGGAGCCCGATCGGACTGATGCCGCCCACGACGTAGCCCGTCTTGCGCTGCGCCTCGGCCGGATCGCACAGACTGGCGCGCTTCTGCCCGACGCAACCGGCCAAAGCCTTCAGATCGAGCCTGCCATTCACCGGCACGACCCCGATGACCAGAGTGCCCCGGGCGGAGGCCACGAGGGTCTTGAACACCCGGGCCGCATCCGCTCCGAGCTCGCTCGCCGCCTCGGCCCCGTAGTTGTGCCGCACCTCGTTGTCGTACTGGTGCTCCGTGTAGGGAATGCCGGCCGCGTCGAGGGCTGCAGTCGCGGCGGTCGTGGGGCCGTGTGAGTGCTTCTTCATCGTGGCTGCTTCCCTCCCTTCCGCCGGTCCCCGGGGACGGTGCGGATGGGCAAGGTGATGGCCTGCGTGATGGTGCGCACGGCCCGGGGGAGGTGTTTGCTCCAGGCGAGGCCGACGACGAGGAGGGTCAGCAGGCACACGATGGTGCCCCCGAGGAACATCTGGGTGTATGTCGCGTACCGGTTGAGGAGGGCGAGGACCGCGGGGATGAAAAAGCCCAGGTAGGTGAGGGAGTAGTACACGGCGGTGAGGCCGGCCAGATCCTTGGGGCCTGCGATGCGCTGGACCTCCTGGAGGCCGGAGACCAGGAGAAGCCCGTAGGCGGCTCCGAGGAGTGCCGCGGCCACCAGCGAGAACCAGAGGTTGAGCGTGGCCGCGGTGAGCGCGGCGGCTGCCAGGCCGATCAGGGTGACGCCGAGGGCCACCCCGGTGGCCCGGGCCGAACGAGGGCTGTCGAGCCGTTTGGCGAGTGGCTGAACTGCCACGCCGGCGCTGAGCGCGATGAGACAGAGCAGCGCAGAGAAGGCGATCTCGTAGCCGGGCAGGTCTGCGGAGACGAGGTTCGGGATGATCGCGTAGGCACTCGCCGCGCAGCCGAAGACCCAGGGGGCCATGGGCAGGACCACGAACAGGAAGCGCTTGTGCATGGCCTTCGGCACTTTGAGTGCGCTGAGGAGCGGGGCGGTCGTCTGCTGCCGGCGGCGGGTCTCCGGGGCCGAGGCGTACATGGGGATCGCGAGCAGCACGATCAGGGCGATGTTGACCAGGTAGGGCAGGACGGCGCGCAGCGGGGCGGGGCCCCATTCGGCGAGGGCGCCTGCCACGGCGGCCCCCAGGCCGAACCCGACGGTCAGGGTGGTGGATGCGCGGCGGGCTCCCGCCCCGGACTCGGAGAGCTCTTTGATCCAGCTTGTCCCGACGGCCATGACGAGCCCCAGCGCCAGCCCAGAGAACATGCGCCCGAGGAACAGGATGGCGGGGTTGTCCGCGCCCATGGCCAGTACCGCACTGCCCAGCACCCCGAAGACGGGGGCGGGGGCCATGAGGGGGCGTCGGCCGTACCGATCCGAGAGCGGACCGCCGATCAGGAGTGCGGGGATAATTCCCAGGACGTAGGCCCCCAGGAGCACGTTGACGATCTGGGCCGACCAGCCGCCGTTGAGCTGGTACATCTTCAGGAGCGGGGTGAACTCATTGCCGCCCCAGGCGACGGTGAAGAAGGTACCGGCCACGGCGAGCCAGGCATGCGGTCCGGGGGCCGGGTGAGGGATGGATGTGGGTTCGGGGTCAGACATGGTGTCGGACATTCCGCCTCTTCTTGCAATTCTCGTGCAGTCGACAGTACGCCCGATCCCCGTCCGGCTCACGGATGGTGGCTGGCGAGGAGATGCGGGTGCAGCAAATCAGCATAGGCCTGCGCATCGCAGCGGGCGATTGCCTCGATGAGTTTCTCGTGTTCTGCGATGACCTGGTTGGCCATGGCGGTGCGGCCCCAGACGGATGCGCTCGTCATTCGGCGGTGCCGTTCGGCGAGGGTGGCGTAAAAGCCGGACAGGAACGGGTTCCCCCCGGCTTCGACGACACGGTGATGAAAGCGCTGATCGGAGCGGGCATAGGCGGCGCCGTTGCGGTCCGCCAGCGCCTGCTGCTGCACGAGCAGGATGGCTCGAAGATCGGTGGTGAGGAGCTTGGCGGCCAGTGGGGAGCGGGTCGCGCGTGTGATGGCATGGTTCTCGAGAAGCTCTCGGGCCTCGAGGACGGAGAGCTTCTCATTGCGCCCGACGGGGACGACCATGGCCCCGCGCTTGGGATAGAGCTGAATCCAGCCCTCGGCCTGCAGACGCAACAGGGCTTCGCGGACAGGGGTGCGGGAGGTGTCGAGCTCCTGGGCGATCTCGCCCTCGCTGAACATGGTGTCGCTGGGCAGAGACCCGTTCAGGATGCGTTCTTTCACCAGCCGGTACGCTCGGTCCGACATAGACATCCGCGGGTGGGGTGTCGGCGTCTGGGGAGAGCTGGAGCGTGAAGGGCTCATAGGTTCCTGCCTTTCCGTCGATGTGACCGGTCGAGCGCCGATGCTCGATGGGGAACGGGTACGAGTCTAGGCGCCCTCACCGGTGTCGCGACCCGCCACGGCCGAGGGTGGACTTTTTGCCTCGGGTGGCATAGTATCGGTGGTTGCGCTCCCAGAATTCTGTTTCCCTCATATAGCGGTGGGTGGATGTGCCGGTTTCCCGGCTGCATCCGTGACGCTCTGGCGGGTTCATGGACCACAATCGAGACACATGAAGAACCTTCGGGTTCCTGGAGGATACCGCATTGGCTGCTGTGCGCACCGCATCCACATCCACAACTGATCTCCCCGAGAGCCGCGAGCACCGTCGGCTCTCCTTCGCGCGAGTTCGGGAGCCCATCACGGTTCCCGATCTGCTGGCGCTGCAGACCGAGAGCTACGACTGGCTGATCGGGAACGATCGCTGGCGCCGCCGTCTGACGCTCGCCAAGGAGCAGGACCGTCACGACGTGCCGGAGCGCAGTGGCCTGGACGAGATCTTCGAGGAGATCTCTCCGATCCAGGACAACGCGGGCACGATGGAACTCACCTTCTCGAATCCCTCCCTCGAGCCGCCGCGGTACAGCATCGCGGAGTGTCGTGAGCGCGGGAAGACCTACGAAGCGCCGCTCTACGTCGAGGCCGCATTCTCGAACACCAAGAACAACGAGATCAAGATGCAGACCGTGTTCATGGGCAATTTCCCGCTCATGACCGAAAAGGGCACGTTTATCGTCAACGGCACCGAGCGTGTGGTCGTCTCGCAGCTGGTGCGCTCGCCGGGTGTCTACTTCGAGCGGGCCTTCGAGAAGAACTCCGATAAAGAGGTCTTCTCCTCCCGTGTCATCCCGAGCCGCGGGGCCTGGCTGGAGTTCGAGATCGACCGTCGCGACCAGGTGGGCGTGCGCATCGACCGCAAGCGCAAGCAGTCCGCGATCGTCTTCCTGAAGGCGCTCGGCCTCACCTCCGATGACATCCGCCGTGAGTTCGCCGGGTATGACGTGATCCTCGACATGCTCGACAAGGATTCCATCCTCACCAAGGAAGATGCCCTCAAGGACATCTACCGCAAGCTCCGCCCGGGCGAGCAGGTGGCCAGCGAGGCTGCCCGCACGCTGCTGGAGAACTTCTACTTCAACCCGAAGCGCTACGGTCTGGCCAAGGTCGGCCGCTACAAGATCGATCGGAAGCTGGGTATCGACGCCCCGATCACGGATTCGGTGCTGTCGGTTGAGGACATCGTCAAGACCATCAAGTACATGGTGGCGCTCCACGCCGGGGAGAAGACGCTTCCGGGCGTCCGCGACGGGCAGGAGATCGAGCTGCGGCTCGACGTCGACGACATCGACCACTTCGGCAACCGCCGCGTGCGCGCCGTGGGCGAGCTCGTTCAGAACCAGGTTCGCACGGGGCTGGCCCGCATGGAGCGGGTTGTGCGCGAGCGGATGACCACCCAGGATGCGGATGCGATCATCCCCCAGACCCTGATCAACGTGCGCCCCGTCGTGGCCGCGATCAAGGAGTTCTTCGGCACGAGCCAGCTGTCCCAGTTCATGGACCAGAACAACCCCCTGGCCGGGATCACACACAAGCGCCGCCTGTCGGCGCTGGGCCCCGGCGGCCTGTCGCGGGAGCGCGCCGGCGTGGAGGTCCGGGACGTGCACTCGTCCCACTACGGCCGCATGTGCCCGATCGAGACCCCTGAGGGCCCGAACATCGGTCTGATTGGCTCGATGGCGACCTTCGCCCGGATCAACTCGTTCGGCTTCATCGAGACGCCGTACCGTCGTGTCGTGGACCGTCAGGTCACCGATCAGGTCGACTACCTGACCGCCTCCGACGAGAACGACCACGTCATCGCGCAGGCGAATACGCCGCTGACCGAGGATGGCCACTTCGTCGAGGATCGCATCCTCTCCCGTATGGAGGGTGGCGAGGTCGTCGACTTGGCGTCGGCCGAGGACGTTGACTACATCGACGTGTCTCCGCGCCAGATGGTGTCGGTTGGCACCTCTCTGATTCCGTTCCTGGAGCACGATGACGGCCACCGCGCCCTGATGGGTGCGAACATGCAGCGTCAGGCCGTGCCGCTGCTCCAGACCGATAGCCCGCTGGTCGGGACCGGCATGGAGGGCTTCTCCGCCTATGACTCGGGCGACGTGGTCGTGGCCCGGGAGGCCGGCGTTGTGATCGGGGTCTCGGCGGATGTCGTGACCGTCGAGCAGGACGACGGCGAGACCGTCTCGTACCCGATGCAGAAGTTCGGCCGCTCCAACCAGGGCACCTGCTTCAACGCCCGGGTGATCGTGCGCGAGGGACAGCATCTCGATCGAGGCCAGGTCATCGCCGATGGCCCGGCCACGCAGGATGGCGAGCTCGCGCTCGGCAAGAACCTGCTCGTCGCGTTCATGTCGTGGGAGGGCCTCAACTACGAGGACGCGATCATCATCTCCGAGAACATGGTGAAGAACGACACCCTCACCTCGATCCACATTGAGGAGTACGACGTCGACGCCCGCGACACCAAGCTGGGCAAGGAAGAGATCACACGGGACCTTCCGAGCATCTCCAACGACATGCTCAACAACCTGGATGAGCGCGGCATCGTGCGCATCGGCGCCGAGGTCCACCCCGGCGACATCCTCGTCGGCAAGGTCACCCCGAAGGGCGAGACGGAGCTCTCGGCCGAGGAGCGCCTGCTGCGGGCCATCTTCAACGAGAAGAGCCGTGAGGTGCGCGACACCTCGCTCAAGGTGCCCCACGGCGAGGAGGGCACCGTCATCGGCGTGCAGGTCTTCGACGCCGAGGAGGGCGACGACGAGCTCGGTTCCGGTGTGAACCAGCGGGTCGTGGTCTACATCGCCCAGAAGCGCAAGATCCGCGTCGGGGATAAGCTCTCCGGCCGGCACGGCAACAAGGGCGTCATCTCGAAGATCCTGCCGGTCGAGGACATGCCGTTCCTGCCGGATGGCACCCCGGTCGACATCATTCTGAACCCGCTGGGCGTGCCGGGTCGAATGAACTTCGGGCAGGTCCTGGAGGTTCATCTCGGCTGGGCTGCGAAGCAGGGCTGGAAGATCGAGGGCGACCCCGACTGGGCCAAGGCCCTTCCCGCCGACGCCCGTGAGGCAGCCCCCGGCACCAAGGTGGCCACGCCTGTGTTCGACGGCGCGAAGGAGTCCGAGATCGCGGGTCTGCTCGACTCCACGCTGCCGAACCGCGACGGGGTGCGCCTCGTCGACCACAGCGGCAAGGTGCAGCTGTTCGACGGGCGTTCCGGCGAGCCGTTCCCGGAGCCGGTGGCGGTGGGCTACATGTACATCCTGAAGCTCCACCACCTGGTCGACGACAAGATCCACGCGCGGTCGACGGGCCCCTACTCGATGATCACGCAGCAGCCCCTGGGTGGAAAGGCCCAGTTCGGCGGCCAGCGGTTCGGCGAGATGGAGGTGTGGGCCCTGTACGCGTACGGCGCCGCCCACGCCCTGCAGGAGATGCTCACCATCAAGTCCGACGACGTGGTGGGTCGTGTCAAGGCCTACGAGTCCATCGTCAAGGGCGAGAACATCCAGGAGCCCGGCATCCCCGAGTCCTTCAAGGTGCTCATGAAAGAGATGCAGTCCCTGTGCCTGAACGTTCAGGTGCTGGGGGCCGACGGGCAGGAGGTCAGCCTGAAGGACTCCGAGGAGGACGAATACAATCCGGCCGAGGAGCTCGGCATCAATATCTCATCGCAGTTCGAATCGGGGCCGGTGGAAGAAGTCTGACCCCAGGCACCATCCACCCCACGACTGATCGAGAAAGTAGAGAGTTTTGCTCGAGACGACAGATTTCAAAGCACTGAAGATTGGGCTCGCCACCACCGAGGACATCCTCAGCTGGTCCCACGGCGAGGTCAAGAAGCCGGAGACGATTAACTACCGAACGCTGAAGCCCGAGAAGGATGGGCTGTTCGGGGAACAGATCTTCGGCCCCACGAAGGACTGGGAGTGCGCCTGCGGAAAGTACAAGCGCATCCGCTTCAAGGGGATCGTGTGTGAGCGATGCGGCGTCGAGGTCACCAAGTCCTCGGTGCGCCGCGAGCGGATGGGACACATCGCCCTGGCCGCCCCCGTGACCCACATCTGGTATTTCAAGGGTGTGCCGAGCCGGCTCGGCTACTTGCTCGACATGGCCCCGAAGGACCTGGAGAAGGTCATCTACTTCGCGGCATACATGATCGTGTCGGTGGATGCGCAGGCCCGGCACGATGACTTGCCCGATCTGGAGCAGGACCTCCGCACCGAGATCCAGGAGATCTCTGCGGCCCGCGATACCGAGGTGAACGAGAAGGCGGCGGCCCTGGAAGATGAGCTTGCCGCTCTGGAGGACTCCGGCGCGAAGGCCGAGGCCATCCGGAAGGCCAAGGAGAACGGCGAGAAAGAGGTCAAGCGCCTCGAGAAGTCGTTCAACGAGCAGATCACCCGGCTGGAGAGCGTGTGGGACAAGTTCACCACGCTGAAGGTGGGGGATCTCCTCCCCGAGGACGCCGTGTATCACGAGCTCGAGGATCGCTTCGGCGACTACTTCGAAGGCTTCATGGGCGCCGAGGCAGTGCAGCGCCGTCTGGCCGACTTCGACCTGGCCTCCGAGGCCGATCTGCTCCGGGAGCAGATCGCGAACGGACGCGGGCAGAAGAAGATCCGTGCCATCAAGCGCCTGAAGGTCGTCAACGCCTTCCTCAAGACGGGTGTTTCCCCGGCCGCGATGGTGCTCAACGTGGTCCCGGTGATTCCCCCGGAGCTGCGCCCGATGGTGCAGCTCGACGGCGGTCGGTTTGCGACGAGTGATCTGAACGACCTCTACCGTCGCGTAATCAACCGCAACAACCGGCTGCGCCGCCTGCTCGACCTCAACGCCCCCGAGATCATCGTGAACAACGAGAAGCGGATGCTGCAGGAGGCTGTCGACGCCCTGTTCGACAACGGCCGCCGCGGGCGTCCGGTCACCGGGACTGGCAACCGGCCGCTGAAGTCGCTCTCCGACATGCTGAAGGGCAAGCAGGGCCGGTTCCGCCAGAACCTGCTCGGGAAGCGCGTCGACTACTCGGGCCGTTCCGTGATCGTCGTCGGTCCCCAGCTCAAGATGCATCAGTGCGGCCTGCCCAAGCAGATGGCGCTGGAGCTCTTCAAGCCGTTCGTGATCAAACGGCTCATCGAACTGGGCTACGCGCAGAACATCAAGTCGGCCAAGCGCAAGGTGGAGCGTTCGAGCCCCGAGGTCTGGGATGTCCTGGAAGAGGTCATCAAGGACCGTCCGGTGCTCCTCAACCGTGCACCTACGCTGCACCGTCTCGGCATTCAGGCGTTCGAGCCGCAGCTCATCGAGGGGAAGGCCATCCAGCTGCACCCCCTGGCCTGCGCGGCCTTCAACGCCGACTTCGACGGCGACCAGATGGCCGTTCACCTGCCCCTGGGCGTCGAGGCGCAGGCCGAGGCCCGCATCCTCATGCTCTCGAGCAATAACATCCTGAAGCCGTCGGATGGCCGTCCGGTCACCCAGCCGTCGCAGGATATGGTCATCGGCCTCTACACGCTGACCGATGAGCGCGAGGGTGCCACCGGCGAGGGCCATCGGTTCTCCAGCATCTCCGAGGCCATCATGGCCCGGGACGCCGGCGCCCTGAACCTCAACGCCAAGGTGTACATCCGGATGGAGAACCTGGTCTTCGCCCCGGGCGAGGAGCCCGAGGGCTTCGAGGCGGGCAAGCCGTTCGACAACCACACCACCCTCGGACGGGCGCTGTTCAACCAGCTGCTCCCGGACGACTACCCGTACTACGAGCACCAGGCCGACAAGGGCCAGCTGGGGAATATCGTGAACTCCCTGGCCGAGCGCTACGACCGTGCGACCGTGGCGCAGACCCTGGACCGCATCAAGGATGCCGGCTTCTCGTGGGGTACCCGTTCGGGGATCACGATCGCCCTGAGCGACATGGTCACCCCGTCGGACAAGGACGACATCGTCGCCCAGTACGAGAAGAAGGCCAACGAGGTCCAGGAGCAGTTCGATCTCGGTCTGACCACCGAGGCCGAGCGTCGCGCCGACTTGATCCGGATCTGGTCGGAGGCCACGGACAAGATCGCCGACGACATGAAGGCGAGTTTCCCCCGCGAGAACAACGTGTACCGCATGGTCAACTCGGGTGCCCGAGGCAACTGGCTGCAGGTGCGTAACATCGTGGGTATCCGCGGACTGGTCACCGACACGAAGGGCGACATTATTCCTCGTCCGATTGTGTCGAACTACCGCGAGGGCCTGTCCAACCTCGAGTACTTCAACGCCACGCACGGTTCCCGCAAGGGACTCGCCGACACGGCGCTGCGGACCGCGGACTCCGGCTACCTGACCCGTCGTCTGGTCGATGTGGCACAGGATGTCATCATCCGTGAGCACGACTGCGGCACCACGCGCGGCGTCGAGTACGTCATCGCGCGGGAGGTCGACGGCAAGCTGGTCCGGGACGAGAACGTCGAGAACTCGGTGTACTCCCGCACCCTGGCCGTCCCTGCTGTGGATGCCGAGGGCACGGTGATCGCGGACGCCGGCTCCGACGTGGGCGATGTCCTCATCGACAAGCTCATCGCGGCGGGCATCACGGTCGTCAAGGTCCGTTCGGTGCTCACCTGCGACTCGCACGTCGGGGTGTGCCAGATGTGCTACGGGCGTTCCCTGGCCACCGGCAAGCGGGCGGACATCGGTGAGGCGGTCGGCATTATCGCCGCCCAGTCCATCGGTGAGCCCGGTACGCAGCTGACCTTGCGGACCTTCCACCAAGGTGGATCGGCCTCGGCCGACGACATCACCCAGGGTCTGCCGCGCGTGACGGAGCTCTTCGAGGCCCGGACCCCGAAGAACGCCTCCCCGATCAGCGAGGTGGCCGGCGTGGTGCACATCGAGGACACGGAGAAGGGCCGCAAGGTTCTCGTGACCCCGGATGACGGCAGCGAGGTGCGTGCCTACCCGGTGCTCAAGCGGGCCAAGCTGCTGGTCGAGGATGGCCAGTCCATCGAACTCGGTGCGCAGCTGCAGGCCGGTTCTCTGGACCCGAAGGAGGTCCTGCGGGTCAAGGGCGTCCGTGCCACGCAGCGTCTGCTCGTCGATGGGGTGCAGGAGGTCTACCGCTCGCAGGGTGTGCCGATTCACGACAAGCACATCGAGGTGATCGTGCGGCAGATGATGCGCAAGATCACGGTGGTCGAACACGGTGACACCGAGCTGCTCCCGGGCGAGCTTGTCGATGTCTCGACGTACAACCGCGTCAACCGCGCGGCCGTCATCGAGAAGCGCAAGCCGGCCTCTGGGCGTCAGGAGGTCATGGGCATCACCAAGGCCTCGCTGGCCACCGACTCGTGGCTGTCGGCGGCCTCCTTCCAGGAGACCACCCGCGTGCTCACCGAGGCGGCGCTCGAGGGCAATTCCGACCCGCTGGTCGGCCTGAAGGAGAACGTCATCATCGGCAAGCTGATCCCTGCGGGGACCGGTCTGTCGCGCTACCGCGACTCGACGGTCGCCCCGACCGAGGAGGCCCGCGCCGAGCGGTACCCGAACCGGTTGTTCGATGACTCGGTCGACTTCAGCAAGGATGAGCTCGGTTTCGCCGATGTCGATGACTTCGGCAACTTCGAGCCCGGGACCTACAACTGATCCCAGCCTGAGCTGTTTCGCAACGGGGGAGTGCCGTATTTCGCGGCACTCCCCCGTTGCGGCGTTCCGGGGGTGGGGCCGGGTTCTACACTGGGTCGTCCGAATGAAGAAGTCCCATGTCCCGTTCCCCCTCTGATCCCGCCAGCCGCGTCCACGCGCTCGATGGCCTGCGCGCGTTCGCCCTGTTTGCGGTGGTGATCTACCACGCCCAGGCTGCCTGGCTTCCCGGGGGGAACCTGGGGGTCGATGTCTTCTTCGTGCTGAGCGGATACCTGATCACCTCGATCCTGGTCTCGGAGCGGGAACGGACGGGCCGAATTGCGTTGGGGCGGTTCTGGATCCGGCGCCTGCGGCGTCTCTTCCCTGCCCTGTTTGCGATGCTGGTGGGGGTAACCGCCGCTCTGTGGGGGTTCTCCGCGGATCTCCGGGTCCATCTCGGCCGCCAGCTGTTCGGGGCGCTGACCTATACCACCAACTGGATTTCGATCGCGGTGCACGGCTCCTATTTCGATCAGACGTCCCCGGCGGTGTTCGCGCACCTGTGGTCGCTGGCGGTCGAAGAGCAGTTCTACCTGGTCTGGCCGTTCCTGCTGTTCGGCCTCCTGCTGCTGCGCCGTCCGGACTGGCGCTCGGCGGCATCGATAGCGCTCGGGGTGCTCTCCGCGGCGGGGATGGCGGCGGGATATGTGCCCGGGACTGATGCGAGCCCGGTCTACCTCAATACGCTGACCCATGGGTTCGGTTTGATGCTGGGTGCGGCCGGGGCCTTCTGGCGGCCGCTGGGCACCTCCACCCCGCTGCCCCTCGGGCGGAGGTGGCTGCAGGCCCTGTCAGTGCTCTCGGGGCTCGTCCTCCTCGTGGGGGTGTGGATGCTGGGATCCGGCAGTCCGGTCACCTACCGAGGGGGGATGTTCGGCTTCTGCGCGGTGGCGCTGGTCGTGGTGCTTGTCGCCACGGATCGGCGCAGCTGGCTGGGCCGGTTTCTCTCCCTCCGGCCCCTGGTGTGGATCGGGGAACGCTCGTATGCGGGGTATCTCTGGCACTGGCCGCTCATCCTGATGGGACAGGCCGCGGCCGCTGCGGTCTGGCCGGGGAGCCTGGCGGCCGCCCTCCTGCTCGGGGGCGTCGTGCCGGTCGTCCTCACTGTGGTGCTCTCGGCTGCCAGCTCTCGGTGGATCGAGCGTCCGGTGGTGCGCGCCGGGTTCCTGTTCGCGCTGAGGCGCCTGCGGCGGTGGATGCGCCCGCGCGCCGCCCTGCGCTGGACGGTGACGGGAGCTGCCGCGGTGGTGACCGTGCTGATGTCGCTCTCGGTGGTGACCGCTCCGGCCCAGAGCTCGGTGCAGCGCACGATCGAAGCGGGCGGACGCTATGTTCAGACGTCTCCCTCAGCGTCTTCCTCCGCCGCTGGAGCGACCGGGGGCGCCGCCTCGGTGGGGGGCGACGGGGCGGTGATGGTCAGCGGGGATCGGCTGCTTGCAGCGGGGGATTCGGTGATGCTCGCCTCAGCTCCGGCCCTGACGGCCCAGTTCCCCGGAATCCTGATCGATGCGGTGGTGGCGCGGCAGGCCGGCCCGACGCTCGACCGGGCGCAGGAGTGGCTGCGCCGTCAGCCGCGCCGTGCGGTCGTGGTGGTGCAGGTGGGGACGAATGGGACCGTCACTCGCTCGGAGCTCACCGGGTTTTTGCATGCAGCGGGGAGGCACCGCCGTGTGGTGCTAGTGACGCCGTGGGCTCCGCGGCCCTGGATCCCGGGGAATGTGGACCTCATCCGCACGGTGGCGGCCGGACGGTCCGGGGTGGCCGTGGCGGATTGGCGGGCCGTAGTCGAGGGGAGCCCGGGGCTGCTGGAGGGCGACCAAGTGCATCCGAATGCCGCCGGGCAGCAGGCCTATGCGGAGCTCATCGCGTCGACCCTCCGGCAGCTCCAGGTCACGGTGGGCGAGTCGGGGCGCTCCTGACGCGGCAGGGTTTGACGGTAACCGGCTCAGTCGCTAAGCTAACTAGTCGGTGCGTCCTCGGATGCGCCGTGCTTTCCAATCGGTGGCAGGCGGAGCGTCCGTATCTATTATCCGGTTGGCTCAGATTTTCCGTGTCAGTGACGCGGTCGATGTCACAGATAGAGCAACAAGGAGCGAAGCAGTGCCAACAATTCAGCAGTTGGTTCGCAAGGGCCGGCGGGCGAAGACCGTCAAGACGAAGGCCCCTGCCCTCAAGGCGAACCCGCAGCAGCGCGGTGTGTGCACCCGCGTGTACACCACCACCCCGAAGAAGCCGAATTCGGCACTGCGCAAGGTTGCTCGTGTGAAGCTCAGCAACGGCATCGAGGTCACCGCCTACATCCCCGGTGAGGGGCACAACCTGCAGGAGCACTCGATGGTGCTCGTGCGCGGTGGGCGTGTCAAGGATCTCCCGGGCGTGCGCTACAAGATCGTGCGCGGCGCGCTCGATACCCAGTCCGTCAAGGACCGTCAGCAGGCTCGCAGCCGCTACGGTGCGAAGAAAGAGAAGAAGTAATGCCGCGTAAAGGTCCAGCAGCCAAGCGGCCCGTCGTGGCCGATCCCGTGTACCACGCTCCGGTTGTCACGCAGCTCGTCAACAAGATCCTGCTCGATGGCAAGCGTGGCCTGGCCGAGCGCATCGTGTACGGGGCCCTCGAGGGCACCCGCGAGAAGACGGGCGAGGATCCGGTTGCCACGCTGAAGAAGGCGCTCGACAACGTCCGGCCCACCCTTGAGGTCCGCTCCCGCCGTGTCGGCGGTTCGACGTACCAGGTTCCGGTCGAGGTCAAGCCCCACCGCGCCAACACGCTGGCTCTGCGCTGGTTGGTGACCTACGCCCGTCTGCGTCGCGAGAAGACCATGACCGAGCGCCTCACGAACGAGATTCTCGATGCCTCCAATGGCCTCGGGGCCGCGGTGAAGCGTCGCGAAGACACGCACAAGATGGCTGAGTCGAACAAGGCCTTCGCTCACTACCGCTGGTAGTCGGACGCGCCGGGTTCGGCGCGAGCTCGAACGCTTTATCTCTCTGGAAGGAACACAGTGGCACTCGAAGTGCTCACGGACCTCACGAAGGTTCGCAACATCGGCATCATGGCCCACATCGATGCGGGGAAGACCACCGCTACCGAGCGCATCCTCTACTACACGGGCATTACCCACAAGATCGGTGAGACCCACGAGGGCGACTCGCAGATGGACTGGATGGCGCAGGAGAAAGAGCGCGGCATCACCATCACCTCGGCGGCGACGACGTGCTTCTGGAACAAGTACCAGATCAACATCATCGACACCCCCGGCCACGTGGACTTCACCTCTGAGGTCGAGCGTTCGCTGCGTGTCCTCGACGGCGGCGTGGTCGTCTTCGACGGCAAAGAGGGCGTGGAGCCCCAGTCCGAGACCGTGTGGCGTCAGGCCGACAAGTACAACGTCCCCCGGATCTGCTTCGTCAACAAGATGGACAAGCTGGGTGCCAACTTCGAGTACACCGTTCAGACGATCATCGATCGCCTGGGCGCAAAGCCGCTCGTGCTGCAGATTCCGATCGGTGCCGAGAACACCTTCGAGGGTGTCGTCGACATCATCGAGATGCGGGGTCTGACCTGGCGCGGCGATGTGGAGCTCGGCAAGCACTACGAGGAAGAGCCCATCCCGGACGATCTCAAGGACAAGGCCGAGGAGTACCACACCAAGCTGCTCGAGGCCGTCGCCGAATCCGACGATGCACTGCTTGAGAAGTACCTCGGTGGCGAGGAACTCACGGTCGATGAGATCAAGGGCGCCATCCGCAAGATGACGATCGCCGGCGAGGTCTACCCGGTTCTGGCCGGGTCGGCTTTCAAGAACAAGGGCATTCAGCCCTTGCTCGACGCCGTCGTTGACTACCTGCCGTCCCCTGAGGACGTCCCTCCGGTCGAGGGCACCCTGCCCAGCGACGAGACGGTTGAGCTGCACCGCGATGCGTCGATCGAGGAGCCGTTCAGCGCCCTGGCGTTCAAGGTCGTCACCCACCCGTTCTACGGGCGTCTGACCTACATCCGTGTCTACTCCGGTAAGGCGGTTCAGGGCGAGCACGTCCTGAACTCGACCAAGGGCCGCAAGGAGCGCATCGGCAAGCTGTTCCAGATGCACGCCAACAAGGAGAACCCGGTCGATGAGGTCATCGCCGGGCACATCTACGCCTGCATCGGACTGAAGGACACTACGACCGGGGACACCCTGAGCGATATCAACGACCCGATCGTGCTCGAGTCGATCAGCTTCCCGGAGCCGGTCATCTCGATGGCCATCGAGCCGAAGACGAAGGGCGACCAGGAGAAGCTCTCCATCGCCATTCAGAAGCTTGCCGAAGAGGATCCGACCTTCCGCGTGGAGCATAACGCGGAGACCGGCCAGACCGAGATCTCCGGCATGGGTGAGCTCCAGCTCGACATCCTCGTCGACCGCATGCGCCGCGAGTTCAAGGTCGAGGCCAACGTGGGCGCTCCGCAGGTCGCCTACCGCGAGACCATCCGCAAGCCTGTCGATCACTACGAGTACACGCACAAGAAGCAGACCGGTGGTTCCGGTCAGTTCGCGCGTGTGATCATCAAGATCGAGCCCATGGAGGTCACTGAGGATACGACCTACGAGTTTGTGGACGCCGTGACCGGTGGCCGCGTGCCGCGCGAGTACATCCCATCGGTGGATGCGGGCATCCAGGCCGCCATGCAGACCGGCGTTCTCGCCGGCTATCCGGTGGTCGGGGTGCGGGCCACGCTGCTCGATGGTGCCTACCACGAGGTGGACTCCTCCGAGATGGCGTTCAAGATCGCCGGAACGATGGCATTCCGCGAGGCCGCACGTCAGGCCAAGCCGGTTCTGCTCGAGCCGATTATGGCCGTGGAGGTGCGTACGCCTGAGGAGTACATGGGCGACGTCATGGGAGATATCAACTCCCGCCGCGGGCAGATCAAGCAGATGGGCGACGCCGGAAACGTCAAGGTCATCGATGCGAGTGTCCCGCTGTCTGAGATGTTCGGCTATGTTGGAGACCTGCGTTCCCGTACTCAGGGTCGCGCAGTCTTTACCATGCAGTTCGAAACCTACGCCGAGGTTCCCCGGAACGTCGCGGAGGAGATCATCTCGGGCGCCAAGGGCGCCTGAGAGACACAACAGCTTGGTGTCAGGTCGGGGTTCTCCCCGTGCCCGGCATCTATGATGAAAATACAGCAATACGTAGCTTGAGCCGCATCCTGCGGCTCGGCGGCTACCTGAGCGTCCTGAGGAGGACACTGTGGCGAAGGCAAAGTTCGAACGGACGAAGCCGCACGTCAACATTGGCACCATTGGTCACGTCGACCACGGGAAGACCACGTTGACGGCGGCGATCACGAAGGTGCTCCACGATGAGTATCCTGACCTCAACCCGTTCACCCCGTTCGATCAGATCGACAACGCTCCCGAGGAGCGCCAGCGGGGTATTACGATCAACATCTCCCACGTGGAGTACCAGACGGCGAAGCGTCACTACGCACACGTCGACGCCCCTGGCCACGCGGACTACATCAAGAACATGATCACCGGTGCGGCTCAGATGGACGGCGCGATCCTGGTCGTAGCCGCCACCGACGGCCCCATGCCCCAGACCCGCGAGCATGTGCTGCTCGCCCGCCAGGTGGGCGTGCCCTCGATCGTCGTCGCGCTGAACAAGTCCGACATGGTCGATGACGAGGAGATCCTGGAGCTGGTCGAGGAGGAGGTGCGCGATCTGCTCGCCGAGTACGACTACGACCGTGACGCACCGATCGTCCGCGTCTCCGCCCTGAAGGCCCTCGAGGGTGATCAGAAGTGGGTCGACGCCATCAAGAAGCTGATGGATGTCGTCGACGACTACATCCCGACCCCGAAGCGCGCGCTGGACAAGCCGTTCCTGATGCCGATCGAGGACGTCTTCACGATCACCGGTCGTGGCACCGTTGTCACCGGCCGTGTCGAGCGCGGCACTGTGCACCTGAACGACGAGGTCGAGATCGTGGGCATCCACGACCACACCGACACCACGACCATCACCGGTATCGAGATGTTCCGCAAGCAGCTCGACGAGGGCGAGGCTGGCGACAACGTCGGTCTGCTGCTCCGTGGCACCAAGCGTGAGGATGTCGAGCGCGGCCAGGTCATCGCCAAGCCCGGCACCGTGACCCCGCACACCGAGTTCGAGGCCAACGTCTACGTCCTGAAGAAGGAAGAGGGCGGGCGTCACAACCCGTTCTACTCGAACTACCGTCCGCAGTTCTACTTCCGCACCACGGACGTCACCGGCGTCATCGAGCTGCCCGAGGGCACCGAGATGGTCATGCCCGGTGACACCACTTCGATCCACGTGGAGCTGATCCACCCGATCGCCATGGAGGAAGGCCTGCGTCTCGCCATCCGCGAGGGCGGCCACACCGTCGGCGCCGGCACGGTCTCGAAGATCATCAAGTAGGTTCTGCTTCGACCACAGGCCCGGTCCCCATCCCCTGGGGGCCGGGCCTGTGTCGTCTCCGCCTGAGCCCCGAGACTCGACACGCCCGGGTTGCACGATACCTGGGACTGTGCCAGACTTATTGAGTTCAAAATTTTACGCAGTGCGTAATCACTGCCTGAGAGTGCTCAGTTTACTGGGCCGCGGGCAGAGAACAGGTGCCAAGTGCACCGAACAATCCAACGCTTCGTCAGCACCGGTGTTGTGCGTCTCGCAGAATATCGATGTTGGCAGTCCATGCCCCCGCATGGACATGCACAGCAGAACAGTGGTGCGTCGCGACGACAGTCGCGGAGTGTCTGAGGACCTTCGGGTCCGTAGGTGGCCTTCGGGCCGGTAGAGGAAAGCGAGTCAGCAATGGCGGGACAGAAAATCCGCATTCGACTGAAGTCGTATGACCATGAGGTGATCGATACCTCAGCGCGGAAGATCGTCGACACGGTCACACGGGCGGGCGCGACGGTCATAGGACCGGTGCCGCTGCCGACGGAGAAGAACGTGGTCTGCGTGATCCGTTCCCCCCACAAGTACAAGGACAGCCGCGAGCACTTTGAGATGCGTACGCACAAGCGTCTGATCGACATCGTCGATCCCACGCCGAAGGCTGTTGATTCCCTGATGCGTCTGGATCTCCCGGCCGACGTGAACATCGAGATCAAGCTCTAAGGAACACCATGGCGAACAACACGAACACCCGAAAGGGCCTGCTGGGCACCAAGCTCGGCATGACCCAGGTCTGGGACGCCGACAACAATGTCGTGCCCGTGACGGTCATCGCCGCTGAGCCGAATGTCGTCACCCAGATTCGCACCGCTGAGACGGATGGCTACACGGCCGTCCAGATTGCATACGGCAGCATCGATCCCCGCAAGGCCTCCAAGCCCGCGGCCGGTCACTTTGCCAAGGCCGGGGTCACCCCTCGCCGTCATCTGGCAGAGGTCCGCACCGATGACATCTCCGGCTACGAGGTCGGCCAGGAGCTTTCCGCCGAGGTCTTCGAGGCCGGCACCGTCGTCGACGTGACCGGTACCTCCAAGGGCAAGGGCTGGGCTGGTGTGATGAAGCGCTACAACTTCCGTGGCGACGATCATTCCCACGGTGCGCACCGCAACCACCGCAAGCCAGGCTCCATCGGCGCCTGCGCGACCCCGGGCCGCGTCTTCAAGGGACAGCGCATGGCCGGCCGCATGGGCGGCGACCGCGTGACCGTCCAGAACCTGCACATCCAGGCTGTTGATGCCGAGAAGAACCTGCTGCTCGTCTCTGGGGCAATCCCGGGTCCGAAGGGGCAGCTCGTATTCGTGCGTACCGCTGTGAAGGGAGCCTGAGATGAGCGCCGCCACACTTGATGTCGTTGATTTCGAAGGGAATGTGACCGGTTCGGTCTCCCTGCCCCCCGAGATTTTCGACGTGGATGCCAACATTCCGCTGATGCACCAGGTCGTCGTCGCGCAGCTCGCCGCCGCACGGCAGGGCACCTCCAAGGTGAAGACCCGTGCCGAGGTCTCCGGCGCCGGGCGCAAGCCGTTCAAGCAGAAGGGCACCGGTCGGGCTCGTCAGGGTTCCATCCGCGCGCCGCAGATGCGTGGCGGTGGCACGGTCCACGGGCCGGTGCCGCGCAGCTATGCGCAGCGCACCCCGAAGAAGATGGTGGCCGCCGCACTGCGCGGGGCCCTGTCCGATCGGGCTCGCGCCAGCCGCATCCACGTCGCGACCGCCTTCAGCGCTGCTGAGGCCCCCTCGACCAAGAGCGCCGAGGCCCTGTTCACCGCCATCGCCCCCGGGCGGGGCGTGCTCGCCGTGGTGACGGCGGCCGATGTCACGGCGTCCAAGAGCGTCCGCAACCTGGCCACCGCACAGGTGATCGAGGTCGGGCAGCTCAATGCCTACGACGTGCTCGTCGCCGATGACGTGGTCTTCACCGCGGATGCATTCGATCAGTTCCTCACCGGCAACCTCGTTGTCGCCGAGGCAGCGGAAGGGGAGTGACACGATGAGCAACGCATCGTACAAGGACCCACGGGACATCATCCTCGCTCCGGTTATCTCGGAGAAGAGCTATGCCCTGATGGATGAGGGAAAGTACACCTTCGAGGTAAGCACCCAGGCCACCAAGACCGAGATCAAGATTGCCATTGAGCGCATCTTCGGTGTCAAGGTCACCTCGGTGAACACGCTGAACCGTGCGGGCAAGACCCGCCGTACCCGGTTCGGCACTGGCCAGCGCAAGAGCACGAAGCGTGCGATCGTCGCCGTCAACGGCGCGATCGACATCTTCCAGGGCGCGGGGAAGTAGGGATCGAACATGGGTATTCGTAAATTCAAGCCGACAACGCCGGGTCGCCGCGGATCTTCTGTGGCAGACTTCGCAGAGATCACCCGGTCGACACCGGAGAAGTCCCTGCTGAAGCCGCTCTCCAAGCACGGCGGCCGGAACAACAACGGTCGGATCACCACCCGTCATCAGGGTGGCGGTCACAAGCGCCAGTACCGCGTCATCGACTTCCGTCGCGATGACAAGGATGGGGTGCTCGCCAAGGTCGCACACATCGAGTACGACCCGAACCGCACCGCACGTATTGCGCTGCTGCACTTCGCAGACGGCACCAAACGGTACATCCTCGCGCCGGCCAAGCTGCAGCAGGGAGACGTCGTCGAGTCCGGCGCGTCGGCCGATATCAAGCCCGGCAACAACCTGCCGCTGCGCAACATCCCGACCGGTACCGTCGTGCACGCGATTGAGCTCAAGCCCGGCGGCGGTGCAAAGCTCGGCCGGTCGGCCGGTGCCAGCATCCGCCTCGTGGCCAAGGACGGCCCCTACGCCCAGCTGCGCCTGCCCAGTGGTGAGATCCGCAACGTGGATGCCCGCTGCCGCGCGACTGTTGGAGAGGTCGGCAACGCCGAGCAGTCCAACATCAACTGGGGGAAGGCCGGCCGGAACCGCTGGAAGGGCAACCGCCCATCCGTCCGTGGTGTGGTCATGAACCCGGTGGATCACCCGCACGGTGGTGGCGAGGGCCGCACCTCGGGTGGCCGTCACCCGGTGAGCCCGTGGGGCAAGCCCGAGGGCCGTACCCGTCATCCCAACAAGGAAAGCGACAAGCTCATCGTTCGTCGCCGTCCGGCCAGCAAGAAGCGGAAGTAGGAGGAAGTCATGCCACGCAGCTTGAAGAAGGGCCCGTTCATCGACGAGCACCTGCTCCGCAAGGTTCTGGCGCAGAACGAGGCGAATACGAAGAACGTGATCAAGACCTGGTCCCGTCGCTCTATGATTCTCCCCGCCATGCTCGGACACACCATTGCGGTCCACGATGGGCGCAAGCACGTCCCGGTGTTCATCACTGAGTCGATGGTTGGCCACAAACTGGGCGAATTCGCCCCGACCCGCACCTTCCGCGGCCATGTGAAGGACGACACGAAGGGGCGTCGCCGTTAGGCGGCCCCAGGAAGAGAGGAAAGCAATGGAAGCGATCGCACATCTGCGGCATCTCCGTGTAACTCCCCGGAAAGCGCGCCGTGTCGTCGACTTGATCCGCGGCAAGCAGGCTCCGGAGGCTCTCGCCATTCTGAAGTTCGCACCTCAGGTGGCGAGCGACCCGGTATATAAGCTCCTGGTTTCGGCAATTGCCAATGCCCGGGTCAAGGCCGACAAGGAGAACACGTACCTCGACGAGGACGCACTCTACGTCTCACAGGCCTACGTCGACGAGGGAACCACGCTCAAGCGGTTCCGTCCGCGTGCACAGGGCCGCGCCTACCGGATCAACAAGCGCACCAGCCACGTCACCGTGGCGGTCGCCACACGGGCTGAGGCCACCACGACGAAGGGAAGCAACTGATGGGGCAGAAGGTCAACCCGTTCGGCTTTCGTCTCGGGATCACCACGGACCACACGTCCCGCTGGTTCTCTGACTCGAATCAGCCCGGACAGCGCTACAAGGACTACATCGCCGAGGACGTGAAGATCCGCCGGTTCCTCGCGGATCGTCTCGACCGCGCCGGCGTCGCCAAGGTCATCCTGGAGCGCACCAAGGATCGCGTGCGTGTCGATCTGCACACTGCCCGCCCGGGTATTGTGATCGGTCGTCGCGGTGCGGAGGCCGAGCGTCTCCGGGCCGATCTGGAGAAGCTCACCGGCAAGCAGATCCAGCTGAACATCCTCGAGGTCAAGAACCCCGACGCCGAGGCTCAGCTGGTCGCGCAGGGCGTTGCTGAGCAGCTCGCCGCCCGCGTGGCATTCCGCCGCGCGATGCGCAAGGGTCTGCAGGGCGCCATGCACACCGGAGCCAAGGGTGTCCGCATCCAGGTCTCTGGACGTCTGGGCGGTGCCGAGATGAGCCGGTCGGAGTTCTACCGCGAAGGCCGTGTGCCGCTGCACACCCTGCGCGCGAACATCGACTACGGATTCTACGAGGCCCGCACCACCTTCGGCCGCATCGGCGTGAAGGTCTGGATTTACAAGGGCGAGATCACCGACCGCGAACTCGCGGCGCAGCAGGCGACCCAGAAGCCGCAGCGCTCCCGTCGTCCGCGGCAGAGCAATGCGGCCGTCCCGGCCGGAGCGGAGGCATAACCGTGCTTATTCCACGCAGAGTCAAGTACCGGAAGCAGCACCATCCCGGGCGTTCCGGCCAGGCCAAGGGCGGCACCACGCTCGCCTTCGGTGAATACGGCGTTCAGGCCCTCGGCCGCGCTTACATCACCAACCGGCAGATCGAGGCCGCTCGTATCTCGATGACCCGGTACATCAAGCGCGGCGGCAAGGTCTGGATCAACATTTTCCCGGATCGTCCGCTCTCGCAGAAGCCGATCGGGACCCGTATGGGATCTGGAAAGGGCTCGCCCGAGTTCTGGGTGGCCAACGTCAAGCCGGGTCGCGTGCTCTTCGAGCTCAGCGGCGTCGACGAGGCGACCGCCCGTGAGGCTCTGGGCCGCGCCATCTACAAGCTGCCGATGAAGGCACGCATCATCAAGCGTGAGGAGGGTGAAGCATGACGATCGGTTCCAAGGAGCTCGCTCCGGAAAAGCTCGACGCGCTCACTGACGCCCAGCTCCTTGAAGAGCTGAAGAAGGCCAAGGCGGAGCTGTTCAACCTCCGGTTCCAGTCCGCAACCGGCCAGCTCGAGCAGCACGGCCGTCTACGTGCGGTCAAGCGGGATATCGCCCGGCTGTACACCGTCATCCGTGAGCGCGAGCTCGGGATCCGGACCTCGGCTGAGCAGCCTGCTGCAGCGAAGGACACGACTGACGCCGAGGAGGCCACAGCATGAGCGCTCAGACAGAGACGACTCGCGGCTACCGTAAGACCCGCCGTGGATATGTCGTCAGCGACAAGATGGACAAGACCATCACCGTTCTGGTTGAGGACCGGGTCAAGCACCCCCTCTACGGCAAGGTGTTGCGCCGCTCCTCGAAGGTGAAGGTCCATGATGAGGCCAACGCTGCGGGGATCGGGGATCTCGTGCTCATTAGCGAGACCCGCCCGCTGTCCGCTTCGAAGCGCTGGCGGCTCGTACAGATCGTCGAAAAGGCGAAGTAGGCCAGGGGCACAGGGAGAGAACAATGATTCAGACAGAATCACGGCTCAAGGTCGCCGATAACACCGGCGCCAAGGAGCTGCTGACCATCCGCGTGCTGGGCGGTTCGAGCCAGCGTTACGCGGGGCTGGGCGACACCATTGTCGCCACGGTGAAGGATGCGATCCCCGGCGGTGCGGTCAAGGCCGGCGATGTCGTTAAGGCCGTTGTCGTCCGCACGGTCGACCGCACCCGTCGCTCGGATGGCTCGTACATCCGGTTCGACGAGAACGCCGCCGTACTGCTCACCGGCGAGGGCGAGCCTCGCGGCACCCGCATCTTCGGACCGGTCGGTCGCGAGCTGCGGGACAAGAAATTCATGAAGATCGTGTCGTTGGCACCGGAGGTGATCTGAATGCAGCGCATTCGCAAGGGCGATCTCGTCCAGGTGATCAGCGGCCGTTCGCAGGAGAAGGGCGGTGACCGCGGCAAGCAGGGCGCGGTCCTCCAGATTCTCGGTGAGCGCGTCGTGGTTGAGGGCGTCAATGTCCGCACCAAGCGCACCCGCGCCGGGCTGAACACTAAGAGCACAGAGTCGGTTCAGGCCGAGGCCCCGATTCACATCTCGAATGTCCAGCTCGTCGATCCCGAGACAAAGGTGCCGACCCGTGTCGGCGTCCGCGTCGAGCAGGTGACCGAGGATGGCGTCACGAAGACGGTCCGTACCCGGTTCGCAAAGAAGTCAGGCAAGGATATCTGATGGCCGAGACAGCGACAGAACAAGCGGTGGCCGTTGAGCCCCGCCTGAAGACCAAGTACCACGCCGAGATCATTCCTGAGCTGGAGAAGGAGTTCGGTTTCACGAACATCCACCAGGTCCCGAAGATCACCAAAGTGGTCATCAACATGGGTGTCGGTGAGGCGGCCCGCGATGGCAAGCTCATCGAGGCGGCCGCGCACGATCTGGCCCTGATCAGCGGTCAGAAGCCCGTTATCACGCACGCGCGGAAGGCCATCGCGAACTTCAAGCTCCGCGAGGGCCAGCCCATCGGCGTGCACGTCACGCTGCGGGGCACCCGCATGTGGGAGTTCCTGGATCGCCTGATCAGCTTCGCGCTGCCGCGCATCCGCGACTTCCGAGGTCTGAGCGATCGTCAGTTCGACGGCCATGGAAACTACACGTTCGGTCTGACCGAGCAGAGTGTGTTCCATGAGATCCGTCAGGACGAGATCACGCGCGTGTTCGGTATGGACATCACCGTGGTGACCACCGCCGCCGACGATGCCCAGGGCCGTTTGCTGCTCCGTGACCTTGGATTCCCCTTCAAGGCCTCAAGCACCCCCAAGAAGTAGTTTCATCCACCGTTGCTGGTCGCATCTGCGGGGACGCGGGTGTGAAACCGAATGAGAACAGGAAAAATCATGACCACAGATCCGGTCGCAGACATGCTGACCCGGGTGCGGAATGCGAGCTCGGCTCATCACGAGACCGTCTCCCTCCCACTCAGTAAGCTCAAGCGCAATATCGCGGAGATCCTGAAGGCCGAAGGCTATATCGCCGACTGGTCCGAGGAAGATGCGAAGGTCGGCAAGACCCTGACCCTCACCCTGAAGTACGGGCGAAATCGGGAACAGGCCATTACCGGCATCAAGCGGGTATCGAAGCCGGGTCTTCGCATCTACGCGAAGTCCACCGAGCTGCCGAAGGTGCTGGGCGGCCTCGGTATTGCAATCGTGTCCACGTCGTCGGGTCTGCTCACAGATCGTCAGGCGCAGAGCAAGGGCGTTGGCGGGGAAGTCCTCGCCTACGTGTGGTGATCGATTATGTCTCGAATTGGTAAGCTTCCGATCGATATTCCCGCTGGCGTGACGGTGACCGTGGACGGTTCCGTCGTTACCGTCAAGGGCGCCCAGGGCGAGCTTTCGCACACGGTGCCGGCCCCCATCACCGCGGTGGTTGAGGGCTCGCAGCTGCTGGTGAGCCGCCCCGATGACCAGCGCACCTCCAAGGCTCTGCACGGGCTCACCCGGACCCTGCTGCACAACAACATCATCGGCGTCTCGGCCGGGTTCTCAAAGGCTCTTGAAATCGTCGGGACTGGATACCGTGCCGTCGCGAAGGGGCAGGGCGTCGAGTTCTCGCTGGGCTACTCGCACACCATTACCGTCGAGCCGCCCGCCGGCATCTCGTTCGCCGTCGAGAGCGCGAACAAGGTCGTCGTGAAGGGTGCCGACAAGCAGGCCGTCGGTGAGGTCGCCGCAAAGCTCCGTAAGCTCCGCCCGCCGGAGCCGTACAAGGGCAAGGGCGTTCGCTATGAGGGCGAACATATTCGCCGCAAGGCCGGAAAGGCTGGGAAGTAAACCATGAGTGCGTTCAGCAAATCAGCGGCTCGCGCCCGCCGTCATGCCCGTGTGCGCAAGCACATCTCCGGAGACAGCCAGCGTCCCCGTCTCGTCGTGACCCGTTCCGCGCGGCATATCGTCGCTCAGCTCGTCGACGACCGCGAGGGACGGACCCTCGCCTCTGCTTCGACTCTCGAGGCGGATCTTCGGGCCGACGCCGGTGACAAGACCGCTAAGGCTCGCAAGGTCGGTGAGCTGATCGCCGAGCGGGCGAAGGCAGCCGGCATCGAGACCGCCGTGTTCGATCGCGGCGGGAACAAATACATCGGCCGGGTGGCCGCAGTCGCAGAGGGCGCACGCGAAGGGGGGCTCGCACTGTGAGCGAGAATGAAAAGGCTCCGCAGGAGCAGGTGGCCGAGCAGACCGGGGCCGCCGCGGCTACCGGGCAGACTGTCGACCCGAACGAGCGGGAGCCGCGTCGCGGGTCTCGTGAGCGCCGCCAAGGGCGGGACCGCGACCGCGGTCGCCGCGATCGGGACTCCAAGTCCGATCTCCTGGAGCGCGTGGTCAACATCAACCGTGTCGCGAAGGTCGTCAAGGGCGGCCGGCGCTTCAGCTTTACCGCGCTGGTCGTGGTGGGCGACGGGAACGGCATGGTCGGCGTGGGCTATGGCAAGGCCAAAGAGGTTCCGGCCGCCATCGCCAAGGGCGTCGAGGATGCCAAGCGCAACTTCTTCCGGGTGCCCCGCATCCAGAAGACCATTCCTCACCCCGTCCAAGGCGAGGCAGCTGCAGGCGTCGTTCTGCTCCGCCCGGCGGCCCCGGGAACCGGCGTTATCGCCGGTGGTCCGGTGCGCGCGGTGCTCGAGTGCGCCGGCGTTCACGATGTCCTCAGCAAGTCGCTGGGCTCGTCGAACAGCCTGAACATTGTGCACGCAACCGTCGCGGCGCTGCAGATGCTCGAGGAGCCTGCAGCGGTCGCCGGTCGTCGCGATCTCCCCGTGGATGCCGTCGCCCCGGCGGCACTGCTTCGTGCCGAGAGCGAGGTTTCTGACTGATGTCCCTGCATATCACACAGATCAAGAGCGAGATCGGCGAGAAGCCGGCCCAGCGGAATACCCTCCGCTCGCTCGGACTCAAGCATGTTGGCCACACCGTGGTCAAGGAGGATTCGCCGTCCGTCCGCGGGTATCTGCGGGCGGTCCGGCACCTCGTTACCGTCGAGGAGAACTGAGATGGCCGAAGAGAAGAAGACCGCTGAGGAGGCGCCGGCCACCGTGCTGCGCGTCCATCACCTCCGCCCGGCACCCGGGTCCCACAAGGCCCGGACGCGTGTCGGCCGTGGTGAAGGCTCGAAGGGTAAGACCTCTGGGCGCGGAACCAAGGGCACGAAGGCTCGCTACCAGGTGAACCCTGGCTTCGAGGGCGGGCAGATGAAGCTGTCCATGCGCCTTCCGAAGCTCCGCGGGTTCAAGAACCCCGCCCGCATCGAATACCAGGTGGTGAACGTCGGCAAGCTGGCCGAGCTGTTCCCCGAGGGCGGACACATCACCGTGGCAGATCTGGTCGCGAAGGGTGCAGTCCGTGCCGATCACCGCGTCAAGGTGCTCGGTGACGGTGACCTCGCCGTCAAGCTGGATGTGCGAGTTGACAAGGTCTCTGCCGCTGCTGCGAAGAAGATCGTCGCGGCCGGCGGGTCCGTCGAGTAGGCTCGGGAGTCGATTGTCGCAGGGACGAAGGATGGAGCAGGACGGATGACGAATGCACTGAGCCGGGCTGCACAGACACCGGGACTTCTGGTCAAGGTGCTCTTAACGCTCGGGGTCGTCGTCATCTACCGGCTCGGGTCCTTCGTCCCTGCGCCGTTTGTGAACTTCCAGAATGTGCAGTACTGCCTGGGTCAGGTCGAGGGGAGCAGCTCCACTGGGCTGTACGACCTCGTCAACCTGTTCAGCGGCGGCGCACTGCTGCAGCTGTCGGTGTTTGCGATGGGGATCATGCCCTACATCACCGCATCCATCATCGTGCAGCTGCTGCGCGTGGTCATCCCGCGCTTCGACACCCTTTACAAGGAGGGTGAGACCGGGCAGGCCAAGCTCACGCAGTACACGCGATATCTCACGATCGGGCTCGGTGTGCTGCAGTCAACCACCTTGGTGACCGTTGCGCGCGCCGGATCCCTGTTCGGCTCCACCTGCTCCGCCCCGCTCGTGGCCAACACGAACTGGTGGGCGATCATCCTCATGATCCTCACCCTCACCGCCGGAACCGGCATGATCATGTGGCTCGGTGAGATCATCACCGAAAAGGGCATCGGCAACGGTATGTCCCTGCTGATCTTCTGCTCGATCGCGGCCAGCTTCCCGTCCACCATGAGTTCCCTCTGGCAGACGAGCATCGGGACGTTCTTCCTCGTCCTGGGAGTCGGCATCGTCTTGATGGTGGCGATCGTGTTCATCGAGCAGTCCCAGCGCCGCATTCCGGTCCAGTACGCGAAGCGGATGGTCGGCAAGCGCGTCTACGGTGGCTCCACCACCTATATCCCCCTGAAGGTCAACATGGCGGGTGTGGTTCCGGTCATCTTCGCCTCCTCGCTGCTCTATGTGCCCGCTCTGATCGCACAGTTCAACCAGGGGGACGGGTCGAAGAAGTCTCCTGGCTGGGTGCAGTTCATCACCGAATACCTGACGAGCTCCGATAAGCCCAGCTACATGGCGCTATTCTTCGTGCTTATCCTGGGGTTCACCTACTTCTACGTGGCGATTACCTTCAACCCGGAGGAGCAGGCGGAGAACCTGAAGAAGTACGGCGGCTTCATCCCCGGCGTTCGGGCAGGACGCCCCACGGCCCAGTACCTGGGGTATGTGCTGAACCGGATCACCCTACCCGGCTCCCTGTACCTGGGCATCGTGGCACTGATCCCCCTCATCGCGCTCGGGGCTGTGAACGCGAACCAGAACATCCCGTTCGGCGGCACCTCGATCCTGATTCTCGTGGGCGTCGGGCTGGATATGATCAAACGAATTAATGCGCAGCTGCAGCAGCGCCGGTACGAAGGATTACTCAAATGAGTTGTCAGCGTCTTCTCCTGATTGGCCCCCCCGGAGCGGGGAAGGGCACACAGGCCGCAAAGCTTTCCGAGCACTACGGGATCCCGGCTATCTCGACCGGCGATATTTTCCGCAAGAACGTGAGTGAGCAGACCGAGCTGGGGAAGCAGGCCAAAGTCTTCCTCGACTCGGGGGAGTATGTGCCCGATTCGCTCACGAATGCGCTCGTCCGCGATCGTCTGGCCCAGCCGGATGCCGCTGGGGGGTTCCTCCTCGATGGCTACCCTCGGACCGTCGATCAGGTCGCAGAGCTTGACCGGATGCTCTCCGCAGCTGATACGCGCCTCGATGCCGTGGTGCTGATCACCGCGGATCGTGAGCAGATTGTCGCGCGCCTCTTGCGCCGGGCGGCAGAGCAGGGACGCTCGGATGATACCGAAGACGTCATTACCCACCGCATTCAGGTCTATGAAGCCCAGACTGCTCCGCTGATCGAGCTGTACGGCAAACGGGACCTGCTGGTCACCGTCGATGGCATCGGCGAGGTGGATGCGGTTTCCCAGCGTATTTTCGCGGCACTCGATGGCGCCGCCTGCGCCGCCTGATCGTGTTCCGCAGGCTTCAGTACCGGTACAAGACCGCCGAGCAGGTTCTGGCGATCCGGCGGGCGGGATTGCTGACCGAGCGCATCTGCAGTGCGGTCCGTCAGCGGATCGCCCCGGGGATCACGACCCTGGAACTGGATCGCATTGCCCAGGACGTAATCAACGGCGCGGGTGCCAGTGCGAATTTCAAGCTCGAACCTGGGTACACCCATGCGATCTGTGTGTCGGTCAACGACGAGATCGTCCACGGGGTTCCGGGAGCCCGCGTTCTCGCCCCGGGGGATATTGTCTCGGTCGATGCCGGTGCCGAGCTCGACGGGTGGAATGGTGATTCTGCCTTTACCGTGGTGGTCCCCGGTGGCGAGAGCACGATGCGCCATCGTCGGGAGACCCTGAGCGCCGTGACTGAGCAATCGATGTGGGCCGGGATTGCGGCCCTGGCGGATGCCCGCCGGGTGAACGAGGTGGGCACCGCGGTCGAGCGGTACATCGAGGATCAGGGCGACTACGGCATCCTTCGGGAGTATGTCGGCCATGGTATCGGGCGTTCGATGCATGAGGAACCGGCCGTCTTCAATTATCATGTGCGGATGCCCGGTCCTGAGGTTCGACCGGGGCTGGTGATCTGCATCGAGCCGATGGTGACCGATGGCGGGGAAGAGACCGACACGGATCCTGAGGACGGGTGGACGGTTCGCACAAGTGATGGGTCGAACGGCGCGCACTGGGAACATGAGGTCGCCGTGACCGACGGCGGCGTCTGGGTGCTCACCGCAAAGGATGGCGGACGGGAGGGGCTTGCCCCGTTCGGGGTGGAGCCTTCTCCGATCGTGGGCGGCGACACGCCGGGCGAAGAGTTGACAGCGTAGCTATCTTTCTCCATATCTCTGCGGTAGTATTGTTGTTTGGTGTGCCGTGCGGTGAAGACTGCCCGGCGTGACGAGTTGAGTGCATAAGGGGCTTCACGGGCGTATGGCGAAAAAAGACGGTGTCATCGAGATTGAGGGATCGGTCGTCGAGGCGCTCCCCAATGCGATGTTCCGCGTCGAACTTGAGAACGGGCACCGCGTGCTCGCGCATATCTCAGGCAAGATGCGCCAGCATTACATCCGCATCCTCCCGGAGGACCGGGTGGTCATCGAGTTGAGCCCCTACGACCTCAGCCGCGGTCGCATTGTCTACCGTTACAAGTAGACCCCAGGTTTTGTAATTCAATATCGGATGCGCACGGCCCGAAAGGGTACCCCCGGGTGGAGGCCGGGGCCGGTGAAAGCCGGATCGGAGCGCATGAAACCTCCACGAACACACAGGAGCAGCCTTCATGGCACGTCTGGCAGGCGTCGACCTCCCGCGCGAGAAGCGCGTTGAGATCGCACTCACATACATCTTCGGGGTCGGGCGCACGAGCGCAGTCAAGATCCTCGAAGCCACCGGGATCAGCGGAAGCATCCGCGTCAAGGATCTCACCGACGATCAGCTGGTCACCCTTCGTGACTACATCGCCGAAAACTACAAGGTAGAGGGCGATCTGCGCCGCGAGGTTGCCGCCGATATCCGCCGCAAGGTCGAGATCGGCAGCTACCAGGGGCTCCGTCATCGCCGAGGCCTCCCGGTGCGCGGACAGCGCACCAAGACCAATGCGCGCACCCGTAAGGGCCCGAAGCGCACGGTCGCAGGCAAGAAGAAGTAACGGCGAAGGCGAAAGGGTCAATACACCATGGCAGCATCCAAGCCGAACGCGGGCGCTCGTAAGCCCCGCCGTAAGATCAAGAAGAATATCGCCGTCGGCCAGGCGCACATCAAGTCCACGTTCAACAACACGATCATCACTATCACTGACCCTCAGGGCGCTGTGATCTCGTGGGCCTCCGCCGGTGAGGTGGGGTTCAAGGGCTCTCGCAAGTCCACCCCGTACGCCGCCCAGACCGCCGCGGAGTCCGTGGCCCGTCGTGCCCAGGAGCACGGTGTCAAGAAGGTCGATGTCTTCGTCAAGGGCCCCGGTTCAGGACGTGAGACCGCCATCCGCTCGCTGCAGGCTGCGGGACTTGAGGTCGGCTCGATTTCCGACGTCACCCCCCAGGCCCACAACGGCTGCCGCCCCCCGAAGCGTCGGAGGGTCTGACCACAGTCGGGCGGCGACCCGCCAGTCGTCGACCCGGTACCTCCCAATCCCTCACCCCCGTCTGAATGGCTTTCAGACCACGCCGAGTGCCAAATAGCGGGCACGGAGCCGAAAGGAAAAAACGTGCTGATTGCACAGCGTCCTACGCTGAAGGAAGAGGTCCTCAACGAGAACCGCTCCCGGTTCATCATCGAGCCCCTCGAGCCGGGCTTCGGGTACACGCTCGGAAACTCCATGCGCCGTACCCTGCTGTCCTCGATCCCGGGTGCCGCGGTCACGAGTATTCGCATCGATGGAGTCCTGCATGAGTTCTCGACGATCTCCGGAGTCGCCGAGGACGTGTCCGACATCATCCTGAACATCAAGCAGCTGGTCGTCTCGAGCGAGCACGACGAGCCGATCACCGCCTTCCTCCGCAAGCAGGGTGCCGGGGTTGCGACCGCAGCCGACATCACCGTCCCTGCCGGGGTGGAGATCTTCAACCCGGAGCTGCCCATCGCGACACTGAATGCGGACGCAAAACTCGACATCGAGCTCGTCATCGAGCGCGGCCGCGGCTATGTGACCGCAGCGCAGAACCGGTTGGAGTTCGCCGAGGTCGGGCAGATCCCGGTCGACTCCATTTACTCTCCTGTGATGAAGGTCACCTACAAGGTCGAGGCGACTCGTGCCGGTGAGCGCACCGACTTCGATCGGCTCATCGTCGACGTCGAGACCAAGCCGTCCGTCTCCCCCCGGGATGCCGTCGCCTCTGCTGGCAGCACGCTCGTGGAGCTGTTCGGGCTCGCCAAGGAGCTCAACGTCCAGGCCGAGGGCGTGGAGATCGGCCCCGCGGTCGCGGATGCCCCCAGCTCAACCGAGCTGGCCACGCCGATCGAGGATCTGGATCTGTCGGTTCGCTCCTACAACTGCCTCAAGCGCGAGAACATCAACTACGTCAACGAGCTCGTGGCCCTGAGCGAGCAGCAGCTCATGAACATCCGCAACATCGGACAGAAGTCGGTCGACGAGGTCAAGGAGAAGCTCGAGGAGATGGGGCTTTCCCTGAAGGACTCCGTGCCGGGCTTTGACGGCGCGCACTTCTACACCGGGTTCGACGACGACACCACACTCCAGGCCTGACGCCTGATTCCACGAAGGAGAAAACCATGCCCACCCCAACGAAGGGTGCTCGACTCGGCGGCGGCGCCGCACACGAGCGGCTGCAGCTGGCCAACCTGGCCACTCAGCTCTTCGAGCACGAGGCCATCACCACCACTGAGAAGCGCGCAAAGCGGCTTCGGCCTTACGCCGAGCGGCTCGTGACCTTTGCCAAGCGCGGAGATCTGCACGCCCGTCGTCGCGTTGCGTCGATGATTCGTGACCAGTCCGTCATCCACAAGCTGTTCACCGAGATCGCCCCGCAGGTCGCGGAGCGCCAGGGTGGATACACCCGGATCACCAAGCTCGGCTTCCGCAAGGGCGACAACGCCTCCCTTGCCCGTATCGAGCTGGTCCTGGAGCCCCTCGCCAAGAAGGCGGAGCCGGCCGCGGCCGCTCCTGCCGAGGCGACTGCTCCCGTCGAGGCCGCTGCAGAGCAGGCAGACGCCTGAGCCTGTCGTCTCAGTCGATGACCGAAGCCCCTGGTTTTTCCCGCGATCTGCGGGAGGCCGGGGGCTTCGTTCGGTTTCGTGGATGCCTTGCGTACGACGGCTCGGCGTTTCGGGGATGGGCACGGCAGCCGGGATTGCGCACGGTACAGGGAGTCTTTGAGGAGGCCCTCGCGATCCTGGCGCAGATCCCAGTACCGGTGGTCGTCGCCGGCAGGACCGATACGGGGGTTCACGCGCGGCGGCAGGTGATCCATTTCGATATCCCCGAGGCCGTGCTGGAGCGTTGGGAACGGGCGGCCGGTGACGGCGGCCTCGGGGAGTGGGTCACCTATCGCCTGCGCCGGCTGCTGCGCCGAAGCCCGGATCTGGTCGTGCGGCGGCTCGCCCCGGCTGACCCCGGGTTCAACGCGCGGTTCTCGGCGGTCTGGCGGGAATACAGTTACCGCATCTGGGATGCGGATGCCCCGCTCGACCCGCTGCTGCGCGGATTTGTCCTGGACCATTCCGGGAGGCCCCTTTCTGTTGAGACCCTCACCAGGGCGGGGCATCAGCTGCTGGGACTTCATGATTGGCGCGCCTTCTGCAGGCCGAGCGAACACGGGACGACGGTGCGGGAGCTGCAGGAGTTCCGCTGGGAGCGTGGGGACGACGGAATTGTCACTGCGACGCTGCGCGCCGACGCCTTCTGCCACCACATGGTGCGGTGCCTGGTTGGGGCCTGTCTGGCCCTGTCCCCGGAGCGGCTGGCCGAGGGACAGCTCCTCCGCTGGCGGGACGCGGCCGCCCCGACCTCCGGCTATTCGATGGTGCCCTCACATGGGCTGGCGCTGGAGCGGGTGGGGTATCCCGCCCCGGAGGCCTATGCGGCCCGGGCCCGCCAGACCATGGCGAAGCGGGCACCGCTCTCCCGCCCCGAAGACGCGCCCGGGCTGGCGTCTCCCGGCGAAGTGCACTAAACTTTCCCGCGGTATGCGTGCGGACTTCGCATGGATGCCCGACCTGAGCCCTCCACCGGCCTCATCCGTTTCCGGATCGTCACGGAGTGGGATTCACGAACACCTCATCTCGACAGAAAGCAGAAGACGTGACACGCACGTATTCGCCGAAGGCAAGCGAACTGAAGCGCGACTGGGTGGTCATTGACGCCACCGACGTGGTCCTGGGCCGCCTGGCCTCCCACGTAGCCGCCATCCTCCGCGGCAAGAACAAGCCGACCTTCACCCCGAACCTGGACAACGGCGACAATGTCATCGTGGTCAACGCGGCCAAGGTTGTCCTCACCAACGGCAAGGCACACACCAAGCTCGCCTGGCGGCACTCCGGTTACCCGGGCGGGATCCGCTCCGAGTCGTACGCCGACATCCTTGAGAACAATCCCGAGCGCGCCATCGAGAAGGCCGTCCGGGGAATGCTCCCCAAAACAAGCCTCGGCCGTCAGCAGTTCACCAAACTGCACGTCTACCGCGGCGCCGAGCACCCGCACGCCGGGCAGAAGCCGGTCCCGTACACGTTCGACCAGATCGCCCAGTAGGCGTAGAGAGACTTTCGAAGGAGCATCGTGGCTGAGAACACCACAGAAACCGAGCTGACAAGCTACAGCACCGCGACCCCGGAGGATGCGGCAGAGTCGGTGGCCGTCGCCACCCCGCGCAACCTGAGCGTCCCGGGTGCGGCCGTCGGTCGTCGGAAGCAGGCCATCGCTCGCGTCCGCCTGACCCCCGGCGCCGGCGAGTTCACCGTCAACGGGCGGGCACTCGACGACTACTTCCCGAACAAGCTGCACCAGCAGCTGATCAAGGATCCGCTGACCCTCCTCGATCTGGATGGCGCTTATGACATCGCCGCCCACATTCAGGGTGGCGGTCCCTCCGGACAGGCCGGCGCGCTGCGCCTCGCCATCGCCCGGGCCCTGAACGAGATTGATCGTGACAACAACCGCCCCGAGCTGAAGAAGGCCGGATTCCTCAAGCGTGATGCCCGTGTGGCCGAGCGCAAGAAGGCCGGGCTCAAGAAGGCCCGTAAGGCGCCGCAGTACTCCAAGCGCTGATCCACATGGCCAGGCTGTTCGGCACCGATGGCGTGCGGGGGCTCGCGAATCGCGATCTCACGGTCGATCTCGCGCTCAACCTCGCACGCTGCGGGGCCGACGTCCTGGGGCGGTCGGCGCGCGCCGAGGGGCGCCGCCCGACCGCGGTCTTGGGGCGCGATCCCAGGGTCTCCGGAGAATTCCTGGGCTCGGCGGTCGCGGCTGGGCTGGCCAGTGCCGGCGTGGACGTGATGGATGCGGGAGTGCTCCCGACACCCGCGACCGCGTTCCTGGTGGGGGATCTGGGGGCCGACTTCGGCGTCATGATCTCCGCCTCGCACAACCCGGCCGAGGACAACGGCATCAAGTTCTTCGCCCGCGGCGGGCTCAAGCTCGACGATGCGATCGAGGATGAGATCGCGGCCGCCCTCGACGGGCCCAAGCTCGCCCCCACGGGATCGGACGTGGGGCGCATCCGCAGGTTCGCGGATGCCGAAGACCGGTACCTGGTCCATCTGCTCGGGACCCTCCCGAACCGTCTCGATGGCATCCGGATGGTGCTCGACTGCGCCAATGGAGCGGCTTCGGCGGTCTCCCCGCAGGTCTTCACCGATGCCGGGGCCGACGTCACCGTCATCGGCGCCGAACCCGATGGGTACAACATCAACGCGGGAGTCGGCTCGACACATATCGAGCGCCTGCAGAACCTCGTGCGGGCGCGCGGCGCCGACGTGGGGATCGCTCATGACGGAGATGCCGACCGCTGTCTCGCGGTCGACGAGAACGGGCGCGTCATTGACGGCGACCAGATCATGGCCATTCTGGCGCTCGCCCTGCAGGGGCGTGGCGAGCTCGCCCAGGACACCCTCGTGTGCACCGTAATGAGCAATCTGGGCCTCAAGCTTGCGATGCGGAAGGCCGGCATCCAGATCGCCGAGACCAAGGTGGGGGACCGCTACGTTCTCGAGGAGATCAACGCCCACGGGTACAGTCTGGGCGGAGAGCAGTCCGGGCACGTCATCATGCGGCGCTTCGCGACCACCGGAGACGGCCTTCTGACCGGTCTGCAGCTGCTCGCTGCACTGCGCGCCTCTGGCGTGCCGCTCTCGGTCCTCGCCGACCGTGCGATGACTCGGCTTCCACAGACCCTGATCAATGTCCGGGTTGTCGACAAGCACCGGCTCGAGGGGAACCAGCCCATCGCCGATGCCGTACACGAAGCTCAGGCCGCGCTCGGCGATACCGGTCGGGTCCTGTTGCGCCCCAGCGGAACCGAGCCCCTCATCCGGGTGATGGTCGAGGCCGCAGACACCGGCACCTCACAGACGTGGGCGACCCGGCTGGCGGGGGTCGTGGAGACCGCGCTGGCGTAGCCCGGCTCTCAGAGCTTGCGCAGCAGGATGCGGTGCACGCTGTGGTCCGCATCCTTCTGAAGAATCAGCCGGGCCCGGGCCTTCGTCCGGGCGATATTCTGCTCCAGATTGGGGAGATTCACCGATCGCCAGATGTCCCGTGCCGTTTCGGCCGCCTCACGAGGGCCCAGGGCCGCGTATTTGTGGAAATAGGCGTGTGGATCCGGGAACGCTTCCTGCTGGAGCTTCATGAACCGGTCGATGTACCAGCGCTCGATGTCGGAGGTCCTGGCGTCGATGTAGACCCCGAAATCGATGAGGTCGCTCACCGAGGCCTGCTGATCGAGCTCCGGAGACTGGAGGACGTTCAGGCCCTCCAAGATGAGGACATCCGGATGCTCGACGACGACCTCCCGATCCGGGACGATGTCGTAGCGCGAATGGGAATAGTACGGTGCCCGGACACGGGGCTCTCCCGATTTGATCGCCGTGATGAACCGTAGCAGGGCCGGAAGATCGTAGGATTCCGGGAACCCCTTGCGCTCCATGAGGTTCCGCTCCTGCAGTGTCTTGTTTGGGAGCAGAAACCCGTCCGTGGTCACCAGCGACACCCGGGGGGTGCTATCCCAGCGGCTCAGCAGCTCCTGGAGGACGCGGGCCACCGTCGACTTCCCGACCGCGACCGACCCCGCCACTCCGATGACGTAGGGCGTGTTGGTCTCGCGGGTGCCCAGGAACCGGCGGAGCCGTTCATGGAGGCGCTGGTTCGTGGTCACGTAGTGGTTGAGCAGCAGACTCACCGGCAGGTAGATCGCGGAGACCTCTCCCACATCCATGGGATCCCCCAGCCCCCGGAGGGCCGAGATCTCAGCCGCACTGAGCGGGGAGGCGAGGCCGGTGGCCAGCTGAGCCCAGTCCTCGCGGGAGACGTCCCAGAAGGGGGAGGGCGTGTGTCGCCGCGGCGCAGGATCCGGCGCGGTCGCGACCCACGCATGGTCGGCGGAGGGCATACGCACTATCTTGCCGTAAAATCCAAGCATGTGCGGAATCGTGGGATATGCCGGGCCCGGAGACACCCTTGGGGTGCTGCTCTCGGGACTACAACGACTCGAATACCGAGGGTATGACTCCGCCGGGGTCGCCGTCATCTCCGACGATGGCGAGCTGCAGGTGCGGAAGCGCGCCGGCAAGCTCAACGTGCTGGTGGACGATCTCCACCGACACCCCCTGAAGGCCGGGCACACCGGGCTCGGGCACACGCGCTGGGCCACGCACGGGGGGCCGACCGACGAGAATGCGCATCCGCATGTGGGCGATCATGGCCGCCTCGCGGTGATTCACAACGGCATCATCGAGAATTACGCGGAGCTGAAGGCCGAACTGCTCGACGAGGGCTTCTCCTTTACCTCAGAGACCGACACCGAGGTCGCAGCGGTGCTGATCGGCCGTGAGTATGAGCGTCTGCATGATCTGGAGGCGGCGTTCCGCGCCTCCGTGCGCCGCTTCGAGGGGGCATTCACCCTGCTCGCGGTGCATCAGGACGAGCCCGGCGTCGTGGTCGGGGCCCGGCGGAACTCGCCGCTCGTCATCGGCCGCGGGAAGGGCGAGAACTTCCTCGCCTCGGATGTGGCCGCCTTCGTGGCGCACACCACCCATGCGCTCGCGATCGGGCAGGACCAGATGGTGGTCCTCACCGCCGATTCCATTGCGGTTACCACCTTCGACGGTGAGCCGGTCGAACCGGAGGCCTTCGAGGTGGAGTGGGACGCCTCCGCAGCGGAGAAGGGCGGATGGTCTTCCTTCATGGCCAAGGAGATCTCGGAGGAGCCGGAGGCCGTCGCCGACACGCTGCGCGGGCGTCTCCGGGACGGGAAGGTCTGCTTCCCTGGTCTTGCCCTGCCCGATTCGGCGCTTGCCGCGGTCGACCGGGTCCTGATCCTGGCCTGTGGAACGGCCTCCTATGCGGGGATGACGGCCAGCTATGCGCTGGAGCGCTGGGTCGGGGTGCCGGTGGATGTGCAGCTGTCCCACGAGTTCCGGTACCGGGATCCCGTCATCGGCCCCCGGACGCTCGTCGTGGCGGTGTCACAGTCGGGTGAGACGATGGACACCCTCATGGCGACGCGGTATGCCCAGCAGCAGGGGGCGCCGGTGCTCGCCGTCTGCAACACGCAGGGGGCCACCATCGCCCGGGAGGCCGATGGGGTGCTCTATACCCATGCGGGGCCGGAGGTGGCGGTCGCGTCGACCAAGGCCTATTCGGCGCAGGTTGCCGCACTTTACCTGCTTGGGCTGTACCTGGGGCAGCTTCGGGAAACGCTCTCGGACGCCGAGCGGACGGATGCGGTCGCGGAGCTGGAGGCCCTGCCGGACCGGATTCAGGGGGCGCTGCACGCTTCCGAGGGGATCCCCCAGATGGCCCATTGGATGGCCGACACACGGGCTGTGCTCTTCCTGGGGAGAAACGTGCTCTACCCGGTGGCCCTGGAGGGGGCGCTCAAGCTCAAGGAGCTCGCCTACATCCATGCGGAGGGGTTCGCGGCCGGAGAGCTCAAGCACGGCCCCATCGCCCTCATCGATCCGGGCCTGCCGGTGTTCGTCCTGATGCCGAGCCCCCGGCGTTCGGCCGAGCTCCATGCGAAGGTGCTTTCAAATATCCAGGAGATCCGTGCCCGGGGAGCCCGGGTAATTGCCGTCGCAGAGGTCGGGGACACTGCCGTGCTGCCCTATGCGGATGACGTCATCACCGTGCCCCTGACGTCACCGCTCTTCTCTCCGTTCCTGTCGGTGGTCCCGCTGCAGATCTTCGCAATGGAACTCTCGACGGCGAAGGGACTCGACGTCGACCAGCCCCGGAACCTTGCGAAGTCTGTGACCGTCGAGTGATCCTCGGCATCGGTATCGACCATGTGCGGCTGTCCCGTTTCGCGGCGGCTGTCCAACGGACACCGGAGCTGTTGCCCCGCCTGTTCGGTCCGGAGGAACGCACGCTGCCGCTCGCGTCGCTGGCCGCACGGTTTGCGGCCAAGGAGGCGGCGGTGAAAGCGCTCGGCGGCGCCATCCCCGATTTCCGTTTCGTCGATATTCAGACTCCTCGGCCCGCTCCAGGGCGGGTTCCGGTGCTGAGCTTCTCCGGAGGTGTTCGGCGCCGCGCCGACGCCCTCGGAGTCCGTACCGTTCATTTGTCACTGACACATGAGGATCCCCTCGCAACCGCGATCGTGATCCTGGAAGGAGCATTATGAACCCACTGCGGGAGCTGCGGATCGATCTGGAGGCGTACCGGAGGAATGTCCGGACGATCCGGGAACGGGTTGCCCCGGCGAAGGTGCTGGCGGTGGTGAAGGCAAACGCCTACGGGCACGGCGCAGTCCCAATCGCCCGCGCCGCGGTCGAGGCCGGGGCGGACTGGCTCGGAGTGGTTACCTTGGAGGAGGCCCTCGAACTCCGCGCCGCGGGCATCACGGCCCCGGTTGTGGCGTGGCAGTTCGATCCGGCCTGTGACTTCCACGCCGCCGCCTGGAACCACATCGATGTCGGACTCTCATATGCGGCACAGCTCGTGGCAGCCGCGGAGGCGGGCGTGCAGTGGGTGCACCTGGCCATCGACACCGGTCTCTCCCGCAACGGGTCCAGTCCCGAGCAGTGGGAGGAGTTCCTGACCACCGCGGCCCGGTTGCAGCAGGAGGGGCGCCTGCGCGTGCGTGGAGTCTTCTCCCACCTGTCCAACACGAGCTGGGAGGACGACCGGGAGCAGTTGCATCAGTTCGATGCCGCGCTGGCGCGTGCGGCCGAGCTCGGCATCCATCCTGAGGTGCGCCATATCGCGGCCACCCAGGTCGCCGTTGACCATCCCGAGGCGCGCTACGACATGGTGCGGCTGGGGATCGGTGGTTATGGGGTCTCCCCGGACGACCGGAGCAGTGCGGAGCTCGGCCTCACCCCGGTGATGCGCGTGTCGGGGCGGGTGATCCATGTGAAGCGGGTGCCGGCCGACACGGGGGTCTCCTACGGGTTCCTGTACCGCACTCCTCGGGAGACCACGTTGGCACTGGTCCCCTTCGGATATGCGGATGGGGTGCCCCGGTCTGTGACGAACCGTGCCGAGGTGCTGCTGAACGGTCATCGGTATCGCATCGCGGGGCGCGTGGCCATGGACCAGTTCCTCGTGGATGTCGGTGACGATCCGGTTCAGATCGGCGACGAGGTGGTCCTCTTCGGGGACCCGGCCCGGGGAGAGCCGTCGGCGGCCGAGTGGGCGGAGGCCGCGGGGACGATCGCCTACGAGATCGTGACGCGGATGGGCGGCCGCTGCGAGCGGGTCTATCGATGAGCAGCGGAGTGATCATTGCGACTCCGGAGCAGATGGAGGCCCTCGGGAGGCACCTGGCCGGGATACTCCGGCGCGGGGACGTGCTCATTCTCACCGGGGAGCTGGGGGCTGGGAAGACCACGCTGACCCGGGGAATCGGCGAGGGCCTGGGGATCCTCGGGACGGTGACGAGCCCGACCTTCGTCCTCGCGAGCACGCACCCGACCGGGGGCGAGGCACCGCTGGTGCATGTGGACGCATATCGGCTCCACGATGCGCTGGAGGTCGACGACCTGGGGCTGGACCCTGCCGCGTCGATCACCGTTGTGGAGTGGGGGGAACCGTTCGCTGAGGCCTTCGGGGACGCCTGGTGCGAGCTGGTGCTGGAGCGGCCCATGGGCGGCGTGGATGCGGATGCCCCGCTGGATGGTCCGGAGCCGCGGCGGGTGCTGCTGCGTGACCACGGGGCGCCGGGACTGTTCGGACGGTTGGACGCGGTGCTCATGAAGGAGGGGACGACACATGCTGTGGATGGCGATTGACTCGTCTGCGGGGACCTCGGTGGCGCTGCTGCGCACTGAGGACGAACGATCTGCGGGGGCAGAGGTGCTGGCGCTCGCGGAGGATCGAAACCCCCGGGCGCACGCCGAGGCCGTGGGTCCGCTGCTGCGCGCGGTGCTTGCCCAGGCCGCGGTGCCCGCATCCGCGGTGGATGCGGTTGCGGTCGGGGTGGGGCCCGGGCCGTTCACCGGGCTCCGGGTCGGGATCGCGGCGGCGATCGCGTTCGCCTTGCCCGGACACCTTCCCCTGTGGGGGGTTCCGAGTCACGACGCGGTGGCGGCCCAGTCCGTGGCCCGGGGGTCCGAGCTCCCGCTGACGGTCTGCAGGGATGCGCGCCGGCACGAGTGGTTCCTCACGGAATACGGGTCGCTGGATGAGGCCGGCATGCCGCAGTCATTGGATCTGGCCAGGGTGGTTCCGCAGACGGATCCGCTGCCGGAGAACGTGTGTCAGGAGCCCCCGAAGGCTGAATGGGTCGGCCGGGTGGCGGCCGCTCGGTCCGCTGCGGGGCTGGCTCCGCGTGGGGTGGAGCCGATCTATGTGCGGTCACCGGATATCTCCCGGGCGGTTCCGAAATCCGTGTTGCAGTGACGGAGCTCCGGCCCGCGGGTACAGCGGATCTCGCCGCGCTGGTACGGATTGAGGAGGCGTGCTTCCCGGAGGCTCCCTGGTCACGGGATCTCCTCTCAAATGCCCTGCGGGATGCGGACACGGTCTGCCTGATCGATACTCCGAACCGTGCCGGCGCCGAGCCGAGGGGCTGGGGGGCCGTGCTGGCCGCGCAGGGGGGCGGAGAGGCCGACATCCTGGCCCTCGGCGTACTCCCCGGGCACCGCGGGGCTGGACGGGGGCGGGCGCTCCTTGAGGCGCTCTGTGCGGCGGCGGCGGCGCGGGGGGCCCGGCGGGTGTTTCTGGAGGTTCGGGTCGACAACGCCGCCGCGCGGGGGCTCTATCGGGCCGCGGGCTTCGAAGAGATCGGCCGCCGGCCACGGTACTATCAGCCGGGCGGCGTGGATGCGATTGTGATGCGGCGGGCACTGGACGCC
>JAKVJE010000002.1 GCA_022487185.1 Microbacteriaceae bacterium
AGGAACGAGGGCGCCCACCAGGCCATGAACGACCCCGCGGTGAAGACGAGCATCGAGACGAGCACGATCTGCCGGGTCGTGAACCGCCGTGTCAGGAACGCGGTCATCGGCACCATGACGCCGAGCACTAGCATGAAGATGGAGGTCAGCCACTGCCCCACGGTCACGGTGATATGAAAATCTGTGACGACCTGCGGCAGGGCGGTCGAGAGTTGCGTCTGCGTGAAATTGCCCATGAATGAGCTCACGAGCATGATGGCAATCGAGAGCCCGAGCCCTCCTCTGATCCGACGCATAACCAGTCAACACTATGCTTCTGGAAGAGACCTGTCGAACCGGCGGAGATATCCTGTCGTGTGCGGGATTGCGCCTCGAACTGCTTAAAGTGTGGGAATGGATACCATCTCGCTGTGGGGCGTTGCTGTGCTGGTACTCTGCAGTATTCTCGCCGGGTGGGTGGATGCGGTGGTCGGCGGGGGCGGACTCATCCAGCTCCCCGCCCTGCTGCTTGCCCCGGGAGTCTCGCCCCTTCAGGCGCTCGCCACCAATAAACTCGCTGGCACTCTGGGGGTTGCGGTTTCCTCCGTCACATACCTGCGGCGGGTGAGGCTGCCGCGCGGAATTCTGCTGTGGATGCTTCCCGCGGCGGTTCTGGGATCGATCGGGGGCGCGTTCGCGGCCGCGGCACTGCCCTCGAAATGGATCACCCCGATTGTGTTTTTGGCGGTTCTCCTCACCGGAGGCCTGACGCTCGCCCGCCCTGCACTGGGGGCCGAGACCTCGCTGAAGTTCGGGGTGCGCGGGCGACGTGTCGCAGTGGCGTGCCTCGGGGCGACGGTTGGCGCCTACGACGGGATGATTGGCCCGGGAACCGGCACCTTTCTGGTATTCGGCCTGGTCGCGGGGATCGGGTGCTCGTTCTTGGACGCGTCGGTCTTGGCCCGTGTCGTCAATCTGGGCACCAACGCCGCAGCCCTGATCATTTTCCTGGCCCACGGTGCACCCCTGATCTGGCTCGGACTCCTGCTTGGTGCCGCAAATCTCGCCGGGGGATACCTCGGGGCCCGTACAGCGATCCGTCTGGGATCAAAGTTCGTGCGGACGGTGTTCCTTGTGGTCGCTGCCCTCCTGGCGGTACGACTCGGGGTGCAGGCCTGGCAGCAACTGTTCTGAAGCGGTGTCTCCCGGCAGCGCCACCAGAAGATGTCGCGCCCGGCCGCGCTCGACCAGGATCCCGACCCCTGGACGGCGGGAAACTGGCCGTTCCAGCGGTGCCTCACTGCCCGGTTCGCCGAGTGCCTCGCCTGGCGGGGGGTCTAACAGTAGTGCGGCCCCCGGCTCCCGGACCGCGTTCGCGAGTGCCCAGGCCCCCCGCAGCTCGGGGCCGCTGATCTCCATCAGCACGGAGCCCGTACCGTGCCCGTAGCGGTGAAGGAGTTGACCGAGGACCTCCCCAGCCGGTGTCTCTGCCAGATCGGCCGCCCGTTCCACGACGAGGATGTCGCCTGAGCGGGAGGCCAGGAGGTGCGCCCGGATCCCGTCGTTCACTGCATCTACGCCTTCGAAGATCTGATCCCATCCGGGATCCGTCGAGAGCTCCCCTCGATGAGGGGTGAAGAGGAGACGACGGGCTCCGGGCCTGGAATTGAGCAACGCGTCCCGGAGCGTACGGAGTGCGGTGGTGCGTCCGCTGCCCGTTCTTCCCTGGACGAGCAGGACACCCGTCGGCGGGATCCCCAGTGGTTGCAGCGTCTCGAGATCGACGCCGATTGTGGGCCGCCCGTCCTCTGCCGGTGTCAGCTCGTCGAGAACAAGGCGGGCTGGAGGAGACGGAGGGACCGTTGCCGGGAGGAGACGGCCGGCTGCCTGCGCTGTCAGGCGCGAAAGTGCACCGGGGTTGAGCAAACCCAGCTGGATTTCTGCTCCGTCGACCCAGGTGCGTCCTGGGGGATGCGAGGGGTCGCCGAAATGGTCAGGTGCCCCGCATGACCCCGCCGAGGCCGCATCCTGTTGCCGCAGCGGAAACACCGTTTTGAGAACGGAGCGCAGCTCGGAGGGGAGCCGTGATGGGCGGCTCGCGCAGACAGCCGCATGGATGCCCAGCCGTCGTCCCCGCACTGCACAGGAGGTGAACACCGCACAGGGGTCCTGCTCCCTGGAGGGCGGCAAGAGCTCCTCCGCCTCCTCGAATGAGTCCAGACAGAGCAGGAGCCGGGGAAGTGGCCGCCCGGAGTGGGCCCGATACTCGGTGAGCGTGTTCGCCCCGGTCGCCTCGAAGGCCCGTGCGCGTGCCTCGATCTGTCCCTCAATCCAGCGCAGGAGGCGCAGTGTGCCAGCGCGGTCGGATGCCCGGGTCACCGAGCCGACCCCGGGCAGGACGGTGAGATCGGCGAGTGCGCCGCTGGCATCCACCGCATACGCCCAGACCGGCTCGCCGGGATCGGTGGTCGCTTGCACAATAAGTGAGCGCAGGGCACTGGTGCGTCCGGAACCTCCGGCACCACAGACCAGGACGCCGCCGAGGGATTCCAGTGTGGGGGAGTAGACGGGTTGTGACTGCTGTTCGGGGCGATCGCAGAGTCCCAGAAGGAGTGCGCCTATTCGGTGCCGATCGCGGCGTCGGGATGCTGGATCCCGGACACCGACCTGGAGGGGGAGCCTGGTCGGCAGCGGATCCAGCCAGGGACGGTGCGGTGCGGGTGATCCGGCGGTTCCGGCGGCGGCGCGAATCCGCTCGATCAAGGCCTCTGCCTGGGTGGGCTCAGCCTCTGGGGTGCCAGCTGCCGGTCTTGGGGCTGCGGGTCCGGCCGGGGGAGCAGACGGCATCGCGATCCCGAAGGGATATGGGCGGCACCAGGCAGACGACACTTCCCCGGACGTGGCTGGGCGGCCTCCGTAGGCGGTCTGGAGAACCCGAGGGGAGGAGGACCCGATCCGGAGGAGTGCCCGGCCCGGTGTGCGGGACGTGATGCTCGCCGCCTGCGGCGTTCCGAGGACATCTATGCTGTCGAGCTCTGAGGCGGTCCGCAATGAAATCCTCAGATTGGTATTTGCGCGCAGGTGCTCGCTCACGACTCCGGCGGGGCGCTGGGTACCCAATATGAGATGTATCCCGAGGGATCGACCCCGGGCGCCCAGATCGACGATCCCTTCCAAGAAGGTCGGGCGTTCGCGGGCCAGCGCGGCGAATTCATCGACCACGATAATGAGGCGGGGCGGGGCAGTGTCGGCGGAGACTCGGCGGAGTGCATCCAGATCTTTCGCCCCGTGCTCCGCGAGGAGCCTTTCTCTGAGATGCAGCTCGGCACGCAGCGATCCGAGGGCGCGATCCACGAGGTGAGCGTCGAGATCGGTGATCATCCCAATCGTATGCGGAAGGCGTGAGCAGCCATGGAAGGCGGACCCTCCCTTGTAATCGATCAGCAGAAAGGTGAGCTGCTCTGGTGGGGTAGAGGCGCACAGAGAAAGGACCCAGGTCTGGAGGAGCTCGCTCTTTCCGGATCCGGTCGTCCCGGCGACCAGCGCATGGGGGCCATCTCGTTGGAGATCGATGAGCACTCGGCCTGCCCCGTCGTGTCCGACTGGGGCGTGGACGGGGCGGGTCAGCGTGTTGGGGGAGCGCCATCTCCGGAGAATGTCCTCGGGAGTAGGCAGGGTCCCGGTGTCGAAGAGCTCTCCGAGGGCGACGCTCTCGGGGATGACCGTTGTAGTGGCATCGTGCGTCAAATCGCGGAGAGGGCACAGCTCGAAGGCGACCCTGGTGGCCTGGTTGAGGGGGAGCTTATCTGCCTGCTGGAGGCGGATGCGAGACTCAGGCAGCCCCCGGGCACCAGTTCCGAGCAACTCGGTCTGTGTCGCGATCCGCAGAATTTTGGTGCAGTCTCCCGGAAGCGGCGTACCCTCCGCGGAGATCCAGATGAGGTGGAGGCCGAGTTCGGGCAGGGCTAGTTTCAGGATCTCTTCCAGTGATTGTTCAAGCGGGTCAGTGACAATGCAGACGATGCGGGGATGTGCTGCCGAGTGCTTCCGCCGATGTGCAGCTTCCCGGGCTCCGGCGATCCGTTTGAGCGCGTGGAGCAGGTCTCGTGCTCCGGACATATCGGTTGCGAAGTGACTGGTTGTTGCGGGCCCGGCGTGATCAGAGGACTCTGCGGCAATTGGAGAACCTGGGGCGTCGACATGAGGGAGCCAGCGCAACCAGGACAGCCACGGCTGCAGTGAGGGTGCGATGAGTCCGCACAGCACCAGATCGGCGGGGGAGTGCTGCGACACGATCTGGGTGAGGAAGGCGTTGAGCGTCGGCAGCATGCGGCTCGGCGAACCGGTGATGCCGAACATGTGCTCGCGGGAGAGGGGAATCGTGATCGGGGTGCCCGGGAGTCTCCCCGCCGCGATCCGAAGCCGGGTGAGCTCTTCGATGAGTGGCGCGAGGGTCCGGGGGACGGCTGTCCTCGTGCCGTGTCCTGTCTCCATCGTTCCAGGGTCGGCTTCCGGCTCAATGCTCCACGGTGCCGGGCCTTCGCTGACACCGACCCGGGCCTCGAGAAAATCGGCATCATAGGGGGTCCGGCACCAGAGGTTCTCGCGGCGCAGCACGATGGGGAGGAGACGCTCCGGCGGGGGATGCTGGGCAGCGAATCTGGTCTGTGCGGCTGTCCTTGCTGCCCGCAGGCGTTCTTTGGCGGTGCCGAGTTCGGAGCGGAGCGCCCTGAATGCTTCTCGATGGGCTCTGCGGCCGCGGAGACGATCCTCCATCCATGTTCCGGCAAGGGTAAGTGGTGTGAGCAGCATGAACAGCAGGCCCGTGGGTGTATCCGAGAGGAGTGCAGTCATCGCCCCGAGGGCAAGCGGGGCCAACGCTGGAAGCAGCTGAAGTGGACGACGCTCCCGAGGCGAGGGAGGGACGGGAAGATGGAGGACGCTCGGAGGCGGCTCGGGCCAGTCCCGAGGGGATCGCAGAATCGAGGATGTGCCGCGGTTCTGGGGGCGCGTGCTGTCTGCGTTCGCCCCGAGGCTGGAAATTGGCGGGAGTACCTGGTCCCGGATCCTCCTGAGATGGATTTGATGATCCCCGATTTCCAGTATTCCGTCCTGGTCGATGGCGCAGGATCCCTCAACTCGTGTTCCGTTCCAGCGGGTGCCATTGACGGAGCCATGATCCACAAGGGTGACCGCTCCGGAGGCCGCCACCAGCAGATGTGCATGGCTCCGGGAGACATGTGGGTCCCGGAGCCGGATCCTGGACCCGGCAGCCCGTCCGATCTGGTGCTCCCCGATGTTCAGCACCTGTTTGCCACCCCCGTCTGTTTCGGCCCAGATCCGGGGCGGGGGTTCCTGAACCGGGACCGGGATGACACGGACCATGTCTCCTCCGAGCACTGCTGAGTCCCGAATCAGTCTGTGCGGCGGCAACGGGGGCGCAGAAGTCGTTGCGCTCGCAGGTCGGTCGCGGTCCTGTTCCTCCGTGACTCGAACCAGCGTGAGCGGCCTCTCGGGGAGGCGCCGGAGGCCGGGGAGCGCCCGTGCGATCAGACCGGCGGCTGCCTCGATCGTGGCCTGCTCGGGCACCTGCAGGAGAACGGACTCGACTCGATCTCCGTCGAGCACACGGAGTTTGAGGCGCATCGATATCACCACCGTTCGAGTGCCGGGAGCCTATGTCCGGAGGCTCCGGAGCGCATCCACAACAGCCCAGCTGTGGAGAGGCAATAGCATGACGCCATGGATGCTCTTCATATTTCTGTGATTGGGACAGGCACACTTGGAGAGGCGGTCGCCCGGAGGCTCCTGGATCGTGGCTTTCCCGTCTCGGTCTGGAACCGAACACACTCCAGGGCCCTCCCCCTCGCCTCGGCCGGGGCCCGGGTCTGCCGCACCCCCACGGAGGCCGTTACCGGGGCGGATGTGGTCATCACCCTGCTCTTCGATGCGGCAGCGGTCCTTGACGTGATGGGGGACGCGTGGAGTGGGGTGTCTGCCTCAGTCGTGTGGATGCAGTCGTCCACGGTCGGGGTGAAAGGCTCCCGTGAGATCGCGGAGCTGGCTCGGGCCCGGGGCATCCGGTGCGTGGATGCCCCGGTGCTGGGAACGAGGGGGCCGGCGTTGGAGGGCACTCTGACGGCGCTCTTGGCCGGGGCGGACGAGGATGTGGCACGCCTGGACCCCGTCCTCCAGGCGCTGTGTACGCATCGTACGGTTGCCGGGTCGGCGGCCCCCGCTGCTTCGGCGCTCAAGCTGGCCATGAACACGTGGATTGCGGCGCTGACCGCCGGGGCCGCTCAGGCGATGGCCGTGGCGGAACGCCTGGGGGTGCGGGAGGAGCTGGTGCTGGATGCCCTTTCAGGGACGGGGATGACGAGCCCCTATATCCAGGGGAAAGGCGCCGCCATGCTGCGGCAGGACTATCCGGTGCAATTCTCGGTGGATGCGCTGGCCAAAGATCTGCATCTCGCCCTCCGGGAGACGCCGGGGCAGGCCCCGATGCTGTTGACCGCGTTGGCGGGTCTGTTCCAGGAGGCGGTGGCCTCCGGCCATGGGGCTGACGACATCGCCGCTGTCCGGGAGTCATTCGGACATTCTGTGGGGTGACTGCCCCGGTCCGGAAACGGGAACGGGCCCGCTCTCCAGAGGAGAACGGGCCCGTCAGGTTCGAGGACGAATCAGAACGCGGAGTGCACGTCGGTGACGTCGACAACCTTGATGTTGAGGAACTCGTTGAAACCGAGGTCGATGAGCTCGTGGCCATAGCCGGAGTTCTTGACCCCGCCGAACGGGATGTCGGCCTTCACCCAGGTGGGGTGGTTGATGTAGACCATACCGGTGTCGAGGCGGGCTGCGACCTTCTTGCCGCGCTCCTCATCGGTGGTGAAGACAGAGCCACCCAGGCCGAACGGCGAGGCGTTGGCGACCTTGATGGCCTCTTCCTCGTCCTTCACCCGGTAGAGCTGCCCGACCGGGCCGAAGAACTCCTCCTGGGTGGCGGGGTTCTCGGGGGCGATGTCGGTCAGGAGCTGGGGAGCGAAGAACGCGCCCTGCTCGGGAACCGGGGCATCCAGGGCGAGATCCTCAACCTTGGCTCCGGCAGCCACTGCCTTCTCAACCTGCTTGTGCAGGTCGGCGACGGAGGCGGCATCGTGCATGGGGGCGAACGTTGTGCTGGGATCCATCGGATCACCCGGGTGCAGCTTTGCGACCTCCTTCTTGTAGAGGTCGAGGAACTCGTCATAGACGGAGTCGACAACGATGAACCGCTTGGAAGAGCAGCACACCTGGCCGGCGTTCCAGTTCCGCCCGATGGCGGCCATCTTGGCGGTGGCGGGAAGATCGGCATCTTCAAGGACGATGAAGGCATCGGCGCCACCGAGCTCCATGGTGGACTTCTTGAGGTATTTGCCGGCAAGGCCCGCGATGACCGCACCGGCAGCCTCGCTTCCGGTCAGCGCCACCCCGCGCACGCGGGTGTCGGAGATGATCTGCTCGGAGGCCTCGTGGCTCGCGAAGACGTTGGTGTACACGCCCTTGGGGGCGCCCGCCTTGAGGAGAAGCTCCTCAAAGGCCACGGCGGCCTGCGGTACGTTGCTCGCGTGCTTCACGATGAGCACGTTGCCGGCCGAGAGCTGCGGGGCGGCCACTCGGGCGAGCTGGTAGTACGGGAAGTTCCACGGCTCGACGCAGAACAGGATGCCCTGCGGATGCTTGGTCAGGACGACCTCGCCCTCGGATGCGTCGGTGGGCAGGGGCCGCGGCTTCAGGAACTCGGCGGCGTGATCGACGTAGTACGACAGGATGTCGGCGGAGAGTGCGACCTCGCCCTCGGCCTCGGTAATGGTCTTGCCCATCTCGGTGGTCAGGATGGTCGCATATTCGTGGGCGTTCTCGCGAAGGATCTGTGCGGCCTTGTCGAGCACGGCGGTGCGCTTTTCGACGGGGAGTTCACTCCAGGCGAGGAATGCCTCATGGGCGGTGTCGAGGTCGGCGGCGATCTCGGCGGTGGTGGCTGTCGGGAATTCCTTCTCAACAACGCCGGTGTACGGATTCGTGGTCTTGTAGGCCATGGTGTCCTCTTCTCTCTCAGTTCGTCCGGCGCGTCGCCCCTTTGCGGTGCGCCGGCTCATCCGGACTTTGGACCTTCTCCGTGTGCGAACACGCGGGATCCGAAACATATTCCAACCATATATTTCTGGATCCAGTTGTGAACTGTATCAGTCCGAGGTGACGGTGCGCTGAGAGACTTCGGGTGATCCTCCAGTGCGCCCGAGGAGCGCGCGGCATCGTCCCTGCACCCCCTCGGCGGCTCCGGTCTCCTCTGCGGTGAGGGCCGTCGTGATGCGTTCGAGTGCCTCGGCAAAGGCCTCGGTCTGGGCGGGGGTGAGGTGATCGAAGATCAGTTCACGGATTGCCTTGACATGCCCGGGGGCCGCCTCTTTGAGGCGTTGGAGCCCTGACTCGGTCAGGCGGACGGATGCGGTTCGGGCATTTCCCGGTGTGCGCTCCCGTTGAACCCAGCCAGTGGACTCGAGCTTTCGAACCGTATGGGAGAGATGTGAGGGAGTGCAATGCAGTGCGCGGGCCAGATCCCCCATGGTCGGGGTCACCCCGTTTTGCTCGTCGAGGACGGCGAGGACATAGAACTCAAACCGGGTGATTCCCTCACTCCTGCGCAACTGGCCGTCGAGCCGGGTCTGGGCTGCAGCGGCGAGAACGAAAAGCCGCATCCACGTATCCAGCTCGTCTTGGTCGAGCCAGTCGCGGCGAGGAGATGAGGTAGTCATGGTGTGTGCTCCATCAGTGCTCGAGGGAGAATCCCCCGGTCCAGCCAATTTTCTCAGATGCGGCGAGGGCCAGCTGAAGGAATCCGAGCGATTCGAGTTCGCGCGCGCGCTTGAGCGACCCGGTGTCAACCGCCGAGAGGTTTGCCTTCGAGAGGAGGTCGATCAGGGTGTGCTTCGACTCGTCGTCGTCTCCGGCGATCAGTACGGTGGTGGGCTGACCTCCGACGAGCTTCGTCGAGAGCGTGGCGGCGAAGTTGGTGTTGAAGGCCTTCGGGACGTGGGAGTTCGGGAGATGGGCTGCCAGCTCGGCGGCGGCGGAGCCGTCGGCGGGGACCACCAGAGAGTCGAAGGTCGAGAAGTCAAGGGGATTGGTGAGGTCGACGACAACCTTTCCGCTGAGCTGATCCCCGTAGGCGGCGACGATGGTCTCCAACGCGGGGTAGGGGACGGCGAGTACGACGATGTCGCCGGTGACCGTCTCTGCGGTGCTCTTGGAATTCAGGGTCTGCGTCTCGACCCCCGCCTCTGTGAAGAGCCCAGCGATCGCCGTGCCCATGTTGCCGGTTCCGAAGATGGTTGCTGTGGTCATGTGCGTACTCCTTCTTTCCTGTATCCGCATCGCAGACACGAACTTTTGTTGAACAAGCAACAATGTGCTAGTCAACTATTGAATAGTCAAATAACTTCTGGCATCACCTTCTCGGCGCAGTGCGCGGGGCTCCCCCTGAGTGCAGCGGTGTGATCGATCGGTGGTGTGGGACAATGCCCTCTATGTCCATTCATCCGCATGATGAGCCGGATCCGCTCGCCCTGGTTCTTGTCGTTGACTCCCGCCACCATCCGGAGGGAGGGGTGGCCGCAACCGTCCAGGATCTCTGCAGTGCTGCGGCGGATGGGCTCTATCGCACCCTGCATTCGCAGGATCCAGAGACGCTGAGACGGGTGCGGGAATGGACCGATGACCGCATCCGGAAGATCGTGAAGCACGCCCGGGGGAAGAAATACCGGGAAGCGGTCGAGAGCGATCTGCCACACATCGTGAGTCGCATCGGCTCCGCAGAGATCACGGTGTTCGCACCCCTCCGCCCCAGCGAATACTGGCCCGGTCTGGCGCACGCTCAGGTGGCCGGGCTCCACGCAGAGCGCCTTGGGACTGCCGACCCCGCCGCACTCCCGGTCCATCTGAACGGTGCACTGGCGATGTCGACGGGAAAACTGGTGGCCCAGCTGTGTCATGCGGTGCAACAGCTTGATTGGGAGTATCCGATCGAAACCGCGACCTGGGCGGCTTCCGGTCGCGGAGTCCGGGCGACCTGGGATGAAGCGTATCCCGGGGCCGCAGGACTGGCCTCCGATGTCGTCGATGCCGGATACACCGAAATCCCTCCGGACTCGCACACCGCCTGGATCCTGGAACAGGACCTGCCCCGAGGCTGACTTCTGCTGCGGTGTGGGCTCCGGCTAAACTGAGTCAAACCAGCGAAATTCGATATCGTGCGGGTCTGGGGAGCTCCCCCTTGTGCGGTTCAGGACACAGGGGAATGGCATGGCGCACGCATCCGCCTCGGGGCACACCTCCGAGCCCACTGGGGAAAAGCACCTTCAGCGGGGACTGGCCAATCGGCATCTTCAGCTCATCGCCATCGGCGGGGCGATTGGGACCGGGCTGTTCATGGGGTCCGGGAAGACCATCCATCTGGCAGGCCCGTCGGTGTTGCTCGTCTATACGATCATCGGCGTCATGCTCTTCTTCGTGATGCGGGCGATGGGAGAGCTCCTGCTCTCCAACCTTGGATATAAGTCCTTCCGGGACGTCGTCTCGGATCTCCTCGGTCCCGGGTGGGGCTTTGTGGTGGGGTGGACGTACTGGTTCTGCTGGGTGGTCACTGCCACGGCGGATGTGGTAGTCATCTCCGGTTACGTGCGCTTTTGGTGGGCCGATCTGCCGGCCTGGATTCCGAGCCTTGGTACGGTGGTGCTGCTCCTGTTGCTGAATCTGATCGCGGTTCGGATTTTTGGTGAAGTGGAATTCTGGTTCGCCATCATCAAGCTGGTGGCGATCACCGCGCTCATCCTGATCGGGATTTTCCTCGTCCTGGTGCATTTCCAGGCGCCGAACGGAGCCACCGCGGCTTGGTCCAATCTGGTGAATGACGGGGGATTCTTCCCCAACGGGTTTGCCGGGCTTCTCGCAGGGTTCCAGATCGCGATTTTCGCCTTCGTCGGCATCGAGCTCGCGGGGACCGCTGCGGCCGAGACTCAGGACCCCGAGCGGACGCTCCCACGGGCCATCAACACCATTCCGGTGCGCATTCTGGTGTTCTATGTTCTGGCGCTGGCCGTGATCATGTTCGTGACCCCCTGGCGGGAGGTCTCTGCCGATTCGAGTCCGTTCGTGCAGATGTTCACCCTGGCCGGACTCCCGGCGGCTGCGGGCATCGTCAACTTCGTGGTCCTAACCTCGGCGGCGTCTTCGGCCAATAGCGGGATCTATTCCACGTCACGTATGTTGTACGGCCTCTCGATCGAGGGGGTGGCTCCCCGCCGCTGGAGGTGGCTCTCGGCCCGGAGCGTCCCGGTGCGAGGCCTCCTGTTCTCGGCCTGCTGCCTGCTGCCTGGGGTTGCGCTGGTGTATGCCGGTGGGTCCGTGATGAGCATCTTCACCTTGGTGACCACGGTTTCCTCGGTGCTGTTCATGGTGGTCTGGAGCCTCATCCTCTGCGCATACCTTGTCTATCGTCGCCGGTTCCCCGAGCGGCATCGCGCCTCCTCCTTTCGGATGCCGGGCGGAATCTGGATGACCTGGGTTGTGTTGGCGTTCTTCGTGGCCATGGTGGGAGTCCTGATGTTGCAGAGCGATACCCGCAGCGCTCTGCTCGTGACGCCGATCTGGTTTCTGCTGCTCGGGGTGGTGTGGTTCTGCATTCGTAAGCGGGTCCGGGCTCAGGCATCCAGGAGGCATTCTGGAGGTACTCAGCAAAACCGGGCAGAATAGGCGCCATGCGCGTTCTTATCCTCGGTGGTCATGGACACGTCGCCCGATTGGTTGAACCTCTGCTGGTCTCTGCCGGCCATACGGTGGATGGGCTGATCCGCAAGGCCGCACAGGCCCCTGACGTCGCGGCGGCAGGAGCCGTCCCGGTTGTCGCCGATCTGGAGCAGCTCGATGACGAGGGGGTCGCTGAGCAGCTTGCCGGGCACGATGCGGTGGTGTGGTCCGCAGGAGCCGGTGGGGGAGATGCCCGGCGCACCTATGCCGTCGACCGGGATGCCGCCATCCGCACGATCCGTATGGCAGAGCGGGCGCGGGTGCGGCGATTCGTGATGGTCTCCTATCTTGGCGCTGGATTCGACCACAGGGTGCCGGAAACCGATTCGTTCTTCCCCTATGCGGAATCGAAGGCGGCGGCGGACGCCGAGCTGCGGGCCTCGAAACTGGATTGGACGATTCTCGGTCCGGGGGCTCTGACCGAGGATGCTCCCGTCGGCCGCATCGAGTGCTTCCCGCATGCCGAACGCGGAGGGATCCCGACGGAGTTCTCAGAACGCTTGACCGCGGATGAAGCCGGCGTCTCGAGGGCTGATGTGGCAGGGGTGATCGCGGCCGCACTGACGCAGCCCCGTACGATCCGCCGCACGGTCGATTTCATCGGCGCCCGGCCCGGCAGGGGACTGCCGATCGCCGAAGCCCTCGGCTCGGCGGGCGTCGGGGAGCTTCCCGCTTCAGGCCGGGCTTGAACTCTGCGGCTATTCTTGGGGTATGCCCATCCCCGCGACCGATGTCTCTCTCCCTCGCCGCCTCTTGCGCGACGAGGCGTACGACCGGATCAGTGCCGCGATTGTACGAGGGGAGCTGACGCCCGGTGAGAAGCTTAACGACCAGGCCCTGGCCTCATGGCTCGGGATCTCCCGTACCCCGGTTCGGGAGGCGCTTTCTCGTCTGGAGCGCACCGGCCTGGTGCGTACCGTGCCCGGGCGGGAGACGGTGGTCTCGGAGCTCGATCTCAAGATGGCGGATGCCGCCGTCCGGGTCGCCGCGGTGCTGCATAGTCTGGCCGTGCGGGAGGCGACCCCGCTGATCACTCCGGAGGATCTCGAGGCGATGCGGGCGGCCAACGATGCGCTGGAGGTTGCACTGCACGAGCGGAAGGTCCCTGCCGCGATTGCCGCCGACGACGCCTTCCACGAGGTGGTGCTGCGGCGCTGCGGCAATCCGGTGCTCGTGAGCGCTCTGGAACAGGTGATGCCGCTGTTGCGCCGGGCGGAGCATCTGCGGTTCGGCGCGTTTCTGACTCCGGATTCCGTGCCACAGCACGTCGAGATTCTTCAGGCCCTGCAGGATGCCGACGCGGAGGCGGCGGCGGAGGCCGCACAGCGGAACTGGTTGACCCTCGAGCGGTAGCAGATCCCATACGGGACTTCATCGGATGGAAACATGCAGGACATTCCTCTGGAGCATTTGCGATATGCAATATATTGCAGTTCTTCGAAAGGAGCCACCATGGCAGATTCTCAGAGCACCCCGAGTCAGTTCGAGGTGCACGATGCCAGCGTTCTCGCCCATGCTCGCGAGGTGATCGATGCCTCTCCCTCCCTCCGCCTCGTGCAGCAGGAGGTCGTCAACGCGGTCCGTCGCAACGAGATTTGGCGGGGGGAGGAATGCCTCAACCTACTCGCCCCGGAGGCCCCCACCAGTCCGGTGGTCCGGCGTCTCCTCTCGAGCGAGATCGGGACACGTGCGGCCGAGGGGCACATCGGAGCGGTCCAGCGCTGGTTCGTCGGAACCCGCTACATCGACGAGGTCGAGTCCCTCTGCGTGGAGCTGCTCAAGAAGGTCTTCCACTCCAACTACGCAGATCACCGACTCATCGCCTCCATGCTCGGCAACCTCACCGTCTACACCGCTCTCACCCAGCCCGGCGACACCGTGATGTCGATCCCCCAGCCGACCGGAGGGCACTCGGCCAACCGTGAGATCGGGCCGGCCGGCATCCGCGGTCTGCGCATCTGCGACGTCCCGCTCGACCCGGTCACCCTCGATGTCGATCTCGACGCCTTCGCCGAGACGGCACGGCGCGAACAGCCGAAGATCGTTGCACTCGGCGCCTCGATGACCCTCTTCCCCTTCCCCATCCGGGAGATCTCCGAGATTATCGCCCCCTGGGGAGGCAAGGTCTTCTTCGACGGGGCCCACCAGCTCGGTCTGATCGGCGGCGGGCAGTTCCAGGACCCACTCGGGGAGGGGGCGGCCGTCATGACCGGTTCTGCCGGGAAGACCTTCAGCGGCCCGCAGAGCGGCATCATCGTCTGGAACGATCCGGAGCTCACCGCCCCGATCGCGAATACGATCTTCCCGGTCATCGCCGCGACGCACCAGGTGAACCGTGTTGCAGCTCTGGCCGCGGCGGCCGCCGAGTTCCTGGCCTTCGGCACCGAGTACATGGCCAAGATCGTTTCGAATGCCCAGCACCTCGCCGGGGCTCTCTCCGAACAGGGCATCCGTGTGCTCGGCGCGGACCGCGGCTACACCCGCACGCATCAGGTCATTCTGGACGTCCACGAATTCGGGAACGGAATGGAGGTCGCGCGCAAACTCGAAGAAGCCAACATCATCACGAACAAGAATCTCATCCCAGGAGACCGTCCCGAGGACTGGGACCGTCCGAGCGGGCTGCGTATCGGGACCACCGAAGTCACCAGGTACGGCATGGGCGACGCCGAGATGGAGACCATTGCGGGACTCATCGGTGACGTGCTCAGCGGGCGGCGGGCCGCATCCGCGGTAAAAGCGGATGCGATCGCGCTGCGCCGGGCCTTCCCGGATCTACACTTCTGCTTCGAGGCGCCGGATTCTCTCTGACCGCTCCGATTCACCCCGAACCGCAGAAAACCCGTCGTCTCCCCTCGGAGCGGCGGGTTTTTGCTGAGAAAAATGCAAACAAAAAGTGCGTTCTTTGGAAGTGGGATCTAGACTCGTCAATGGGGCTGGCCTCTCGCCGCCCGATTTGATCATATGAAGGAGCTCACCGGCGCATGTCTCAGACCGATCCGAATCAGCTCATCGAGCAGGCTCTCGCCAACTCCGGTGAAATCGACCCAGCCTGGCGTTTCGACGAAGACGAGACTGCAACCTGGAAGCAGTTCTCCGCCGAGATCCGGGAGCTTGCCGATGCGATCCATGCGGGGCAGTCTTCGAAGCTGGCCGCGGATGCATACCAGGAGCTCATCGAGCGCTCGTATCGTCACGCGAAGGAGCTCGATGCCGAGTGGTTCATCACCGGCACCGAGCAGGAGGGGAACGTCCTCTACGGAGATCAGGCCCGTTGGGCGAATCTGGCGCATGGTGTCTGGGATCTTGTCGAGGTGCTTCTGGAGGTTCGCGGCGACGACCTGGAGCACTCTCCGCACGCGTTCTCACACGGCAGCTGATCCCATGCCCCCGGTGGGCACGCGGCGGTGGCGCGACTGGTCGGTGGATGTCCGTGTCGTCACAGCGGACCCGGCTGCAGCAGAGGTCGCGTCGGCCCGCTGTCGCGCTGTGATGGCACAGATCGGGGATGCGGCCGATCGGTTTCGCCCGGACTCCGAGCTCAGTGCGATCACCGGGCATACTGCCGAGGGCGTCCGCCTGAGTGAGACGCTGACCACAGTGCTTCGGGGTGCGCTCCAAGCGGCACAGGACACCTCGGGCGCAGTGGATCCGACGGTCGGCTCGAGCCTTCGGGCGCTCGGATATACCACCGACATCGACCAGATTGATTCCACGGCCTCCGTGCCGCAGATGCTCCCCTCCTGCACCTGGCGAGATGTGGAGTTGAGCGGGAACGTGCTGCGTGCCCCGGACGATGTCGTCCTCGACTTCGGGGCCACCGCGAAGGCGATTGCGGCGGATCTCTCGGCCGAGCGTGCCGCCCAGGCTGCGGAGTGCGGGGTTCTCATTTCCCTCGGAGGGGATCTGGCCAGTGCCGGGCCAGAACCGATCGGCGGCTGGCGGGTCCTTGTGCGAGATGCCCCGGAAGAACCTGGACAGGTTGTGGTGCTCCGTGGACGGATGGGCCTGGCCACCTCCAGCATGCTGAATCGCGTGTGGTCCCGGGGAGGGCAGAGAGTCGGACATATTCTCGACCCTCGAACCGGGCTGCCGGTGCCGCCGGTCTGGCGCACCGTCTCGGTTCTCGGCTCCAGCTGTCTGGGTGCAAACGCCTGGAGTACCGCATCGTTCGTGTGGGGGACCACCGCCAGAGACAGGCTCGGGCTGCGGCCGGCCCGGCTCGTCGACTGCGACGGACATGTCTTCACCACCCCGGCTTGGGAGTCGGCCTGCCCCGGCGGCCTATACTGAGCCAGACGAGCGATCGGCTGTTCAGAGGAGTATCCCCGGATGAAATCACGGCAGCAGCGGTTGCAGTCCGCACAACTCTACGTGTGCACCGACGCGAGGCGTGAGCAGGGAGATTTCGCGGAGTTCGTCGACGCCGTGTACCGGGGTGGGGCGGACATCATCCAGCTCCGGGATAAAACGCTAGAGGCGGCCGCTGAACTTGAGTATTTCGGCATCCTGCGCGATGCGGCGCGCCGCCACCATGCGCTCTACGCGGCCAATGACCGGGCAGATGTAGCGGCGGTGTCGGGGGCCGATGTCCTCCATCTTGGGCAGGGAGATCTGAGCCTGGAGGATGCGCACCGGGTTCTTCCCGACGGAGTTCTGACCGGTCTCTCCACGCACTCGGTCGAGCAGGCTGAGCTCGCGCTCCGCAGTGCTCACGAGTACTTCTGCATTGGGCCGGTGTGGCCCACTCCGACCAAGCCCGGTCGGCCTGCGGTGGGTATTGAGGTCGTTCACGAGGTGGCGAAGCTCGCTGCTGCCACGCGGCCGGAGCGTCCTTGGTTCGCGATCGGGGGAGTGAACCTGCACACCGTCGGCGAGCTGGTCTCCGTTGGTGTGCGTCGAGTCGCGGTGGTTCGGGCGGTTGGCGACGCCACAGATCCGGAGGCTGCCGCGGCCGCGATCAAGGCGGCCCTGCCCCCGCTGTCGTAGCCGTGTGACCGGCGCGCGACACGCCGGAAAAAGATATGCCTCGCACACCGTTGCACGCTGGGGCCGAGTGCCTCACCATAGGTGCTGCAAACAACACAGCACCACACCCCAACATCTTCGCGTCCCGGTCTTTTCGGGGTTGCAAAAGGACTCGCAGTGACCCAGTACACCCCTGCCACAGAGCCGATTTCGGCACTGACGCAGCCCATCCCCATTGTCCGTGGCAAGGTCAATGCCTGGCGGATTTCGATCGCCGGTATCTTCCTGAGCCTGGGGTTCTCTTCAGCACTGTGGGGAGCCCGGATCCCGGAGGTGCGCGACGCTCTCGGAATTGATGCCTCAGAGGTCTCGATCCTGTTGTGCGGGGTGTCCGCGGGCTCGATCACGGGACTCATCGTCGCCCCGATCGTCATGCGCCGGGTCGGTGCCTTGCGGGTGCTGGTGACCGGTCTGACCGGCCTCGTCACCTCGATGCTCCTCTTGGCCGTGGTGGTCGGTATTACACATTCCCTGGTGCTCGCGTGCGTGGTCCTGTTCGCCTTCGGGGGATCGATGAGCTCACTCGCGGTCACCATGAATGTCGAGGCCACGACCGTCGAAAAGTTTGGGAACCGGGCGCTGCTGCCGTTCTTCCACGCGTGCTATTCCGGCGGCACGGTCCTGGGGGCACTCTTCGGTGTGCTCGCCGCCCAGAGCCGGATGTCGCTGGTCCAGGTGTTTCCTCTGTGTGCCGCGCTCATCTTGGTCGCCGGAACACTGTCTTTGCTCCATATCCCTACGCCGAAGGCGCCGCTGCGCCGGTTCGTGACCGGGGCGGATGTGCAGTCCCGTGCTGGCGCGGCCGCTGGCCGCCGGAGGGGTGTTCTGCGCGATCCGGCTCTCCTGCTCCTGGGCCTGATGGTGCTCGGAATGTCATTTGTGGAGGGCACCGCAACCGACTGGCTGAACCTGGCCGCCGTCGACGGCCATCATCTGAGTGCCGCGGGAGGTGGGATCGCGTTCGCCGCATTCATGGCGGGCATGCTCCTGGGGCGTGTGAGCGGAGGGATGCTCCTCGACCGGTTGGGCAGGCGGACCACGCTGCTGATCACCGGGATCCTGGCGGTTTTCGGGGTCGTGGCCTTTCTGTTCTCCCCGAGTCCCCAGCTGATCGCCGTGGCCAGCGCGGTCTGGGGCGTCGGGGCGTCACTGGGATTCCCGGTGGGGATGAGCATTGCCGCCGATCGGCCCGGAGATACCAGCGCACAGGTGAGTACGGTATCGGTGTTCGGCTATGCCGCATCGCTCGTGGGTCCCCTGGTGATCGGCCTTGCCTCGGCACAGTTCGGGCTGCTCCCGGCGTTTGGCCTGGTGCTGGGGGCCAGCGCGCTCTCGCTGCTCATCGTGCCGTTCGTCACCCGTGCGACCCGATAGGTTTCCGGCTCGTTACGATCTGGTAAGTTCCGGTCGTAGAATGGCGTGATGATGGACGTCTCGCATCGCCGAGATTGTGTGAGCGGTCGCCTGAGGCCGGGACGGGTCGTGCATCTGCACACCAGTAGTTCCAGCGAAAAGCAGGCATCGTGAATCTCTTCATCACCAAATCACCCACCGCCGCGCTTGAGGATTCACATGATCCCCAGCGCCAGCTCAAACGGAATCTGACTGCCTGGGACCTATCCGTCATGGGCGTCTCGGTTGCGGTCGGTGCGGGGATCTTCTCCGTCGGGGCCCAGGCTACCTCCGAGTATGCGGGCCCGTCGGTCATCATCTCGTTCATCCTGGCCGCCATTGTGTGCGGTCTCGCCATCATGAACTACGCCGAAATGGCCTCGACGATTCCGGTTGCCGGCTCCGCCTACACGTTCTCCTATATTTCACTCGGGGAGATCGTTGCCTGGATCATCGGGTGGGATCTCATCTTGGAAATGCTCATGGCCGGAGCCGTGATCTCCAAGTATTGGGGTATCTATCTTCAGCAGTTTTTGCAATTCCTCAACGTTGACGCCTCGCTGCAGACGAAGGCGGGGGCCCTCACGATCGACTGGGCCCCGGTACTCATCGTGACGCTCTTCACCGTCCTCCTGGTATTCGGCACACGACTCACCACGAGGGTGAACTCGATTTTCACGATCCTCAAGGTCTCGATCGTCCTATTCGTGGTGGTCGTGGGAGCCTTCTTCGTCAAGGGCAGTAACTTCCACCCCTTCTTTCCGCCCTCGCAGCCCATCCACTCCAGCGCCCCGGCTCTCCAGCAGTCCCTGTTCAGCTTCCTGAGCGGTGCCGCCCCGACACGCTACGGCATGTACGGGATGCTCGCAGCAGCCGCGCTCGTGTTCTTTGCCTTCATCGGGTTCGATGTCGTCGCCACCGCGGCCGAGGAAACGAAAGATCCGCAGCGCAACCTGCCTCGAGGAATTCTCGGCGGGCTCGCCATCGTCAGCGTGCTCTACATCTCCGTCATCATCGTGGTTACCGGCATGGTCAGCTACCGGGACATGGCCCGTGTCGTGGATGAGAGCAACGGGAAGGTGAGCGCCTCCCTGGCGCTGGCCTTCAAGATGGTCGGGGCTAACTGGGCGGGGATCGTGATCACATTGGGAATCGTGATCGGCCTGACCAGTGTCATCATGGTGCTCCTCCTGGGCGTGACGCGTGTTGTCTTCACCATGAGCCGTGACGGGCTGCTGCCCCGGGGCCTCTCCAAGACGTCACGGTGGAACACCCCCGCCCGCCTGCAGATCCTGATGAGCGCGCTCATCGCCCTCCTTGCCGCCACGACCGATGTGGGGGTTCTCTCCGAGATGATCAACATCGGCACGCTGAGCGCTTTCGTGCTCGTCAGCTTTGCAGTGCCGGTGCTCCGGCGTCGCGAGCCGAACCTGCGCCGGGGCTTCAAGGTTCCGCTGTCGCCGTGGCTGCCGATCATCTCCGGTCTGGCTTGCATCTGGCTGATGCTGAACCTCGCAGTCGAAACCTGGCTGCGGTTCGTCGTGTGGCTCATCCTCGGAATGATCATCTACTTCACCTACAGCTACCGGCACTCGCGGGTGCGCCGGGCGCAGGCCTCCGGAACGAGTGAGGAACCCGCTTCCCCGGAGCAGTAGCCGGAGGCTGGACGCCCGGTCGAGGGCCTCAGCCGGCGGGGGTCCCCGACCCCTGCGCCGCGGCCTGGGTCTGGTGCTGGGCACGGCTGGCCGCCAACGTCGACCCCGAAGAGGCCACCACGACCAGCAGAAGCGCGGCCCATTGGAGAGCCGAGAGGTGCTGGCCGAGCACCACGAAGCCAGAGATTGCGGCAACTGCGGGCTCCAGGCTCATCAGGATGCCATAGGCGCCAGCCGGTACCACGCTGAGGGAGACCAGATCGATGCCGTAGGGGAGCGCGGTGGACAGAATGGCGATCCCCAGGCCCACCAGCAGGACGATCGGGGTCTCGACCGCAGCAGCGAGCCCTGTGAATCCGAAGGGGGCCGCCGTGATTGCCGAGATGATGAGCCCTCCGGCGAGCCCCTCTCGCAGCGGCAGTAACCGGGTGGTGCTGCGTGAGAGAAGCAGATACACGGCCCAGCAGACTCCGGCTGCCAGGGCGAAGCCCCCGCCGAGCCATGAGAACCCGTCGAGGCTGAATCCCGCGATGAGCGTCACCCCAGCCAGAGCGAGGACCGCCCACAGCAGATCGAGCGGTCGCCTGGAACCGAGGAGTGCCACTGCCAAGGGGCCCAGAAATTCAATGGTGACCGTTGTCCCGAGCGGAAGATGTACCAGTGCGTGGTAAAAGCTCAGATTCATCATGCTGATCGAGACGCCATAGGCGGCCAGGATGCCCCATCCCCGGGGAGTTAGGGTGCGGAAGTGCTCCCACCGCGGACGTACCGCCAGCGTCACCACGAGGGCTGCAAATCCGGTACGAAGCAGCACCGTGGTGCCGGGGCCGACAAGGGGGAAGAGCTTGGTGGCCAATGCCGAACCGAGTTGGACGCTGAACGCGCCCAGGATGACAAGACCTGCTGCGCTGACCGGGGTCAGGCGCCTGGGATTTCCGCGTCGCTGCACAGCGATAGCTTAGCCTTTGCTGGAAGAGCCCCGACGCGTTCAACGCCCGTGGGGAGCGCATAGACTGGGGGTCTGTGCGCGCCGTCCGGCGCAGAGAGAAGTGAGTATGACCATCTACGCGATTCAGTACCGTTATGTGTCCGATGCGGATCTGCTGGCCAAGTACCGCCCCGAGCACCGGGCATACAACCGGAAGCTCAACGAGCAGGGGATCGTCCTCAGCGGGGGACCGTTGGTCGATGCCCCCGGGGCCTTCATGATCTACCATGCCGAGAACCAGGAGAGCGCGGAGGCTGCACTCAATGACGATCCGTTCTGGATCCACGGATGCATCGAGGAGCGGATCCTTCACGAGTGGACCCCGGTGGTCGGAGCCTTCTCGAAGTAATCGGTCAGGCGCCCTCCCCTCACTTGCGCAACTCTTCCCTTCTGTGGCAAGATAGGTGAGTTGCCAAGACGGCCCCATCGTCTAGCGGCCTAGGACATCGCCCTCTCACGGCGGTAACACCAGTTCAAATCTGGTTGGGGTCACAACGTGCCCCCGCTCCTTCCAGAGCGGGGGCTTCTCTGTGTCCGGAGTGTCACTGGCCGCAGGGGTGTTACAGGCCGAAGACGTTGAAGACGAGTTGTGAGGCCAGCAGCATCGCCAGCAGTTCAGCGATCGCGAGGACCCACCACCAGGCGCGGAAAAAGGAACCAGCGGCCCGCATCCGCCGGCCCTCGCCCCAGATCCCGGACTCGAGGGACCAGCCCAGTGTGGCAAAGAACATCGGCACGGTGGCGCACCACACCACCTCGCAGTTGGGGCAGAGGACATGGCTTACGGTCAGGGTGAAGTACTGGAAGAACAGCACTAGGCCCATTGCGCCACAGATCCCGGCCGTGAAGGCTCTCCAGAACCAGCGCGGGAGACGTGCTCCTCCGAGGGCCAGCGCCCCGGCCAGCATGGGGATGACAAACCCGGCAATTCCCAGCACAGAGTTCGGGATGCCCAGAAGATTTCCGGCGGGAGTCGAAAAGTTCGGTGAACAGGAGATCGTGGAGCTTACGTCACAGTTGATCAGCGGAGTCTTGTCCTGCAACTGCGCAAAATTTTCAGCGATGAGGACCAGCGCCGCCAACCAGGCCAGCCCTCCGGCGATCAGCCAGACCCATCCCATCCATCGGGGAGCCGCCACATGGTCGGCGGTGAGAGCATGTTCGTCGGTCGTCGTATTCAACATCTGTGACATCGGCATCAGCCTAGCGAGCTGTGCCACACTGGTGTGCATGACTCTTCAGAAACCTGAGATCGATTTCCAGCCGGGGCCCGCCCCAACCCTCCTTGAGATTGACGACCTGACTGTTGGAGACGGAGCAGAGGCACACCCCTCGTCCACCGTCACGGTGCACTACCTCGGTGTCGGGTTTGAGACGGGGGAGGAGTTCGACTCCTCCTGGTCCCGGGGCGAGCCGGCGACGTTCCCCCTGCGCAGCCTGATCCCGGGGTGGAAGCTCGGGATCAAAGGGATGAAGGTCGGTGGGCGACGCAAACTCGTCGTCCCGCCGCACCTGGCATACGGGCCAGCGGGCAGCGGGCATCCGCTCGCCGGTCAGACCCTCGTCTTTGTTATTGATCTTCTGAACGTCGCGTAGACCGGCGCGGAGATCCCCAGAAGTAGGGGCCGCGGGCCAGCTCTGGCCGGTAGAACTGCGATTGCCGGAACGAGAGCACCGCGGCCCAGACCGCGGGGAGCAGGATTGCGAAAACCGTCCACCAGGGTGAGCGCTTCCCGAAGCCCCGGTTGAGATTGAGCGATGCGTAGCCTCGCGGGATGAGCAGCAGTAGCAGCGCAACCGCCCCCAGCGCGATGAGCACGTTCAGAGAGGGATTGACTGGAACTGCCCCGGGAAAGGCGGTGAAGATGCTGACGGTCAGCAGCATCCACATTGCGAGGGCATTCGTGAGCAGGGGGATCCCTCCCAGCAGACCCCACCAACCCGCCTGCCCGCCTGCCTCAAGGAGGGCCCAATCCCGGTAGATCGGGATCCAGGCGCCCCAGGGGCGCGGATGCCCGGCTCGGCGCAGGAGCAGCATCTGTGCAATTGAGGAGAACGCGTACCAGGCAATTGCGGCTACGACCGCGAGCAGCGTGACCACCACGGTGAGAATGACGAACAGGGTCGCGAGTACCGGATTCATAGTGTGCGCAATTCCTCTCGGCCGGGACGGAGCCTCAACAGTGTGATACTCCGGCGGATGTGGTGCCGGTCGCATGGGAGGCCCCGGTGGCGAGTGCCTGGGCGAGGGCGTCTTCGAAGGCCACCCACGACATCATCGCGCATTTGACGCGCATGATGAACCGGCTGACCCCGTTCAGCGCGATCCCGTCCTCGAACTCCTCCTCGGGGAGCTCCGCTGCACCCCGAGAGCGCATGACCGTACGGAATGTCGTGATCCGGTCCCGGGCGGTATCGATATCCCATCCGACGGCGAGCTCGGACAGGATGGAGGCACTGGCCATCGAGATGGTGCAGCCATCGCCCTCCCAGCGCAGCGCCGAGACCCGGTCCCCGTCCAGATCCACTTGGACTGTGATCTCGTCTCCGCAGGTCGGGTTCACCTGGTGCGAGCTCCCATCCGAGTGCTCCTCGATGCCCTCTCCGGTGCGGGCCTTCGCCTGCTCCAGAATGATGGTCTGATACAGGTCTTCGAGTGCGTTGCTCATGCTCCCACCCCAAAGTAGTGACGGACGCCGCTGAGTGCATCCAAGAAGGCATCCACCTCAGAGGGCGTGTTGTACAGGTATGTGCTGGCCCGCGTCGACGCGGTCACGCCGTAGCGGTGGTGCACCGGCTGGGCGCAGTGGTGCCCGACCCGCACCGCAATGCCCTGGGCATCGAGAAGCTGCCCGACATCGTGGGCATGGACGCCCTCCACATCGACGCTGACGAGACCGGTGCGCGGTCGCCCGGCCGACGGGCCCAGCAGCCGGACTCCGGGAATCGTGGTAACGCCCTCGGCGAGACGTGTGCCGAGCATCTGCTCCCACGCTGCGATGCGGGGCATCCCGACCTGTTGGAGATACCGTACTGCGGCCCCCAGCCCGACAACCTGCTCCGTCATCTGGGTGCCGGCCTCGAACCGTTCCGGGGGATCGATGAAGTCGGTGTGATCCATGGTGACCGTGGTGATCGTGGAGCCGCCGGTCAGGAACGGGGGCATCGCCTTCCAGAGCTCACGGCGTCCGTACGCACAGCCCACTCCGGTGGGCCCCAGCATTTTGTGCCCGCTCAGCGCGGCAAAATCGACTCCGAGAGTGTGGAGGTCGAGCGGAAGATGCGGTGCGGACTGACAGACGTCGAGAACGGTCAGAGCCCCGACCTCGCGGGCGCGCGCAACGATGCGGGACACCGGAACGATCCCTCCGAGCACATTGGAGACCTGGGCGAACGCTACCACTCGGGTGCGCTCGGTCAGGAGGTCGTCGAGGAGGTCCAGGCGGAGTTCCCCGTCATCGCCGAGCGGGATCCAGCGCAGGGTCGCTCCGGTGTGTGCGGAGACTTCCTGCCACGGCACCAGATTGGAGTGATGCTCTGACTCCGTGATCAGGATCTCGTCGCCGGGGTGCAGCGCGAAGATATCTGCATCGGGCCCACCGCGTCCTGCGGAGGCATTCACGAACGCTGAGGCGATCAGGTTGAGGCCTTCGGTCGCGTTCTTGGTCCACACCACTTCGTCGGCGTCGGCTCCGAGGAAGGCGGCGACCTCCGCACGGACGGTCTCGAAGAGCTCCGTGGATTCAGCGGCGAGCGTGTGGGCCCCCCGATGAACCGAGCCGTTGTGCTGCAGATCGAAAGACCGCATCGCCCCCAGCACAGCGAGCGGTCGCTGGGAGGTGGCTGCCGTGTCCAAATAGACCAGTGGATGCCCGTTGACCTGGCGCCCGAAGATCGGAAAGTCTTCACGGATCCGGGTCACCTCTGCCAGGGTGAGCGCCTCCGGGGAAGTTTTGGACACGGACGGACTCGTCACCGCTCCTCTGCCTCCGCTGCCAGGTCGGCCTCGACCCGCTCGACCTTCGCGGTGAGCTGCCCGGTGAAGCCCTCCCGAATATCGCATTTGACGACCAAGGAGACCCGCGGGGAGAACTTTTGGACAGCCTCGGTGGCCTTCTTCAGCACGGCGAAGACCTCATCCCACTCGCCCTCGATGGTGGTGAACATAGAGGTGGTCTCGTTGGGGAGCCCCGACTCCCGAACGATCTTGACGGCCTGAGCGACCGCGTGGTGGACGGATCCTGACGCATCGGCGGGAGTCGCGGGTGACACTGAGAATGCAAGGAGCATAATGCCCTCCTACTGGAGTACAGAGGCGTCTCTCGGCCGGATGACCGGAATGCCTCCTGAACGATCGACCCCCATTGTACGGTTGTCCGTTGCTCGTGGGCGGGCAGGTCGTCTCCTGAGGGGCGGGGTACGCTGGCAGCGTATGGATGAGGCCGATCGAGGGAGCACGGCCGGAAGGGACCACGGATGAACCGGATCGAAGGTTACGCGACAAATCCAGACGACGGTGCGCGCACCTTTTACCAGTGCTTCGGGGATCATGGGTCTCCGGTGGTTCTCATCCATGGCTCTGCTCTCTCCGGGGCATCCTGGCGGGGACTCGGGTATGTTCGGGCCCTGCAATCCGAGCACCGTGTACTGATCTATGACCTGCGTGGGCATGGGCGTAGCTCGAAGCCGCACGATCTGGAGGCGTACGAACCGGAGCTATTCACGGGAGACCTCCTGGCGGCGATGGACGCGGTCGGCTTCGAGGCTGCGCACCTCATGGGGTATTCCTTTGGGGCGAGGCTGGCACTTCACCTAGCCGTGCACCGTTCGCCGCGACTGCTGAGCTTTGTCGAGCTGGCGGGGTCTCCCGCGGCGGCCCGTGGTGAGGTGTACTCGGTGTTCTACGAGGGGTTCACCGACGTGCTGCGCCGCGGCGACATCGACGCGTTCATCTCGGGGTGGGAGGCCCATCTGGGTGTGCCGCTCGACGCCGGGACCCGGCAGGCCCTTCGCGGGAATGATCCGCTCGCCCTGGCCGCCTATTTCGATGGGATCAGCAGGAAGGGCGACACCCCAGATGACGAGCTGCGGCGCATCGAGGCGCCGAGCCTGTGGATCGCCGGAACCGAGGACCACCCCAGGTTCGAATCCTCACAGCGCGTGGCAGCACTTCTCGGCGTGCAATTTGTCCCGCTGCCCGGTCGCACGCATGCCTCGACCATGTTCCCGGCGGGGCCAGTCCTGGACGTGGTACGCCCGTTCTTCGACTCGGTGGATGCGCGCCGCTAACTCCGCCGGAGCACGGTTCGTGCGGTCAGGGCTGCAACCGCGGTGCACAAGAGCACAAGGAGCACGACTCCCGGCCAGGCCCCGACGCGGAACCAGTACCCGGCGAACCAGCCCAGCAGGCTGGATCCGGTGTAGTAGAAGAGGTTGTAGAGAGAGCTGGCCTGTGCCCGTCCTGTCTGGTGGCGCACCCCGACCCAGCCTGAACAGATGGAGTGGGCCGCGAAGAACCCTGCGGTGAAGATGAGGAGTCCCCCCCAGATAATCCAGACGGGCCCGTTGAGCGTGATGAGGGCGCCGACCGCCATGATTCCGGCGGCCGAGAGGAGTACCGGGAGCCGTCCGAAGCGTTCTGCAGCCCTCCCCGCGAAGGGGGAGGTGACCGTGCCGATAAAGAACGTGACGAAGAGCAGGCTCACGAGTTCGATCGGCAGGTTGTACGGAGCATGGGTCAGCCGGAAGCCAAGGTAGTTGTACACCGCGACGAAGGATCCCATGAACATAAACCCCTGCAGGTAGAGTGCCATCTGCCCGGGATCCCGGAGGTTTTCCAGAACCCGTTGCCAGGCGGTCGTGGTGGGTAATTCGGCTGCCGAGCGCCGGCGCAGCGGCACGAATCCTTTGGCCTTGGGGACCAGGACGATGAACGCAGCGGTCGAGAGGGCGCAGACGGTTACGACGGTGAGAACCCCGAGGCGCCAGGAACCGGTGAAGCCACTCATGGACCCGGCGATGACTCGGCCGGCCAGCCCTCCGACGGAGTTCCCCGAGACGAAAATCGCCGCAGCACTCGCGATGTGCCGGTGGTCGAGCTCTTCAGAGAGGTACGCGACGGCGATGCCGGGGACGCCTCCCAAGGCCGCGCCCTCCAGCGCCCGGGCGATGATGAGTGTCCAGATGGCCGGGGCGAGGAGCCCCAGGAATCCGCAGAGCGTGGCCAGCACGAGCGAGGCGATCATGGTGGGGACCCGGCCGTAGCGGTCGGCGACTGCGGCCCAGATGAGTACCGAGGCCGCCATGCCAAGTGTTGCAGCAGAGACCGTCAGAGCCGAGGTTGCGGCGGTGACCCGATATTCGGTGGCGATGTCCGGGAGGACCGCTTGGGTGGAATAGAGCTGGGCGAATGTGGCCAGACCAGAGAAGAACAGGCACACCAGGATGCGACGGTATGCCCGGCTGCCCTGCGGGTGTCCTGTCCAGGAAGCTGCGGGGGTACTCACTGTGCGGCTTCGAGGGCCGCGATCAGCTCTGCCTTGCGCAGGGAGGAATAGCCGGTGAGTCCTCGTTCCTTGGCCAGCGCTTTGAGTTTCGGAACCGTCAGGGAGCGCAGGTCTGTGTCTGAGGGCGCCGTGGCCTCAGAGGGGTCCACGGTCAGACCTGTGCCGGACTCCGAGGTGGCAGTCTGCGTCGGGGCAGGGGTATATCCCTCGGGCGGGGCTGATACGACCGAGGTGGTAGCCCCAGCAGGATGGTCGGCAGAGCCCTGGAGTGTCGGGTGAGGGGCTCCGGCGGCCGGGGCGGCCGGCGCGCTCTCCGCCGCCTCCGCCGCAGAGTGAACATGCAGCCCCGGAGCTGTTGAAGATTCGCGGTTCGCAGTCGGCCCCGGCTCAGGCGGGGTGCCGCGCCGGCCGAGGAACGACTGGAGCATCCGTCCGAAGCCCCGTTGAATCGGAGCGAACCAGGAAAGGGGAGACTGCGAGTGTGACATGAACATCCTTAGGACCAGCTGGTGTAGGTTGCGACCGTCCGCTCTGGAATAATAACCGGTACAGACGAGAGGGGTGCAGCATGGCAACTGGGATCTTCACGGTGCCCGATGAAGAGACTCGCCGGCGAATCGGTGAGGTTGCGGGAGCACAGGTGCGCGTCTGGGATCTGAGCTCGTCTGCGGAGGAGGCCGGGCTCGAGGCAGAGGCGATTCGGGGTGTGCTCATCCCCAACTATTTCTTTAATGCGGCGGGATGGCAGCGTCTGGCCGATCTGCCCGGGCTTCAGCTGGTGCAGTTGCCCTCGGCCGGGTATGAACACGCCATTCGATTCATTCCCGAAGGCGTGCGGCTCGCCAATGGTGCCGGGGTGCACGACGCAGAGACCGCGGAGCACGCTATCGGACTCGCATTGGCCTCGGTACGTGGGTTTGGCCGCTGGCTTCGGGCCCAGGACGAGGGTCGCTGGGCTCCGGTGCAGGGACCATCGCTGGTCGACCGGCACGTCACCGTGGTCGGGTTCGGACATGTGGGCCGCGCAATTGTGTCGCGGGTCCTGCCCTTTGAGGTGGAGCTGGAGGTGGTGGCCGGGCATACTCGAACCGAGCATGTCGATGGGCATGAGATCTCGGTTCGCGCGATTTCCGATCTCCCCGAGGTGCTTCCGCACACCGAGGTACTCATTCTGATCGTGCCGATGTCGGATGAGACCCGGCACCTGATCGGGGCGCCGGAGCTGGCGTTGCTTCCCGATGGAGCGCATGTGATCAACGTGGCCCGGGGAGGAGTGGTGGATACGGAGGCGCTGCTCCCGGAGCTGCTCAGCGGTCGTCTCCACGCTGCGCTGGATGTCACGGATCCGGAGCCGCTTCCCCCGGACCATCCGCTCTGGAGAGCACCGGGATGCCTGATCACCCCGCATATCGGAGGGCTGACAGACGCGACGGCCCCTCGAGTAGCGGCACTCTGGCGGGATCAGATCGAGGCGATGGTGGCTGGAAGTCCCCTCCGGAATCTGGTGGCCGTTTCTCACGGGGTTCACTGATGTCGGAGCCTCAGGATGCGGAACTCGAGGAGCTCCGGCAGCAGATCGATGTCTTTGACGAGCGCCTGATCTCGATCCTCTCGGAGCGCTTCCACTGCACGCGCCAAATCGGGCGGCTCAAGTCAGAGCGAAGGCTCCCTGCCGTCGATTCCTCGCGGGAGCGTGAGCACCTGGACCGTCTTCGGGAACAGGCTGAAGGGCTTGGAGTCGATCCCGAGCTTGCAGAGCACCTGTTTTCCGAGATCATGGGGCAGGTAGTGCAGGAGCATCGGGATATTGCACGGGCGGGGCGCCGCGGGCGGTGAGCTCCTTCAGCTGGGTTCTCCCCGTCCTTGAGGCGATCATCATTGTTGTGGCACTGTTCGTCGTGCCGCGGCGGCGCAGTCCGTCGGCCGCGATTGCCTGGCTTTTGCTCATCGTGGTGCTGCCGTTTGTCGGAATCATCCTGTTCCTGTTGCTGGGATCACATCACCTCCCCGCCTCCCGACGGCGGAAAGAGGATGCCGTCGCCCCGGTGATCCGTGCCGCGGCGCAGGAACTCGGTGAGAGTGCGCTACCGGGCGGTGACTCCCCGAGCTGGGTCACCGAGGTAGTCTCTCTGGCACACCGGCTGGGTGGTATGCCGATGCTGTCGGGAAACTCGGTCCGCCTGAGTTCTCGGATCGAGGACAGTCTCGAGTCGTTGATCTCAGACATCGACCGGGCACGCGAGGTCGTGAATGTGCAGTTCTACATCCTCGTCTGCGATGCTCGCACAGAACCGGTTTTCGCCGCTCTGGAACGTGCGACGGCACGCGGGGTCCGAGTGCACGTCCTGATGGATGGATGGGCATCTCGCTGGATCCGGGGAGGCCGGCGCACTCGTCGCCGTCTGCGCAAGCTCGGAGCAGAGTGGTCGTACATGCTGCCATTGCGCCCCCTCTGGGGTGAATTTCAGCGTCCGGACCTCCGGAATCATCGCAAAATTGTCACGATCGACGCCAATGTTGCGTACACGGGATCGATGAATCTCATCGATGACTCGTACAACCGGTCCTCGACCCGGCGATCGGGGATGCGGTGGGTCGATCTGCTGCTGCGTGTGGAGGGACCGGCGGCGCGAGAACTCGCCGCGGTGTTCAGCACAGATTGGTATCTGGAGACGGGACAGGCCCTGGAACGCCCCACACCCGTTTCCGAGGTTCCCAGGGGGAGCGCTCTCTGCCAGGTGGTCCCCAGCGGCCCGGGATATGCGAGCGAATCGAACCTGAAGGTGTTCCTCTCCCTGCTGCACCATGCGCGCCGTCACGTCGTGATCGTGAGTCCGTATTTCGTGCCGAATGAGGCGATGCTGTATGCCCTCTCGAACGCGGTGGCCCGCAAGGTGCGCATCGAACTGTATGTGTCCGAGCAGGGAGATCATCTCTCAGTGCAACATGCACAGGCCTCGTACTACGAACAGCTCCTCGCGATGGGAGTGGAGCTGTATCTGTTCCGTCGGCCGGGGCTCCTCCATGCCAAGTTCGTGAGCGTCGACGACCGGTTGGTGGCCCTGGGATCTTCAAACATGGATATGCGTTCGTTCCAGCTCAATATGGAAGTCACTGTGCTCGGGGCCGGTCCTGAGCTCGTAGGGCTTGTGGGTTCGGTCGCAGCCGATTATCGATCGCGGTCCCGGCGTCTGTTTCCCGCGGAGTGGGCCCGCCGGCCACTGCTGGTCCGGGGGCTCGACAACCTGATGCGCCTGACCTCAGCACTCCAATAGCGAGAGAAAGGGCTGCTAGAGTGGCCCCGACGAGGGGGAGTATCCCGATCACGCTGTGTCGTCAGTACGCCATCCGGCCGGTGCAGCGGCGCCTTTCTGAGACGTGGGAAAGACCTTTGCACATCCAGCACCCGCAGTGAAAGGTCCTCCATGACGCAGCTTCCCCTTTGGTTCGAGATCACCGCCAGCATCGTGCTCATCGTCATCTTGCTCGCCGATCTTGCCCTGGTGGTGCATCGTCCGCATATTCCCTCCATGCGGGAGGCCACCGGCTGGGTGGTGTTCTACGTGTGCCTTGCGCTGATATTCGCCGGGGTCCTGTTCTGGATCGGGGATGCAGATCACGCGGGGCAGTTCGTGGCCGGCTGGCTGACGGAATACAGCCTGAGTATTGATAACCTCTTTGTCTTCCTGCTCATCATGAGCCGGTTTAAAGTCCCTGCGAAGTCGCAGCAGGAAGTCCTGATGGCGGGCATCCTCGTGGCTCTGGTCCTTCGTGGGATCTTCATCGCGCTCGGCGCGCAGTTGATCGAAAACTTTTCGTGGGTGTTCTACCTGTTCGGCGCGTATCTGCTCGTCGTGGCTGCCCGGCAGGCCTTCGGCTCGGAAGAGGCAGAACAGGATGAGCCCGGGGCCCTGGAACGGATTCTCCAGAAGCGGCTGAATCTCACGGACTCTTTCTCAGGAATGCAGTTTCGGGTAACCGTGGAGGGCGAGCGGCGCTGGACACCTCTGCTGGGAGTGCTCTTGGCCCTGGGAGGTACGGATCTGCTCTTCGCGCTGGACTCCATTCCGGCAATCTTCGGGATCACGCAGAGCGCTTTCCTGGTGCTCGCAGCAAACGTCTTTGCCCTGATGGGCTTACGTCAGCTCTATTTCCTGCTCGGAGGGCTGGTGCAGAAGCTTCCATACCTGAAGTACGGGATCGCAGCGATCCTGGCGTTCATTGGGGTCAAACTGTTCACGCATGCGCTTCATACCAATGAGGTGCCCTTTATCAACGGTGGGCAGGGCGTCTCCTGGGCACCTGAGATCGGCACGGTCGCCTCCCTGATCTTTATCGTGGCGGCAATGCTCCTGGCGACGCTCGCGAGCGTGGTCTCCCTGAAGATGCAGCGCCGGCGTAGTATCGTCGATCGGCAGCAACCGCTATCGGAGCGGCGGGATGGAGGAGCAAAATGACCGAGACGATCCCGGTTGGGGCCCAGCCGTTTCAGAGCGCGCCAGTGCATGCCAGTGTCATGCACATCAATGGCGGCAAGCCGCTCAACGGGCGCATCGATATCAAGGGCGCCAAGAACCTCGTCACCAAGGCCATGGTGGCCTCGCTGCTGGGAACCACTCCGAGTGTCCTCCGCAATGTCCCCGACATCAGTGACGTCCGGGTGGTTGCCGGGCTGCTGGATCTGCATGGGGTGAAGATTTCCCATGGGGAGCACCTCGATGATCTGGTACTGGACCCGCGTGCGGTGGAGCAAGCCCACATGGCCGAGATCAACGCCTATGCAGGCGATTCCCGTATTCCCATCCTTTTCTGCGGACCGCTGCTCCACCGGCTGGGGGAGGCCCTGATCCCGGACCTCGGCGGCTGCAAGATCGGATCCCGACCCATCGACTACCACCTGGCGGTGTTGCGCAGTTTCGGGGCGAAGGTCGAAAAGCTTCCCGAGGGTATCCGGATGACGGCCCCGGATGGGCTCCACGGGGCCAAGATTGAGCTCCCCTATCCGAGTGTTGGCGCTACCGAACAGGTGCTGCTGACCTCGACCCTGGCCGAGGGCATCACCGTGCTGAAGGGTGCGGCCGTCGAGCCCGAGATCATAGATCTGGTCGCCATCCTGCAGAAGATGGGTGCCGTGATCACGGTTCAGGCCGATCGGGTCATCCGGGTGGAGGGCGTTCAGGAGCTCAAGGGCTACGTCCACCGTGCGATCTGTGACCGCAACGAGGCGGCCTCCTGGGCCTCCGCGGCCCTTGCCACCGAGGGGGACATCACGGTAGGCGGGGCAAAGCAGGAGGACATGATGGCCTTCCTGAACGTCTTCCGCAAGGTCGGGGGCGGGTTCGAGGTCATGGAGGATGGCATCCGCTTCTACCAGGCCGATTCCGAGCTGCACTCGGTGGCAATCGAGACCGACGTCCACCCGGGATTCATGACTGATTGGCAGCAGCCGCTCGTCGTCGCCCTGACGAAGGCCCACGGGATGTCGGTTGTGCACGAAACGGTCTATGAGAACCGTTTCAAGTTCACGGAGGCCCTGGTACAGATGGGGGCCAACATCCAGCTGTATCGCGAATGCCTGGGGAGCGTGCACTGCCGTTTCGGCGAGCGCAACTTCTTCCACTCCGCGGTGATTGCGGGGCCGACCGGTCTCCACGGTGCAGACATCGTGGTCCCCGACCTCCGTGGCGGGTTCTCCCATGTGGTGGCCGCACTGAGCGCACAGGGGCATTCCACCGTGCGCAACGTCGGCATCATCAGCCGCGGATATGAACGCTTCACCGAGAAGCTGGATGCGCTCGGCGCCGACTTCGACGATGACGCTGCCGAGGTCCGCGCGTGACCGGACGTGGTTCGCTGGAGCGGCCGGGATTTGCTCGGTTCGTCACCTCGTGGGCGCTCCCGATCCTAGATCTCATCGCAGGCCAGGACTACCGTGATGCCGCTCGGATCCCAAAACAGGGGCCGGCGATCTTCGTCGTGAACCATGTGAGCAAGATCGATCCTGTGCTGATGGCCCGATTCCTGTGGCGGCAGGGGCGGATGTTCCGGTTCCTGGCGAAACAGCAGCTTTTCGAGGCTCCGATCCTCGGGCGTTTCCTGCACGGGTTGCAGCTGATCCCGGTCGATCGAGCCTCCGGGGGCGGGCATTCCCTTCAGGAGGCCCAGGACTGGATCGCGCGGGGGACCGGTGTGGTGATCTACCCGGAGGGAACCCTGACGCGTGACCCGGACCTCTGGCCGATGCGCGGCCACCCGGGGATGGTCCGGCTCTGCCTGGAGACCGGAGCCCCGCTGATCCCGCTCGCGCAGTGGGGCGGGCAGGATATTTTGCCCAGATACGCCAAGCGCCTGCACCTGGTGCCGCGCAAGCAGTTCCACGTTCAGGCCGGGAACCCGATTCCCGCATCCACTGTTCGTGACTGGGTACGTGAGGACGGGGTTCGCGGGGCGACGGATCGCATCATGCTTCAGATCACGTCGCTCCTGGAACAGCTGCGGGGGCCCAAGCCGCCCCGGGGCCTCTGGTCACCGCGGCACGGGAGTTCCTCGGACGGGGAGGGCAACTCGTGAGTGTCGCCGTGGTGGGCGCCGGGTCCTGGGGGACGGCGTTCGCGAAGTGTCTCGCCGATGGCGGCAACGATGTCACAATCTGGGCGCGTCGGCGGAAGGTCGTCGATGAGATCAACTACGAGCATCGGAATGGGGATTACCTTCCCGAGATCTGGCTCCCGGAGAATCTGACGGCCGACCTGGATGTGGCCTCTGCTCTCCGCGATGTCCGTCTCGTGTTCCTCGCCATCCCCGCTCAGAAGCTCCGCGCGCAGCTGGGGGCCATGAGCGGGCTGTTCGATGAACAGGCCGTACTGATCAGTCTTTCGAAGGGACTGGAAAAGGGCACCCGTCTGCGCATGAGTGAGGTGATCCATGAGGCACTCGACTGGCCGGAGGACCAGATTGCCTCTCTGAGCGGCCCGAATATCGCCCTCGAGATCGCGCAGGAACAGCCCAGCGCCGCTGCGGTGGCCGCCACCACGGAGGCGGTGGCCTCTGAGATTGCCGCTGTCGCGACCAACTCGTATTTCAGCGCGTTCACGAACACCGACCTGGTGGGAACCGAATTCGGCGGAACCTTGAAGAATCTCGTCGCTGTGGCCGTAGGGATCGTTGCGGGTGTGGGGTACGGGGAAAACACGAAGGCCTCGATTATCACGAGAGGGCTTGCGGAGATCACCCGGTTCGCGGTGCAATTCGGGGCAAAACCCACCACGATGGCAGGGCTGGCCGGCCTGGGGGACCTGATCGCCACCTGCGAGTCGCCCCTCTCCCGGAATCACACTGCCGGGCGGCTCCTCGGTGAGGGGAAACCGCTCTCAGAGGTCATCGACCGGATGCAGCAGACGGCCGAGGGGCTGAGCTCAGTGGCCCCTGTCCTGGAACTGGCTCGAGTGCACGGCATCGCCATGCCGATTGTGACGCAGGTCTCCGAGGTCCTCGCCGGTACCATGGATCCACGAGATATCGCTCCGCATCTGACCAGTGAGGTGGATTCACCGGTGAGCGAGCTGGGCTGAGCCGAAGGGGGCTTCCATGCAGACTGTTGCGGTGGTGTTTGGCGGACGATCGAGCGAACACGAGATCAGCTGTGTGTCCGGGGGTGCGGTGCTCTCCGCCATCGACCGCACCCGGTACCGGGTGATTCCGGTGGGAATCCGGAAAGACGGCCGGATGCAACTTGTGCCCGATGACCCGTCACAGTATGCGATGGATCCCCACCACATGCCGACGATTACGGGGGAGGGACCGGAGGTTCTCTGGCCCAGCCGCGTCGGCGATCGCATGCTCCGGGTTCTGGAAGACGGCCGCGTCCGAGATGTCGCCGAGATCGATATCGTCTTTCCAGTGCTTCATGGGCGGTGGGGCGAGGATGGGACCATCCAGGGACTCTTCGAGCTTTCGGGTGTGCCGTATGTGGGGAATGGAGTCCTGGCCTCGGCTGCCGGAATGGACAAGGAGTTCACCAAACGGATTCTGGATGCCGCCGGGCTTGAGGTCGGACGGTGGGCCGCGGTGCGGCGTGCGGACCGGGCGGATGCCCCCCGCATCGCTGCTGACCTCGGCTATCCGGTCTTCGTCAAACCGGCTCGCGCAGGCTCCAGCGTGGGCGTGAGTCGTGCCGAGGGTCCGGACGAACTCGAGCGTGCGGTGGAACTCGCTTTTGCGGAGGACTCCAAGATCTTGATCGAGCACGAGCTCCGCGGCCGGGAGGTCGAGATCGCCGTGCTGGGCCCCCGAACTGGGGAGGAGCCGCGGGTTTCCTCGGTGGCTGGCGAGATCGTCGTGTCGTCCGGGGGCTTCTACGACTACCGTTCGAAATATCTATCGGCGGAACAGGCCACGACGATCTGCCCGGCGGATGTGACGCCGACGCAGCTCGCGGCCCTGCAGCAGGCAGCCAGAGCGACGTTCGTGGCGCTGGACTGCGCCGGGCTGGCGCGCGTCGATATGTTTCTCGACGGCGACGTGGCGACAATCAACGAGATCAACACACTGCCCGGATTTACCCCGATCTCCATCTTCCCGATCTGCTGGGAGAAATCCGGGCTGGACTACACCGAACTGATTACCGACCTGCTCGAGCAGGCGCAGGGGCGCTAATCTTCGCTCCCGGCTGTTCTCCGGGGCTCGGCGGCCCCGGTCCGCTCGAGGATCCAGAGCACCGTTTCTCCGTAGCGTTTGGAGCGGCGCAGAGTCAGGGACTCGGGTAGCTCTGGCTCGGGGGAGCGGGACGAACGCTCTACGACGACGCTCGCCTCTGAGCTCAGCAGCCGGGGAAGAGCGCGAAGATCTGCCGCGAGTTCTGTTTCGGCGAGCGCATACGGCGGATCGAGAAAGACGAGATCAAAGGTTCCGCTGGACTGCCCGAGCCACCGCCGGACGGGGATGGCTGCCACAGTGGCCCGAGGTCCTGCGATGGCATCCGCCACCGCCGCGGCATTCCGGCGACAGATCTGGGCAGCGCTCCGTGAGGATTCGACGAGAACCGCGCTGTGCGCTCCTCGTGACAGTGCCTCGAGTCCGAGCGCTCCCGATCCCGCATAGAGGTCCGCGACGTGTGCTCCGGACAGGAGGCCCTCAGCCTCCAGCGAGGAGAACAGGGCCTCCCGAACCCGGTCGCTGGTGGGCCGGGTGCCGTGGGCTGGGGTCGCCAGGGGGAGGGAGCCTGCAGCCCCCGAGATGATTCGGGTCACCTCAGTATTGTCCCACCCCGTGATCCCGGCGGCGGGGGATGCATTCGTCCGGGGCAGGGCCGACAATGGAGGGGTGAGTGTTCTCGGGGATCCTCTTTCTTCTCGACTGGGAGAGAAGACGGCCTCGGCGCTCGGCCGTGCCCTCGATCTTCATACCGTTCAGGATCTGCTGGAGTACGTCCCCCGACGGTACGTGACCAGGGGCGAGCTCACCCCCATCGATCACCTGCAGGCGGGAGAACAGGTGACCCTGGTCGCCGAGGTCGTTGAAGCCATTGGACGCCCTATGCGGGCTCGGCGGGGCAGCCTCTTGGAGGTGCGCATCGGGGATACGCACGGAGAGCTCCTGCTGACCTTCTTCAACCAGAGCTGGCGGGCGTCGGCTCTGGTCCCCGGGGCGCGCGGGATGTTCTCCGGCCGGGTGCAGGAGTACCGGGGGCGGTTACAGCTCTCCCACCCCGACTACGAACTGTTCGACGCGGAGGGAGACGATCCCGATCCGGCACGGTGGGCGAACGCTTTGCTCCCGGTGTACCCGGCGAAGACCGGGGTCCCCAGCTGGCGCATTGCCCGTTCGATCGGGATCCTGCTCGATGAGCTGACGGCTGAAGACGTTCCCGATGCGCTCTCGCCAGAACAGCGTGCGGCGGCGGGAGTCCTCTCCACGCTGGAAGCGTACCGGGGCATCCACCGTCCGTCGTCGCGGGCACAGGCGGAGCTGGCCCGTGCGACACTGGCCTTTCAGGAGGCGTTGATCTTACAGACCAGTCTGCTGCGCACCCGGGCCCGGCTCCGACAGACGCAGGCCCGCCCCCGCCCGGGCGGGGGCGACGGGTTCCTGGCCCAGTTCGACGCACACTGCCCGTTCGAGTTGACGCCCGGGCAGCGGGAGGTCGGGGATGAAATCTCCGAAGACCTCGTGCGGGCCGTGCCGATGAATCGCCTGCTGCAGGGGGATGTCGGCGCAGGGAAGACACTGGTGGCCCTCCGGGCGATGCTGCAGGTGGCGGAGACGGGCGGTCAGTCCGCGCTGCTGGTCCCGACCGAGGTGCTCGCGGTACAGCATTTGCACTCGATCTCGGCGCAGCTGGGACCTGAGCTCCTCCAGGCGGTGGCCCCCACGTTGATCACGGGGTCGATGGGGGCGACGGAACGGCGCAGTGCCCTCTTGAAGGTCGTCTCAGGGCGCTCCAAAATCGTGGTGGGCACTCATGCGCTGCTGAATGAGGCCACGCAATTCGACGATCTGGGGTTGGTCGTCATCGACGAGCAGCACCGATTCGGGGTCCAGCAGCGTGAACAGCTCCGAGAGGGAAGCGGCAGGGTTCCGCACATGCTGCTGATGACTGCCACCCCCATCCCGCGCACCCTGGCGATGACGGTGTTCGGCGATCTGGATATCTCGACATTGCACGGACTTCCCGGGGGCCGCTCCCCGGTACAGACGTTCGTGGTTCCGGCGGAGGAACGCCCGGATTGGTATGCCCGGGTCTGGTCCCGCATCGCTGAGGAGGCCCGGGCCGGGCACCGGGTGTTCATCGTGTGCGGGACGATCGATGCCGGAGCCGATCAGGAGCGCGCCAGCGTCGAGGCCACGGCGCGGGAACTCAAGAGCCGCCCCGAGACTCGGGCCCTCCCCTCGGCGGTGTTGCACGGGCGGATGAGCGCCGACGAGAAGCGGGTAGTCATGGACGCGTTCGTGTCCGGTCGGGTGCCGGTGCTCTTGGCGACGACGGTGATCGAGGTCGGTGTCGACGTCCCGGAGGCCACCCTGATGGTGGTGATGGATGCGGAGCGGTTTGGCGTCTCACAGCTCCACCAGCTGCGGGGCAGGATCGGTCGCGGCGCCCTGCCGGGTACGGCGCTCTTGGTCACTCGGGCCCCGGAGGGGTCCCCCGGGAGACAGCGGGTCGAAGCGGTGGCCTCGACGACGGATGGGTTTGCCCTCGCCGAGCTGGATCTGGAGCAGCGTTCAGAGGGAGATGTGCTGGGCGACACGCAGTCTGGGCGGGCCGATTCCCTTCGCCTGCTCCGGGTGGGGAGGCGCTCAGACCAGCAGTCGATCGCTCGGGCCAGGAGCGTTGCCGAGGACATCCTCGGGGAGGATCCAGAACTCGCCGCGCATCAGGTACTGCGTGGCCTTGTCGAGACTCGGCTGGGCGGTTCGGAGGCGGCGCATCTCCGGCGCGGCTGAGGCGGTCGGTACACTGGCCCCATGACCAAGCTGGCAGTGTGCCCGGGCTCGTTCGACCCGGTGACGTTGGGGCATCTGGACGTTTTCCGGGCGGCGTCCGCCATTTTCGACGCGGTTCGTGTGGTCGTGGTGGCGAATCCGGACAAGGGCCCGGGCCTGTTCCCGTTGGACGAACGGGCCGACCTGGTCCGTCGCGCCCTGGCGGAGTCTGGGGAGGACCACATCGCGGTGGATGTCCTGGAGGGCGGTCTGCTGGTCGACTACTGCACCGCCCATGGTGCAGTCGCCCTCGTGAAGGGCGTGAGGGGTGCCCGGGATGTGGACTATGAGCTTCCGATGGCGGCGGTGAACCGCGAGCTTTCGGGGATCGAGACGGTTTTCCTCCCGCCCCGTCCGGAGCATGCCCTGGTGTCGAGTTCCCTGGTGCGGCAGCTGGTCGGCCTCGGCGGGGACGCCTCGGCCTATGTGCCGGCGGCGGTGCTGACGAGGCTGCGGCGATAAAAGGAACCGCCCATCCACTTACTTATAGTAATATCCAATTGAATAGAATAGACCTATCGACTTGTCTGTGAGGCGGTGGGATAATCGCTCCGGTTTCCAACATGAACTCTCTGGAAAAGGAGCGATATGACAACTGTTGCAGAGTCTGCCGTCGCAGTACTCAAGGCGAACGGAATCAAGCGGGTCTACGGGCTGCCGGGTGACTCACTCAACGGATTTACCGATGCGCTCCGCCGCACCGGCGGCATCCAGTGGGTGCATGTGCGCCACGAAGAAGCAGCCGCCTTCGCCGCCGCAGGAGAGGCCACCCTCACCGGTGACCTCGCGATGTGCGCGGCCAGCTGCGGCCCGGGGAACCTCCACCTCATCAACGGCCTCTTCGATGCGAACCATTCTCGCGTGCCCGTCCTCGCGATCGCCTCACATATTCCCAGCACCGAGATCGGCTCCGGTTACTTCCAGGAGACCCACCCCCAGGATCTCTTCCGGGAATGCAGCGTCTTCTGCGAGCTCGTCAGCTCTGCAGACCAGATGCCGAGGATGCTCGAGATGGCGATTCGTGCCGCCGTCGAGAAGCGGGGCGTTGCCGTCATCGTCATCTCTGGCGACGTGTCGCTGTCTGAGGCCACCAACACCCGGATCACCAAGATCGAGCGGGCCCACCCGGTCATCGTGCCGAACACTCAGGAGCTGGCCCGGACCGCCTCCCTGCTCAACGAATCCCGGAAAGTCACCATCCTCGCGGGGGCCGGCGCCGAGGGCGCGCACAAGGAGCTCATCGCGCTCGCGGACGCCCTCGCGGCACCGGTGGTCCACGCCTTCCGTGGAAAGCCGTTTGTCGAGTACGACAACCCGTTCGACGTCGGAATGACCGGTCTGCTCGGCTTCTCCTCGGGCTATCGGGCCATGGAGAAGTGCGACACCCTGCTCATGCTCGGGACAGATTTCCCGTATCAGCAGTTCTTCCCCAAGACAGCCCACATCATTCAGGTCGACATCCGTGGCGAGAACCTCGGCCGCCGCGCTCCGCTTGAGATTGGTCTCGTCGGCACCGTCAAGGACACTGCATCAGCACTGCTTCCGCTGCTCACTAAGAAGACCGATCGTTCGCATCTGAAGAGCTGCCTGGAGCACTATGCGAAGACCCGGAAGGGTCTGGATGAGCTGGCCACACCTAGCAAGCCGGGACGCCCCATCCATCCGCAGTATGCGACTCGGATTCTCGATAAGCTCGCCGCTGACGACGCCGTGTTCCTTCCGGATGTCGGCTCCCCGGTCGTCTGGGCCGCCCGGTACCTCACCATGAACGGCAAGCGCTCGCTCGTGGGGTCCTTCAACCACGGGTCGATGGCGAACGCCATTACGCAGAGCCTCGGCGTTCAGGCCGCCTTCCCGGGCCGACAGGTCATCGCGATGTGTGGCGACGGCGGACTGAGCATGATGCTGGGTGAGCTCATCACCCTCGTGCAGAACAAGCTGCCGGTGAAGGTGTTCGTGTACAACAACGATGCCCTCGACTTCATCGAGCTGGAAATGAAGTCTGCCGGGTTCGTGCCGTGGGGGACTGACCTGCACGATCCGAACTACGCGCAGCTGGCGAATGCGCTCGGTATCCACGGTGTGCGGGTCGAGGACTCCGCGGACGTCGAGAAGTCCATCGCTGAGGCGCTGGCCTTCGACGGCCCGGCGCTCATCGATATGCGTACGGACCGGCAGGAGCTCTCGATGCCTCCGACGATCACCGCGCAGCAGATGAAGGGGTTCAGCCTCTTCGCGATGCGGACCGTGCTGTCTGGCCGTGGCGATGAGCTCATCGACCTCGCCCGGACGAACCTCCGTCAGGTCATCACGCACTGAGGTCGCGCTACTCTGGGCTGGGTCTGAACGGTCCGGCCGGAGGGAGGCGTCCATGAGCGCGCAGGATGGGAGTCATCGTCGGGTCACCCCGGCCGAGCACGATGACGGCACCGCACATATCCTGCACGTCGACATGGACGCCTTCTTTGCGTCTGTGGAGCTCCTCGACCATCCCGAGCTGCGGGACCGCCCCGTGATCGTGGCCCACGATGCCCCGCGCTCGGTGGTGACGACCGCCAACTACCGTGCACGCAGATTCGGTGTGCGCTCGGCGATGCCGGTGGCAATGGCCAAACGGATGTGCCCCGGCGCGGCGCTGCTTCCCCCGCGGCACGGCCTGTACCGGGCTGCCTCCGCCCGGGTAATGCATATTCTGGCGGAGTTCAGCCCGCTCGTCGAACAGGTCAGCGTGGATGAGGCCTGGATCGACGTCTCCGGTGCACACGGTCTGTTTGGAAGCTCCGGGGCCATCGCGGAACGCATTCGGGAGAGACTGCGGGCGGAGCTCGGGCTGATCGCCTCCGTAGGGGTTGCTCCGGTCAAATTCGCGGCGAAACTGGCCTCGGGGATGTGCAAACCGGATGGTCTTCTCATCGTGAACCGTTCGGAACTGCAGGGGTTCCTGGATGCACTGCCGGTTGGGGCACTGTCTGGGGTCGGGGAGCACACTCGAGATCGGCTGTCCCGGTACGGTGTTTCGACGGTGCGGCAGGTCCGAGAGCTTCGGTATCCACGGCTGGTCCGGATGGTTGGAGAGGCCATGGCCCGGATGCTTTCTGAGAGAGCCCGGGGGCGGCAGACGGACGGGGTTACCCCGGTTCGGGCCGAGCGGAGTATCGGGCGGGAAGTCACGCTGCCGGAGGACCTGTCTGACAGCAGGGAGATCCTGGCCACGTTGAGTGCCCTGGTCGAGGGCCCCTCGCGCACGCTCAGAGCACAGAAACTGCTCGCTCGCACTGTGACGTTGAAACTCCGGGATGCGGACTTTCAAACGATCAGCAGATCGCACGCATTGTCCGTCCCCACCGACACCACGCAGGTTCTGGTGGAGGCGGCTCGGGATCTCTTCATCGGATGCGGCTGGGACCGTCCCACGCGCTTGGTTGGGGTGCGCTTCACCGGCCTCGTCTCGGCCGAGGACGCACCAGCTCGGGATGTGCTCTGGGGGGAGGAAGACCGTTGGCGGGCTGCCGATGTCGCGAGTGACGAGATCACCCAGCGGTTTGGCACCGAGTCGATGGTGCGGGCCACGGCGCTTCGGGCGAGTCGACGGAGGTCACGGTAGGATGACCGCGTGATCTCAGACACCGTTTTGAACGTCCGTGACCTGCTGCATCGCCCAGGTGAAGAGCGCACGGTTCCCCTGGCCATCGAGCTGGGGGAGGACTTGGGAACTGGAATTGCTCAGGTGGTGGAGGGGACGGTACTGCGCGGAGAGGCCCATCTCGAGTCTCTGCACGACGGCATCTTGGTGACCGCGTCACTCCAGTATCAGGTTCAGGCGGAGTGCGCACGATGCCTCAAACCCTTCACCTGGGACGAAGAAGTCGAATTTCAGGAACTTTTCGAGTATTCTAGGAAAGATGCTTCCGGACCGGAGGCCGAAGATGAGACGCTGTACGTCCTTGATGACAGCGTCGATCTTGAGCAGCCGGTCAGGGACGCGGTCGTACTGAAGCTCCCGTTCCGCCCACTATGCGAGGCATATGGGGCGGGGCCCTGCGAGGCGAGCGGCATTGTCGATGTCGAGACGCAGAGCCGTCTGGATCCGAGATGGGCCGCGCTTGAGGCGCTCCGTACGCAGCAGGCATCACGAAACGAGAGATGAGGAAACATCATGGCAGTTCCGAAGCGGAAGATGTCCCGGAGCAACACCCGCGCCCGCCGCTCACAGTGGAAGGCCGCTGCGCCGACCCTGGTCAAGACCGTCGAGAACGGCAAGGTCGTCTACTCCCTGCCGCACCGTGCCCACGTGGTCGAGGACCAGGCCGGCACCGCGCTCTTCCAGGAGTACAAGGGCCGGAAGGTTGCCGACGCCTGAGCATCCGGGGTCGGTTCGCGTGCCGGAGGCGCTCCCTGAGCGCCTCGGCGTTCCTATTGTTGAGCCCTGGCTCACTCGAGCACTGACGCACCGTTCTTTCGCATATGAGAACGGTGGCATCCCCACCAACGAACGCTTGGAGTTTCTCGGCGATTCGGTGCTCGGCTTTGTGGTCAGCGACATGCTCATGCACCGGTTCCCGGACATCGATGAGGGGGAGCTGTCCCGTCGACGGGCTGCTCTGGTGAGTACCCAGGCCCTGGCGCGTATTGCGAATGCCAGGGATCTGGGGCCCTGGCTCCGGCTGGGGAAGGGCGAACAGGCCAGTGGCGGGCAGAAGAAGGCCTCCCTGCTGGCCGATCTCGTTGAGTCTCTGATTGCGGCGACCTACCTCAGCGCCGGCATTGATGTGGTGCGCGATCTGGTGTTGCGCTTGGTCGAGCCCCTTGTCCCAGACGTGGCGGTGCTCGCAGCCGAGATGGATCCGAAGACGACGCTGATCGAGCTGGCTTCCCGACGCGGATACGGAGCTCCGGAGTATCAGATCGAGGCCCAGGGGCCGGATCATCACCGGGTGTACCGAGCGACAGCGGTCTGCGGACCTGCCACGGGACGGGGAGAGGGCCCGAGTAAAAAGCAGGCCGAGATGAATGCCGCGATGCAGGCGTGGCGGGCGCTCGGCGGGCACCGGGAGCTCGGCTGAGCCCGCAGCCTTTCATTCCCTTGATACGGTAGGCCACAGCCGGCCCGCTCCGACCGGCTCGGAGGAGGTGCCGTGTTCGTCAAATCGTTGACCCTGAAGGGATTTAAGTCGTTCGCGACGCCGACGACCTTCGCGTTCGAGCCCGGGGTCACCGCCATTGTCGGCCCGAACGGCTCAGGAAAATCCAATGTGGTGGATGCCCTCGCCTGGGTGATGGGGGAGCAGGGCGCGAAAACCCTCCGTGGCGGACGCATGGAGGACGTGATTTTCGCGGGCACTTCCCAGCGCGGTCCGCTCGGACGGGCAGAGGTCATGCTGACCATCGACAACAGCGATGGGGCGCTGCCCATCGAGTACACCGAGGTCTCCATCCGCCGCATCCTGTTCCGGTCGGGCGCCTCGGAGTACGCAATCAACGGAAGGCCCTGTCGTCTCCTCGATGTGCAGGAGTTGCTCAGCGACACCGGCCTCGGCCGGGAGATGCATGTCATCGTCGGACAGGGGCGCCTGGACGATGTTCTCCGCGCCTCTCCGCAGGAGCGCCGCGAGTTCATCGAAGAGGCGGCAGGCATCCTGAAGCACCGTCGCAGGAAAGAACGGACACTCCGCAAACTGGACTCGATGGAGGCCAACCTGACCCGCGTCCGGGATCTCACCGCGGAACTCAGGCGGCAGCTGAAACCCCTGGGCGCCCAGGCGGAGACGGCCCGCGCGGCGCAGGAGATTCAGGCCTCGGTTCGACAGGCTCGGGGACAGCTCCTGTCCTGTGCCGTGCACCAGTTGCAGTCGAAGAATGCCGACATCCAGCATCGGCTCCAGGCGGCGGAGGCCGAGGAGCGTCTCCGCCGGGAGGAGCTGGAAACCCTTCGTTCCCGGCAGCACGGGCTCGAACACGGGGTCAGGGATCCCCGCGTCGAGGAGGCCTCACAGATCTCGTTTGCCCTGCAGCAGACCCTTCAACGGGCGGAGGCGCTGCGGGATCTGGCGGCACAGCAGGTCATTCTGCTGGAGGCTCAGCCCTCGGCCCAGGCATCTGCAGAGCCCATGCCGGATGTCGCTGCGGCGGAGGCCGACGCTGCAGATGCGCAGGCGGTTGCGGAGCGTTGCCGGCTGGACTGGGAACAGTCTCAGCGGCGCACGGGGAGCCTGATGCAGCAGCTCGAGGAGGCCGACCGGCAGATCTCGGCCCGGGAGGCCGCGATCCGGTCCGTGGAACTGGAGGCCTCTCGGGCGGAATCTCGGTGCGAGAGCACCCGCGCCGCGCGGGAACGGGGGAGCGCCGAGCTCCAAGGCGCCAAGACCGCGTTGCGGCAGGCGGAGGAACGGCGTGCCCAAGCCCAGAGCGAGCAGATTCCCGCCCCTGCTGGGGGGCAGGACGATGACCTCGATGAGCGAGTCGCGGAGGCTCGTCGGGCGGTGCGGACGGCCCAGCTGACGCGGGATGCGGCGCGGGAAGACCGTTCTGCGGCCGATTCGATGCTCGAGGCTGCCCGCTCCAGGGCCAGCGCCTTCGATCTCGCGCTCTCCGGCGGGGCCGGCGGCTCCCGGGGCGGGCGCACCCCGGGAGCTCTTGTGGCGGATGCCCTGCACGTCCAGCCCGGGTACGAACGGGCGATCGCTGCGGCCCTTGGTGCCGCGGGCGAGGCACTCCTAGCTGATTCGGAGGATGCTGCGGCCGTGCTGCTCGCAGGGGCGCGCACCCGTTCAGAGGAGCTGGGCGTTGTGGTGCGGGACGGGGCGGCACCCGCCAACCCGGCGTCCGGTCGGGCCCCCTACGGGGGGCGTTGGGCACTCGAGGTCTGCACACCCGATCCGTCGGTGTCGTGGCTCTTGGCCGATGTCGTTCTGGTTGAGCGGCTTCCTCTGAGCGCTCCGCCTGAATCCGTGACCCTGGTCACGCCGCGAGGAGAAGTCCGACGGGGCCCGCTCATCCGCATCCCTGGGAAGTCGAGGACGGGGCGTGTCGAGCTGGCGGCCGCACGGGATGCGGCAGAGCGGGAGACTCACCGGGCCGGGCAGCAGCGGGAGAAGGCCGTCCAGGCCCTTTCTGCCGCGGAGCAGCGGCTGCGGGAGGCTCGCGAGACCGAGTCCGCGCTCCTGGAACAGATCCGGCACCGGGACGCGGAATCGGCAAGGCGTGCCCAGGCCGCCGCGCAGGCGGCCGCCCGGCTCCAGTCCGCGGAGCAGGAGGAGGTCCGGCTGCGGCGCGCGGTCGAGGCCAGGCAGCAGCAGCTTGCCGAGTTCGTCGAGGCGGAGAAGTCGGCGGCCGAGGCCCGGGACGCGCTTGCCCAGGCTCCTCTGCCGGCTCCCCTGGACCTCGACCGGGAGGCTCTGGTCGCCTCGCTGCGCGCCGCTCAGGCCGAGGAGATGGAGTCCAGGATCCGCTCCGAGACCGCACGCCAGGAGGCGACGCAACGCCAGCAGCAGACGGTGGAGACCCGTGAACGGGTCCTCCGGCTGCAGCGTGCGCGGGAAGCCGCGGAACGGGCAGAGGCGCTTCGACGCCGGAGGCTCGAAGAGGCCAGGTGTGCCGGCGGGGTCCTTCCCGCTGTGCTCTCGGCGATCCGGCAGGACGTCTCGACCGCACAGGAAGAGCTGGGGGCGAGGAAGGCGGAGCAGGCGGCCCGGGATCGGGAGCTGGCGGCCCTCCGGGAACAGGTCTCTGCGGCAGTGTCAACGCAGGCGGATGCGGCGCATACGGTGGGGGCGATGCGCCTGGAGATGCACCAGAATCAGATGGAGCGTGAGGGTGTGGAGGAGCGGATTCGCGCTCAGCTTTCGGTTGAGCCCTCCGAACTCCTTGAGGAGTTCCCCGAGGGCGAGGACATCGAGGAGTCCGCGGTCCGCACGGAGCTGAAGCGTGCGGAGCGCGAGCTCCGGCGCCTGGGCTCGGTCAATCCGCTCGCCCTGGAACAGTTCTCGGCCCTGGAACGGCGCTACGAGGACATGACAGGGCAACTGCGGGATCTCGAGCAGACGAAACGGGAGCTCCTGACCCTGATCGAGGAACTCGACGGGCGTATGGAGGGCATCTTTGAATCTGCCTTCGCCGATACGAGTGCCGCCTTCGATCGGGTTCTCCCACTCCTGTTTCCCGGGGGCAGCGGCCGTCTGGTGCTGACCGACTCCGACGGGTCGGCCGGGGTCGACGTGGTTCTCCGGCCGGTGGGGAAGAAAGTTGATCGTCTGTCACTGTTGTCGGGCGGGGAGCGGTCGCTGGCCGCACTGGCGGTGCTGATCGCCATCTTTATCGCGAGACCGAGCCCGTTCTACATCATGGACGAGGTCGAGGCTGCTCTCGACGATGCAAACCTGGGCCGGCTGCTGGGGGTCTTCGGAGAGCTTCGAGAGGGCTCGCAGCTGATCGTGATTACGCATCAGAAGCGAACGATGGAGATCGCTGACGCGCTCTACGGGGTGTCGATGCGGAAGGATGGGGTGTCCGCGGTGGTGGGCCAGCGGCTCGCGGACCGGGATCTCAAGGAGGAGGCATGATGGCGAAGTGGTCGTTGCGCGGCATATTCGGCGGGAGTCGCCCGATCGATGAACAGACGTGGGAGCAGCTAGAGGACGCCCTGATCCTGGGGGATCTGGGGGCCGAGGCATCAGAGCGCCTGGTCGCGGGGCTTCGGGCGCAGGCCGAACGCCTGCAGGTTCGCGATGAGCGCGATCTCCGCAGCATGCTCCGGGATGCCCTTGCCGAGGAGCTCTCCGAGAACGATCCAACTCTGCATTTGCGGCGGCCTGCGGATGCGGAGGGCCGGGCGCTCCCGGCGGTGGTCCTCGTCGTCGGGGTGAACGGCGTGGGGAAGACCACGACCATCGGGAAATTTGCGCGCTTTTTGTCCCGGCTCGGGAAACGTGTGATGGTCGGTGCCGCGGATACGTTCCGGGCAGCCGCGGTGGAGCAGCTGGCGACCTGGGCGGAGAGAGGGGGAGCGGAGGTGGTTCGGCCTGAACGGGCCGGGCAAGATCCTGCCTCAGTCGCGTATCAAGCGGTGGCGCACGGGATTGAAGAGAACGCGGATGTGGTGTTGATCGACACCGCTGGGCGTCTCCAGACCAAGGCCGGTCTGATGGACGAGCTCTCGAAGATCCGGAGGGTCGTCGAGAAGCTGGCCCCGGTTGCAGAGGTCCTTCTGGTGCTGGATGCGACGACGGGCCGCAACGGGATTGCCCAGGCCGAGGCCTTCCTCAATCACGCTGGGGCGACAGGGATCGTCCTGACGAAGCTGGATGGGTCGGCGAAGGGCGGGTTTGTGCTTTCGGCCCGCGAAGAGGCGGGGATTCCGATCAAGCTGATCGGTGTCGGGGAGGGGATCGATGACCTTCACGCCTTCAACGCGGAGGCGTTCGCTCGGGATCTGGTCGGCTGAGCGGGCGACGATCCCCCGGCAGCGTCAGGTATCCGCCGATGCGAATGGCCAGGCCATCGGCCAGGAGCGACTCGAGGGCCTGACGGGTCTGGGCATCGTCGGATGCTGTACGCAGTGCCTCGACCGTGGTGGGGCCATTCCTCAGTTCTCCGAGGATTCTCCCGCGGGCCTCCCGAAGGCTCCCGGCGTAGCGGGGCTGTTTGCGCCGATGTGGTTCCCCTGCTGGGGATCCGGATGCCAGCCATCGGCAGCGGTTCTGCAGGGGGCAGCGTCCACAGGCCGGTGCGGAGGCAGTGCACACGAGGGCCCCGATCTCCATGAACGCCAGGGAGACAATGCGAGCCTCGTCTCCCCGCTCCGGAAGAATGCCTTCGAGGAGAGTCCGGTCTCTGGGGCCGGGGTCTGCGCGTTCCCTGCCGTCGCGGACCCGGACCAGGACGCGTCGCACGTTGGTGTCGACTACGGGGACGGCTATGCGGTAGGCGAAACTCGCCACTGCGGCTGCGGTGTACGGGCCGATCCCGGGGAGGGTGCGCAGCACTTCCGGTGAATCTGGAATTTTCCCGTCGAATTTTTCTGTGATCTGGATGGCGCAGTTGTGTAACCAGAGGGCTCTGCGGGGGTAGCCCAGGCGGCCCCAGGCCCGAATGATCTCGGCGGGTTCCTCCCTGGCGAGGGCTTCCGGGGTGGGCCAGCGGCGCATCCACTCCTCCCAGCGGGGGAGGACTCGGGAAACCTGTGTCTGCTGCAGCATGAACTCGCTGACGAGGACTCCCCATGGAGTCGTCTCACGGCGCCGCCAGGGCAGATCCCGGGCATGGTGTCGATACCAGTCGGATACGGCCCGGCCGAGAGCGGCGGGATCTCTCTGCTGGGCGTCGGACATCCAGGTCATGCTAGTCGGGATCGGGTACCCTTGGAGCGACATCGTCGAGGAAGAGCCCATGCCCGCATTCTCATCACTTTCTGAACGCCTGACCGCCACCTTCGCGCATCTGCGCGGCAAGGGGCGGCTCACCGCAGCCGACATCGATAGCACCGTTCGGGAGATCCGTCGGGCATTGCTCGATGCGGATGTGGCCCTGGAGGTCGTGAAGGCCTTCACCGCCGCGATCCGCACCCGGGCCCTCGGCAAAGAGGTCAGCGAGGCACTCAACCCCGCTCAGCAGGTCGTCAAGATCGTCGATGAGGAGCTGGTCTCGGTCCTCGGCGGCAGTACCCGTCGCCTGCATCTGGCGAAGGTTCCGCCGACGGTGATCCTGTTGGCCGGCCTCCAGGGTGCCGGGAAGACCACGCTCGCGGGCAAGCTCGGCCGGGCGCTCGCGGCAGAAGGGCACACCCCGCTGCTGGCGGCCTGCGATCTGCAGCGACCGGATGCGGTCACCCAGCTCCGTGTGATCGGGGAGCAGGCCGGCGTTCCGGTCTTTGCGCCGGAACCCGGCAACGGGGTGGGGGATCCCGTCCGGGTGGCCCGCGACGCGGTCGTCGAGGCCGGTGCCAAGCAATACGACGTGGTAATCGTCGATACCGCGGGTCGGCTGGGTGTCGATGCGGAGCTGATGGATCAGGCGAAGCGTATCCGCGAGGCGGTGCAGCCCGATGAGGTTCTCTTCGTCATCGATGCGATGACCGGGCAGGATGCGGCGGCGACGGCCCGGGCGTTCCGCGACGGAGTCGGACTGACCGGCGTTGTCCTGTCGAAACTGGACGGCGACACCAGGGGCGGTGCGGCACTCTCCGTTGTCTCGGTCACGGGCGCACCGATTCTGTATGCGTCGACGGGGGAGGGACTCGACGATTTCGAGGTGTTCCACCCGGACCGGATGTCCCGCCGAATCCTCGACATGGGCGATGTCCTCTCTCTGATCGAGGAGGCCCAGCGGCACTTCGATGAGGAACAGGCTCGGGCCGCCGCAGAGAAGATCGCCAAGGACCAGTTCACCCTGGACGACTTCCTCACCCAGCTTCAGCAGATCAAGGGCAGCGGAGCCCTGCAGAAGATGCTTCAGATGATGCCCGGGGCCGGCCAGATGCGTCAGGCGATCTCACAGATCGACGACCGGGAGATCGCCCGGACGGAGGCGATTATCCAGTCGATGACTCCGGCGGAGCGCCAGAACGCAAAGCTGATCAACGGGTCTCGCCGGCTGCGAATCGCCAAGGGATCGGGGACGACCGTCGAGAAGGTCAACCAGCTCTTGAAGCGTTTTGAGGATGCTTCGAAGATGATGCGCAAGATGTCGCATGGGGGAATGCCGCAGGTCCCTGGGATGCCTGCGATTGGGCACGGCGGACGCAAATCTGTTCGGAAGGCCGCGAAGCAGAAGCGTGGCCGCAGCGGGAATCCGGCGAAGCGGGCCGCACAGGAGGCGCGTTTGCGGGAGCAGCATTCTGGGCCCGCTACGGGTTCTTCCTTTGGCGGGAGCCCCGACCTGGATGCGCTGAAGGATCTCCCGGGTCTGGGTGGCCTCTTCCGCCAGGACTGAGGGGGGGCCTCATATTCCAGCCGGGCGCTCCGTCTCGAATTCTGTCAGGAGGGAGTCAACAACCTGCTCGGGGCCGCATCCGGGGGTACTTGCGACGTGGAGCTGCCGTTGGTAGCTGGCTCCGCTGTGCAACAGGGTGTCGACCCGGCGGAGTTCGTCGGCGCATCCCAGTTCCTCGGAGAGCGGCTCGAGCCGGCTGAGAAGGGTGGAAATCTCTTCGACGACGGGGGCCTCGGAATTGTCCGGCCCCGTGATGATGTCTGCGGCGAGGCCGTACCGGCAGGCCCGCCATTTGTTTTCTTGGATGTGCCATCTCGGGAGCCGTGTGAGCGGCGTCCCGGTGGTGAGAGACCGTCGGGTTTCGACCACCAGGCACTGTGTGAGGGCAGCCAGTGCCCCGATTTCGTACAGGGTGGGGAGACCGTCGCAGATGCGCGATTCGACGGTGCCAAACCCAGGGGAGGGACGCACATCGTAGCGAAGCTCGTTGACGTGCTCCACGACTCCGGTCTGGAACTCGTCGGCGACGAAACGTTCGTAGGCCTCCCAATCGGGCAGCTCCGGCGGGATTCCGGCGGTGGGGAGCTGCTGGAACATCATGGAGCGGTTGGAGGCGTATCCGGTGAGCCGTCCATCCCACCAGGGGCTGGAGGCCGAGAGCGCCTGAAGGTGCGGTTGGTAGCGCAGGAGTTGCTCGACGATTGGCAGTGCGGCGTCCTGGCGGTCCACGCCGACATGGACGTGAACACCGTAGATCAGCATCTGACGGCCCCACCACTGGGTCCGATCGATCAGCCGGCGATAGCGATCATTCTGCGTGTAGGGCTGTGCCGCAGCGGACTCAAAGGGGTGGGTTCCCGCGCAGAACAGGCCCACATGTGCCGGGGAGACCCGGCGGAGCAGGGCGCTGAGCTCATGGAGCTGCGTGAGCGCCGAGGGGATCGTGTGATGTACCCCGGTGACGAGTTCAACGGTGTTCTGGAGAAGCTCCCGGTGGATGTGCGGGGCCTGAGGCGTGCCCGCGACGGCCTCGAGGAGCGTGTGCGCCTCTGGAACGAGTCGTCGCGTGCGGCGGTCGACGAGTCCGAGCTCCCATTCAATCCCAACGGTCCCCAATTCGGAGTCGGCAAAGGTGAGTTCCATAGACCGAGACTACTGGAGTGTCCCCGGAGTCTTCTGTTTTGTGGCAGAATAGTGTGCTGGTATCCGCATCTGTTCGCCCCTCTCATGCGATCTGGATGCGACCGTTCAGCATCATCGGTTCGACGACCCCACTCGGCAGACCGAGGTGCGTACGTAACTAACAGGAGAATTGTGTCTGTCAAGATCCGTTTGGCCCGCTTCGGGAAGATCCACGCCCCGCAGTACCGTGTGGTTGTCGTAGATTCTCGCAAGAAGCGCAATGGGCGCTTCATCGAGGAGGTCGGCCGCTACGCCCCGACCCAGGAGCCTTCGTTTGTCGAGATCGCTTCCGAGCGTGTGCAGTATTGGCTGTCGGTGGGTGCGCAGCCGAGTGACCAGGTACACCGCCTGCTGGAGCTGACTGGCGACTGGGCGACCTTCACCGGTGAGGGGTCGCCCGAGGGGTCGTTGAAGAAGCCCGAACCCAAGCCCGAGTATGTGCGCGACGAGAACAAGAAGTCCGTCGTCATCCCGACTCAGAAGAAGGCTGCGGAGCCCGCGGCCGACGCCGAGCAGGAGTAGTTCATGTTGGACGGCGCTGTGGAACATCTCGTCAGGGGCATTGTGGACGCCCCTGACGAGGTCTCCGTCTCTTCTCGCTCCGGTGGGAGGGGAGACGTGATCGAGGTTCGCGTCGCGCCGTCCGATCTCGGTCGGGTCATCGGCCGTGGGGGGCGTACCGCAGGAGCCCTCCGAACGGTTGTGAACGCGCTGTCTGAGCATCGACGGGTTCGTGTGAACATCGTCGATACTGACGCGTAGATGCGGCTGCGTATCGGCCGCCTCACGAAACCTCATGGGCTCAAAGGCGGCGTCAAGATCGAGCTCTCTACCGATGAGCCGGCCCGCCGCTTTGCGACTGGAGCGGTTCTCAATCTTCAGGTCCCGGAGTCCTCTCCCTGGTTCGGAAAGCATCTGACGGTCAAGGAGCTCCGCTGGTACAACGGCAAGCCGGTGGTCTTCTTCAAGGAAGTTCCGGATCGGACGGTCGCCGAGACTGTGGTTCGCGCCATCCTGACCATTGAGCAGGCCGAGGATGAGCTTCCCGCCGAACCGGATACCTGGTATGACCATCAGCTTGTGGGACTCACCGCCGTGCGGCGAGGCGTCGCGGTGGGCCAGGTCATCGGCGTGGAGCATCTGCCCGCACAGGATCTGCTCACGATCCGGACTTCGCATGGCTCGGTCTTTCTTCCGCTGGTGAAGAATTTTGTCTCGGGGGTGGACCTCACTGCGAAGACACTTACCATCACGCCTCCGGGCGGCCTGTTCGAACCGGCCGATGATGGCAGTGGCGAGGTTCAGCCGCCGGAACTCCTGGACATCGCCCCGGAGCCGGAAGGCGATGGGCCGGACCAGGCCTAACCTGAGCACGAGGAGCGGCAATGCGTATCGACGTCATCACCATCTTCCCGGAGTATTTTGCGCCCCTCAGGCTATCGCTGCTCGGGCGGGCGATTGAGCGGGGCCGGATTGACCTCCGGCTGCATCAGCTCAGAGATTGGGCACATGACCCGCATCACAGCGTCGATGATTCTCCTGCCGGGGGCGGTCCAGGCATGGTCATGACGCCCGGACCGTGGGGGCAGGCCCTCGATGAGGTGGCGGGGGAGGATCGTCCCACCATTGTCTTCACGACCCCTGCCGGAGAAGTCTTCCGGCAGCACACCGCCCAGGAGCTTTCGTCGGTCGAGCGGCTGGTGTTGTGCTGCGGTCGCTTCGAGGGGATCGACCAGCGGGTCATCGACTATGCGAGCACCCTCGGACCGGTGCGAGAGCTGAGCATCGGGGATTATGTCCTGGCTGGGGGAGAAGCCGCCGCCTTGGTCATGGTTGAGGCCGTCGGGCGGTTGCTGCCGGGGGTCCTGGGAAACCCGGACTCCCTCACGGAGGAATCGCATAACCGAGGTCTTCTCGAACATCCCGCATACACGAAGCCGGCGATCTGGCGTGGGCGGTCGGTTCCTGAGGTACTGCTGAGCGGTGACCACGGTGCGGTCGATGCCTGGCGGCATGCACAGAGCGTTGAGCGTACCCGGAGGGTGCGCCCTGATCTCCTCCCGCCCCCGCCGGAGCAACCATGTCAGTGAGGAGGGGGCATCGCCCCACCGTAACCATCGTCGATGCGGCGGTATCTCGGGTACTCGATCCCGACTATGCCGCCTACCGGTCGCGACAGTCGGGGAACCTGATGACCCGGCTGCGCAGGCAGGGGTGGATGGTGCGCTGGGTTCCTGCGGAGGAGTCCCGTCGCGCCGTCTTGCGGGCGGCGCTGGACGGCACCGATGCACTGGTGTTGGGCGGGGGCGAAGATATCGATCCCCTCCGTTACGGAGGCCGGGCGGGGTATGTCCGGGAGTCTGCGCATCTCCCGCTGGCGGACGGACGGCAGATGACCCTGGTGCAACTGGCGGCCCGTCGCAGGATCCCGGTACTGGGGATCTGCCGGGGGATGCAGATCATCAACGTGGCTTTCGGCGGGACGCTCATCCCGGACCTGGGGGAGCGAACGATCCATGAGAATTTCGGGGCACCTCTGGCCAATGCGATCAGTCTCCACCAGGTGCAGATCCTCGGGGGATCGCGCCTGGGGTCTGCGCTTTCTTCTGGAGGGCCTCTCGTGGTGGCGAGTGGGCACCACCAGGCGGTGGGGAGGCCAGGGGCGGGCCTCCGCGTGGTGGCCGCGGCCCCCGACGGGGTCGCGGAAGCCATTGAGCACGAGTCGCTTCCGGTCTTCGGGGTGCAGTGGCATCCCGAATCGGCGGCGCAGGGGGCGGCTCAGCTGGATGCGCTCTCGTCCCTCTTGCGCCGCGCCCGCTGAATTGAATTGCGGCTCGATGCCTCCACTGCGTATACTTGAACTTTGTGCCCGGCATTTGTCTGCCGTAGGGGAGTCCCGGGCCGCTGACTGTTCAACCTGGAGTAGGTGACCTGCGGCACCTAGAGAGCGATTTTCTTATGCAGACCCTTGACGCCGTTGATGCGGCATCGCTTCGTAGCGACGTTCCTGACTTCCGTGTGGGTGACACCGTCAAGGTGCACGTCAACATCATCGAGGGCAGCCGGAGCCGTGTCCAGGTCTTCCAGGGCATCGTACTCAAGCGCCAGGGAGACGGTGTGCGCGAGACGTTCACCGTCCGGAAGATCAGCTTCCAGGTCGGTGTCGAGCGCACCTTCCCCGTTCATTCTCCGGTGATTGATCACATCGAGATCGTCAGCCGCGGGCATGTCCGCCGCGCCAAGCTGTACTACCTGCGTGACCTCCGGGGGAAGGCCGCGCGCATCCGCGAAAAGCGCTGACAGGTGCCCGGTCGCCGGGCGCGTCACGCGGACGTGGCGGCGCCGAAGCGCCACCGCTGGTGGTTCTGGCTCATTGAGCTGGTTCTCATCGTCTTCCTCGCGAAGGTTGTCTCCTGGGGGGTCACGTCGTTTCTCGTGCAGCCGTTCGTTATTCCTTCCGGCTCGATGGAACAGACGCTCGACGTGGGTGATCGTATTCTCGTCAATAAGCTCACTTCTGCCGTTTCTGGGTATCACCGTGGAGACATCGTGGTGTTTCGAGATCCGGGGAATTGGCTTGCCGGCGAGGTCTCCAATGCCGGCGACAACGAGTACCTCGTCAAGCGCATCATCGGTCTTCCCGGGGACCGTGTGAGCTGCCGGAGCCCGGAGGGACCTCTGCGCGTCAACGGGGTTGCTCTGCACGAGACCTATCTCGCAGATGGGGCCTCCCCCTGTAGCGACGGTCGGCTGTTTTCGCGGACAGTGCCCCGAGGGTCTGTGTGGGTGATGGGGGATAACCGGCAGAATTCAGCGGATTCGAGCGCCCATCAGTCCCTTCCAGGACATGGAGCCGTGCCGGAGTCAGACCTCGTCGGTGCGGTGTTCGCTGTGGTGCTCCCCCTCAATCGATTCCATTTCGTGTCGAATCCGACGGCCGTCTTTGCAAAGGTCCCGGCAGCGGGGTGACGGTTGCCGATCCGAGTCTCCGTTTCGAGGCGGAGCTTTTTTCCCTGGGCGCGACCGCTGTCCTCGGCTGCGATGAGGTGGGGCGTGGAGCCCTGGCCGGGCCGGTCTTCGTCGGGGCATGTGCAGTCCTTCCGGGGGTCCAGCGGTTCCCTGCCGGACTGCGGGACTCGAAGATGCTCTCGGAGCGGTGCCGGGAAGACTTGATTCCGGAGCTGCGGAGCTGGAGCGCCGCATGGGCAGTGGGGGAGCGTCGTCCCGATCAGATTGACCGGGACGGAATCGTGCAGTGCCTGTCCCAGTCGGCGGTGGATGCCGTTCGTGCGGTCCTGCTGGCGCTTCCCGCATCTGCCGTGGCCCGTGTGGCTGTCGTCCTCGATGGCTCGCAAGATTGGCTTTCCCCCGTGTTGCAAGATGCACGGGTGCGGGTCTTTCATCGTCCCAAGGCCGATCGGGACTGCGCTTCGGTCTCTGCTGCGAGTGTGCTCGCGAAGGTCTCCCGCGACCATCTGATGGTTCGTGGCGCTCAGACCTGGCCAGGGTATGCATGGGAGCGGAACAAAGGCTATGGTGCGGCGGCGCATCGGCAGGCCCTCGCCGCACATGGCCCCACGCCCTGGCATCGGAAGACCTGGTTGCATCTCGACGCCCCGGCGCGGTCGGGAACGTGGAAGAATCGGAACTGACATGGATGCTGACGATTTCGACGATTACGAGCGCGAGGCCGAACTGGCCCTGTACCGCGAGTATCGCGATGTACTGCACATGTTCAAGTACGTGGTCGAGACCGAACGCCGGTTCTACCTGGCCAACGAGGTTTCTCTGACTCGGAAAGAGTCCGGCAACGATTTCTATTTCGAGCTCGAGCTCTCCGATGTCTGGGTTTGGGATGTGTACCGATCTGACCGCTTTGCCAAACGAGTTCGGGTACTTTCGTTCAAAGATGTCAATGTCGAAGAGCTCGCGGATCAGGATCTGGAGCTTCCCGCGGAACTCCAGATCGGCGGAGAGTCCGAGAGCTAAGCGCCCGTTCATTTCCACCGAACCATGCGGATCGCTCTTTCCCCATGAGCGCGGTGCACTGCATCTGATCGATGGAGGCCGGAACACCATGGGGCATGGTTTCCTCGACATCATCTTCTGCGTCTTCCTCCCCACGGGATCTGTCTCCGGCAGAGCTCGGTCGCTACGGTGAGAATCTGGCAGTTCAAGCGCTTCTGGAACGGGGACTGACCCCGATCGATCGCAATTGGCGATGTTCCAGGGGCGAACTCGATCTCGTGGCTCGCGAGGGGAAACGGCTGGTCTTCGTTGAGGTCAAGACCAGGCGCGGCACGCGTCAGGGAGGTCCGGCTGCCGCGGTGACGCCGGCCAAGGTGTTGCGGCTGCGGCTCCTTGCCGGCGCCTGGCTTCGCGCCCACCCCGGGGAGCGAGCTCAACAGCTCCGGATCGATGTGATTGCCATTCTTATCCGGGGAGATCGTGCCGTGCTGCATTACATCGAAGGTGTGGCATGAACACGGTTGGGGTGACACGGGGAATCGCATTGAACGGCCTCGAGGGAACCATGGTCGATATCGAGGTCGATATCGCCCCGGGGCTTCCGCAGTTCACGATTGTGGGACTGGCCGATACTGCACTCGACCAGTCCCGGCATCGGGTCCGTTCGGCCCTGAAAAACTCGGGGCTGGGGTTCCCCGATTCCCGGGTCATCGTGAATCTGAGCCCGGCTTCCGTTCCCAAACACGGGAGTGCCTTCGACCTTCCGATCGCGATCGCTCTGCTGGCCGCGCAGGGCATCGTCGATCCGGCACGGGCACGCGAACCGGTGCTCTTCGGGGAGCTCAGCCTCGACGGAAGACTTCGGCCGGTTCGAGGATCCTTGGCTGCCATGCTGGCGGCGACCCGACAGGGAGTCCGGGAAGCCTACCTCCCGGAGGGCAACGTCGTGGAGGCTCAGATGCTCCAGGGCCTGGAGGCCCACGGCGTCACCGATCTCACGGCCTGCGCTGTGTCGCTCGGGGCCGATCTTGCCCTGCGCGACGCAGTCCCCATCGCGGCATCTCGCACCGTCCAGACCGGGGTTCCTCATCCGGGGGACCTCTGTGATGTTCTCGGGCAACCGGACGCAGTCCGGGCCCTGGTCGCCGCGGCGGCGGGCGGACATCACTGCCTGCTCGTCGGTGAACCCGGTGCCGGGAAGACGATGCTCGCTGAGCGTCTTCCCGGTCTGCTCCCGGATCTCACCCCGGAGGCCTCGATGTCGGTGACGGCATTGCACTCGCTCGTCCATGGCATCGATGAACTCATCACCCGGCCACCGTGGCAGGCACCGCATCAAACGGCCACGGCTCCGGCACTGGTCGGAGGAGGCTCGGGACACATCCAACCAGGGGCGATGTCGTTGGCGAGCGAGGGAGTTCTGTTCCTCGATGAGGCTCCCGAATTCTCGCCCCGGGTACTCGACTCGCTTCGGCAGAGCCTCGAATCTGGGAGGGTCGAGATTCATCGAGCCCGCACGGTCTGCGCCTTTCCCGCCCGTTTCCAGCTCATCTTGGCGGCAAATCCCTGCCCGTGCGGGAAGGCATTCGACCCCGCAGGTACCTGTACCTGTGCCCCGGCTGCGCGGCGACGCTATTTACGGAGGCTCAGTGGCCCCTTGCTCGATCGAATGGATCTGCGTGTGCTGGTCCCCCGAGCGAGCCTGGCCGCCGTACGGACGGGGCAGCCCACTCTCTCGACGGAGGCCGCCCGTGTCCGAGTTCAGGAGGCGCGGGACCGGATGTCCCACCGGTTGGAAGGGACTCCCTGGACGCTCAACTCCCAGGTACCGGGGGGTGAGCTTCGCGGCAGGTTTCGCCTGCCACCATCGGCTACCACCGTGCTCGATTCTGCCCTGGAGCGGGGAATTCTGTCATTGCGCGGGTATGACCGAACGCTGCGTCTGTCGTGGACGGTCGCAGATCTGGAGGGGCTTTCGTCGCCGGGGCGGGAGCAGGTTGCGCAGGCATTGAGTTGGAGAGAGGTGCTCTGATGCGGCACGAGGAACACATGGACCACTGGCCGCCGCGGTTTCCGTGGCGAGATTCACTGACCACGATGGGGAGGGGAGTGCTGCTCGATCGCACGCAGCACTGGATCTCGGTCCAGTGCCAGTCCGAGGAGGCGCTCGCCCGGTTATGGTGGTCGCTTCTCGTCGAACCCGGAGACTCGCAGGCCGGGGCTCTGATCCGACGGTACGGAACGATCGGGGCCCTCGATGCTGTCTGGGCTGCCACTGCCGAGACCGAACAGATTCCGATGGCCGCGATTCGTCGGTGGGGGCCCAGAATGCAGAGTGATCTTCTCCGCCGGACGCTCAATATGGCTGCCGCGCAGCACATCCGGTTTGTCGGCCCCGACGCCCCGGAATACTCTCCGGGGCTGCGAGACCTTGGGGATCACGCGCCGATCGGGCTCTGGGTGCGTGGCGGGGCAAACATCGAGTGGCCCGCCACCGTTGCCATTGTCGGGGTCCGGGCCGCGACCTCCTACGGGGTACAGGTCGCCACCGATCTCGCGTTCGCGGTCTCTGACCGGCTCACCGTCGTCTCGGGCGGAGCCTACGGTATTGACCGAGCGGCTCATCGCGGGGCGCTCGCGGCAGAACATCCCACTGTCGCCTTCCTGGCCGGAGGGCTCGATCGACTGTATCCGGCAGGAAACCAGGCGCTGTTCGAGCAGGTCACCAGACGTGGGCTTCTGCTCAGCGAGACGGTGCCGGGGACGACCCCCACGAAGTGGCGTTTTTTAGCTCGGAATCGTCTGATAGCTTCGGCGACTGCTGCCACGCTCGTCATTGAGGCGGGTGCCAGATCAGGGGCGCTGAATACCGCCCATCATGCACTCCAGATCGGGAGACCGGTCGGTGCGGTTCCCGGGCCGATTACCTCCGCGAGTTCGGCCGGGACGAACCGGCTCCTCCGGGAGGGGCTGGCGGAGCTGGTGCGGAGTGCCGAAGATCTCTGCGAGCTCTGCGGGATGTCGCGGAAGGACGGGGCGTCCGGAAGCGTTTCCGAGAACGAGGTACTCACCGCTGAACATCTTCGGGTCGCCGATGCACTTTCCGCGCGCGTCTCCAGGAGTCTTGCGGAGATCACGACGAGCAGCGGGGTCGAGACTGCACGGGTGCAGTCTCTGCTCTCGGAGCTGCAGGTCCTGGGGTATGTCCTCGCCCGTTCCACAGGGTGGGTTGTCTCCGAGCAGTGGATGCGGCGGAGATCCGGGGCCTCTTCTCAGTGATCGCGGCCTGGAGCCTCGAGTGCTGTGGGATGCTGGGAGTATGGATATCGCATCCACCGATTTTGCGGACGCCATTCGTGCGTTCCAGGAGCATCTCCGCGTCGACGAGGGAGATTCTCCGCACACGGTTCGCGCCTATGGGGCGGATCTGCAGGACCTTGCGCAGACCCTTTCCTCAGAACGCTGTCATGTCGCCGATCTCAGTCTGGATGTTCTGAGGAACTGGCTGTGGCAGGAGGATCGAGCGGGAGCAGCCCCGGCGACGGTTGCCCGGCACGCGGTGGTCGCCCGGGCATTTGGGGCATGGCTCGCCCGAACCGGGCGTGTCGCGGCAGATCCCGCGGCTCGGTTGAGGGTCCCCAAGACCGCCCGTCGTCTTCCCCGAGTCCAGCCGGCTGAGGCCATGGGGGCCCTCCTCGACCATCTGCGTGCGGAAGCCACAGAAGGGGATCCTCTGTCTCTGAGAGATTCGGCCGCCCTCGAACTGCTCTATGCCACGGGGATGCGGGTGAGCGAGCTCACCGGACTGGATCTCCTCGACCTTGATCTCGAACAGCGTCTGGTCACGGTGCTGGGGAAGGGCCGGAAGCAGCGAGTCCTTCCCTTTGGGGAGCCTGCGGACCGGGCCATCGTCGCGTATCTTCAGCGGGGGCGCCCCCGACTGCTGCGCACGCCCCAGGCTGCGGTCTTTCTCGGAGCTCGAGGTGCCCGCTGGAATCAGCGCAGCGTCTACGCAACGGTGCGGGCGGCGCTGGCTGCTGCCCCGGGCACACATGCGGCGGGACCGCATTCGCTGCGGCACAGTGCCGCCACGCATCTCCTCGACGGCGGCGCTGACCTCCGCAGTGTGCAGGAGCTGCTGGGTCACTCCTCGGCCGCGACCAGTCAGATCTATACACATCTCTCCAACGAACGCATCAGGGCGGCGTATCGGCAGGCTCATCCCCGGGCCTGAACCGCTTCCCACGGGAGCAGCACCGCGCCGGGGGCACCCAGGAGCAGGAGCGGAGAAACGTATTCCCCATCCCGGCGCGCCCCGAGGTGGAGCAGAGACCCGGGACCGTGGCCGGCCGGTTCCGCCAGTGTTCCGACGACGGCCCCGGGCAGAACCGGTGTTCCGGCCTGAAGATCGGTGTGGACGGGTTCATAGCTGGATTTCCAGCCGTTCTGGTGCTCCAGCGTCAGAACCGGACGCCCAGCGACCATCCCCGCAAACGTGACGGTCCCCTCGGCGACCGCGTGGATCTCGGTTCCTGGCTCTGCGGCGAAGTCGATGCCGCGGTGCCCGGCCGAATAGCGGTCGGCCGGTGCGACATAATCGCGGGCGACGGCTCTGTTCTCCTCGAGAGGCCAGTACCACCGAGGCAGCTGTTCTGGCTCCGCCGATGCCACTCTCTGGGCCGGTGAGCTTTCGAAGAGAGGTATCGCCCGCGATGGGGCGGGTGTGCCGAGCATCAGGAGGGAGATGAGGAGGGGCATGCCTGCCAGCAGGCGGATCTTCCTCGCCTGTCGATGCCGCGGGCGGGAGCACGCATGTGACGTGTGAGAGGCGGGCATGCAAGCATTCTCCGGCGCAGTCGCGACCTGTGGAGAGGATCCGAGAACCGAGCATTGCCACCGGCAGCTTTTCGACGGTGGAAAATCTGCTCCTCGCTGTCCAAGCGGCTCGGACGTCCGCGCCGAAGACGCCTCCCACCGCGGAGGATGCGGTATCCTGTTCGGTAGCGGCGGTATCCCCGCCGACTACGCGTGCCCACGCACGACAAGATCCCATTGGTCCCCGTCTCTTTGCCGGGGTGGGATCCGGTCGGGGCACCAGGGCCCTTCGGGGCGGAAAACCACAAGGCGCATCCGCGCAGAACAGGAGAACGGCCATGGCCGTCGTCACCATTCGTCAGCTGCTGGACTCGGGCGTCCACTTCGGGCATCAGACCCGTCGCTGGAACCCGAAGATGAAGCGGTTCATCTTCACTGAGCGCTCCGG
>JAKVJE010000003.1 GCA_022487185.1 Microbacteriaceae bacterium
GGGACACTCCCCCGCCGCCAACACCATACAGATGGATCGGGTCAGCCCTGGGCCTTGATCTTGGTGACCAGCCCGTCGAGGACTTTCTGCAGCTTCGCCTGCGAGGTGTTGTACTTGAACACGGCGGTCCCATCGGAGGTCTTCTGAACCTCCTGCTGAACCTTCTTCGAGTTCTTGTAGATCTGCACCAGCTTCAGCAGGTTCGGGTTCTTCTTGTCCTTCGCCCGGGCCGCCCAGATGTTGATGTACGGGTCCGAGAGATCGCTCTTCGCGTCGGAGTAGATCGCGTCGGTGGCCTTGAGCCCGGCATCGTTGATGTAGTTCTGGTTGATGATCGAGCCGTCCACGTCCTTGAGCGAAATGGCCGTCTGGTTTGCGTTGACCGGCTTTACCGTGACCTTGGACTTGTCGGCGATGATGTCCTCCGGCGTCGAGAAGGCGTTGCCGCCGTCCTTCAGCTCCACCAGCCCGGCTCCCTGCAGCACCAGCAGGGCCCGGGACTCATTGGTTGCATCGTTCGGGATGGCCACCTGGGCCCCCTTCGGGAACTCCGAGACCTTCTTGTACTTATCGGAGTAGAGGCCGAGAGGATACACGGCGGTTGCCCCGACCGGCACCAGGTCGCCGTTGCTCTTGGCGTTGTAGTTGGCCAGGAACAGCAGGTGCTGGAACTCATTGACCTGTAGTGACCCGTCGGTGACCGCCGGGTTGGGCTGCTGGTAGTCGGTGAAGTTCTTCACCACCAGTTTGATGTGCTGCTTGGCGGCGAGCTTGGTCAGCGTCTTCCAGTGTGGCTGCGACCCGTCGGTGACCCCGACGTTGACGGTGACGACGTTGCTGGCGCTGGCCGGCTTGTTGAAGTCAGAGGTGGTGGAGCTGCTGCTGCCCGATGAGGAGCAGGCGGCGAGACCGAGCGCCAACGGGGCGATGAGCGCCGCCGCGGCGATGCGAATGAGGTGAGCCTTCACGGGAATTCCCTTCTCCGGTTCCGGCGGCTACCGCCGGATGAGTGTTGAACCGAGACCGAGCGTACGAGGTTTCCGCAATGCCCGGGAGAAGTGTTACTCCGCGTTGCGATCGGAGCCGGCCTTCGCATCCACCGGACGGATGGCACGGACCATGGAGGTGACATAGTCCCGCAGCGGCCCGTCGGCCTCGCCCCCGTGCTCGGCGATGAGGCGCACGATGGCGCTGCCCACGATCACCCCGTCGGCCTCGGACCCGATCTGCGCCGCCTGCTCGGGGGTGCTGATCCCGAACCCCACTGCCGCGGGGATCTCCGTGACTGCGTGGACGGTCTGCAGGATGGGTGCGAGGTTGGTGGTGATGGTGTCCCTCACTCCGGTGACGCCCAGAGAGGACACCACGTACAGGAACCCCTCAGCCTGCCCGGCGATCGCGCGCAGCCGTTCCTGCGAGGTGGGGGCGACCATGGACAGGAGGGCGACCCCGTGGGCGTTCGCGATGGGGCGCGCCTCCGCCTGCTCCTCGTAGGGCAGGTCCGGGATGATGATGCCGTCGATCCCCGTCTCCTCGCACCGGGTGAAGAAACGCTCCAGCCCATAGCCGAACGCCACGTTGTAGTAGGTCATGAATACGAGGGGGGCCTCGGTGTCGGGCCGCAGGCGCGCCACCATGTCGATGACGGTATCTGTGGTGGTCCCGGCCTGCAGGGAGCGCAGATCGGCTTCCTGGATGACCGGGCCCTCGGCGATCGGATCCGAGAAAGGGATCCCGATCTCGATGAGGTCGCAGCCGGCGTCGAGCATGGTGCGGATGAAGCGCTCGCTGTCCTCGATGGTCGGGTCCCCAGCGGTGAGGAAGCCGATGAAGGCGGTGCCGTGGTCGAAGGCGCGCGCGATCCGGGCCCCGGGGCGGGGCATGGGCAGTGTGGTGTCAGTCATCGGAGAGATCCTTCCCTCGGTAGCGTGCAATGGCCGCGACGTCTTTGTCTCCGCGGCCGGAGAGACAGACCACGAGGGTCTGGTCGGGGGACATGGTGGGTGCGAGCCTCCGTGCCTGGGCCACCGCGTGGGCGCTCTCGATGGCGCAGATGATGCCCTCGGTGCGGGCCAGGTATTCGAACGCATCCACCGCCTCGTCGTCGGTGACCGGCATGTACTCGGCTCGGCCGGTCTCAGCCAGCCAGGCGTGCTCGGGGCCGATGCCCGGGTAGTCGAGCCCGGCGGAGATCGAGTAGACGGGCGCGATCTGCCCGTACGCGTTCTGACAGAAGTACGACTTCATGCCGTGGAACACCCCAGGTCGCCCGGTGGCCAGGGTCGCGGCGGTCTGCGGAGTATCGGCACCGCGGCCGGCCGCCTCACAGCCGATCAGACGGACCGTCTCGTCGGGGATGAACGCCGCGAACATGCCCATCGCATTGCTGCCGCCGCCCACGCAGGCGAGCACGGCGTCCGGCAGCGCCCCGGTGCGCTCGAGCAGCTCGGCTCGGGTCTCGTCTCCGATGATGCGCTGGAAGTCGCGCACCATCGTGGGGTACGGATGCGGGCCCATGACCGAGCCGATCACGTAGGCGGTGTCGTCCACTCGGCTGACCCAGTCGCGCATGGCCTCATTGATGGCGTCCTTGAGCGTGCGGGTGCCGGAGGTGACCGGATGCACGGTGGCACCCAGCAGCTCCATCCGGTACACGTTCAGGGCCTGGCGGATGGTGTCCTCCTCGCCCATGTACACCTCGCACTCCATGCCGAACAGGGCGGCGATGGTGGCGGTGGCGACCCCGTGCTGGCCGGCGCCGGTCTCGGCGATGAGTCGGGTCTTGCCCATGCGCCGGGCCAGCAGGGCCTGGCCGAGCACGTTGTTGATCTTGTGGGCCCCCGTGTGGTTGAGGTCTTCGCGCTTGAGGTAGATACGCGCGCCCCCGAGGTCGGCGGTCATGCGGTCGGCCGCGTACAGCAGCGACGGGCGGTTGGCGTAGTCGGTGAGGAGCCGGTGCAGCTCGTCGGTGAACCCCGGGTCGGCCTGGGCCTCCTCATAGGCTGCGGCGAGCCGATGGAGCTCGGTCATGAGGGTCTCGGGGATGTACTGCCCCCCGTAGGGGCCGAAGCGGCCCGGGGCGCTCGCCGGGGCCTGTGGCAGGGATGTGGTCATGATTGGTTCCGTTTCTGTGATGGGTCGGTGGATGCGGTCGGCGCCTGCGCGGGGCCGGGGCGCTCGCGGGCGGAGGCGTCACCCGTGGCTCCGTCGGGAGTCGCCCCGGCCGCATGGAGGGCTGCAATCGCGGCGGGCACATCGGGGGCCCGCATGAGAGTCTCGCCCACGAGGACGGCGTCGGCGCGGATCCGGGCGGCGGCGGAGACGTCCGCGGGGCCCCGAACCCCCGATTCGGAGACGAAGAGCACCTCGTCGGGGACCCGGTCGCGCAGGCTGCTGCTGGCGGTGCGATCGATGTGGAAGTCGTGCAGGTTGCGGTTGTTGACCCCGATGATGCAGGCTCCGCAGTCGAGGGCCCGGTCAATTTCTTCGGCCGTGTGGGCCTCGAAGAGTGCGGACATCCCGAGGTGGGCGGCCAGCGCGGAGAAGTCGCGCAGCTGCGCGTCGTCGAGGATGGCGCAGATGAGCAGCACGGCGTCGGCCCCGAGGAGCCGGGCGCGGGCGATCATATCCGGAGCGACGGTGAAGTCTTTCCGGAGTACCGGGGTGGGGACAGCCTCAGTGACCCCGCGCAGATGCTCGGTGGAGCCGAGGAACCAGCGGGGCTCGGTGAGAACCGAGATCGCGTCGGCCCCGGCGCCCGCATACGTCCGGGCGATGGCGATGGGATCGAAGTGCTCGGCGATCATTCCCCGGCTGGGAGAGGCCCGTTTGACCTCGCAGATGAGGGAGACCCCGGGACTGCGCAGCGCCCGCTCGAAGGGGTGGCCGGGCCGGGCCGGATGGGCCTCGGCCTCGGCGAGGATCCGCTCGGCGGGGGTGTGCTCCTGTGCGGCGCGCACCCGTTCCCGGGCGGCGGCGGCGAGCTCGTCGAGGATGGTCACCGGGCCGCCTCCGCGGCGGTCTCGGGGCGCAGCGTGTGGCTGAGCTCGATGAAGCGGTCGAGCTGGCGTGCGCCCGCCCCGGTATCGATCTGCTCGGCGGCCATCCGGAGGCCCTCGGCGAGGGTGGGCACCCGCCCGGCGATCTTGAGGGCCGCGGCGCTGTTGAGCAGTACGGCATCCCGTTTGGGGCCTGCCGCCCCGGCGAGGATCTCGCGGGTGATCTGTGCATTCTCCTGTGGGGTGCCGCCGACCAGGTCGGCCTTGCTGCTGCGCTTCAGGCCGAGGTCTTCGGGCGCGACCGTGTAGGTCTCCAGGGTGCCATCCGCAATCTCGCAGACGGCGGTCTCCGAGGAGGTCGAGAGCTCATCGAGCCCGTCGCGGCCGAACACCACCATGCCGCGGGTGACCCCCAAGTTGGACATGACCCGGGCCAGGGGCTCGAGCAGGGACTCGTCGTAGACCCCCATGAGCTCCATGTTGGCCCCGGCCGGGTTCGAGAGCGGGCCCAGGATGTTGAAGACGGTGCGGATACCGAGCTGCTTGCGTGCGGGGGCCACGTATTTCATGGCCAGGTGGTAGTTCTGCGCAAACAGGAAGCAGAGCCCGATCTCCTGGAGCAGATGGGTGCTGGTCTCGGGGGGCACGGTGATGTCGACGCCGAGGGCCTCCAGCACATCCGCCGCCCCGCTGCGGGAGGAGGCGGCCCGGTTGCCGTGCTTGGCCACCGGCACCCCGGCCGCCGAGATGACCAGCGCCGAGGTGGTGGAGATGTTGAACGAGTTGGAGCCGTCCCCGCCGGTGCCGACGATCTCAAGCACATCCATGTCGTGGAGGAGCTTGACGCAGTGCGCGCGCATGGCGGCGGCCGAGGCGGTGATCTCGTCGATGGTTTCTCCCTTCAGGCGCAGGGCGGTCAGGTAGGCGCCGATCTGGGCGTCGGTGGTGGCCCCGCTCATGATCTCGTCCATCACCGTGTAGGCGGTGTCGTAGGGGAGGCTTTGGCCGGTGGTGAGGGTGGTGAGTGCGTCGCGGATCATGCGTGCTCCTGTGTGGTGGATGTGGTGACTGGTGTGGGTGCCCGGGTCTCGGCGTGTGCGCCGTGGGCCGGTGGCTCGGGGGCGAGCATCTCGAGGAAGTTGTCCAGGAGGCGCTGGCCGAGTGGGGTCATGATGGATTCGGGGTGGAATTGCACCCCGTAGGTGGGCTGGTCCCGTCGTTCGACGGCCATGACTTCGCCGTCGGCTGTGCGGGCGGTGACGGCGAGGGTGCCGGGAAGTGTGGACTCGAGAGCGGCGAGGGAATGGTACCGGGCCCCGGTGATGACCGGCGGGAGGCCCCGGAAGAGGGCGCTGCCGGTGTCGAGGGTGATCTCGGACGGCTTCCCATGGCGGAGTTCGCGGGCGTAGCCGACGGTCCCTCCGGAGACCTCGCAGATGGCCTGGTGGCCCAGGCACACCCCGAGGATGGGGAGCGTGCCCCCGAGGGTGCGCAGGGCGTCCTCGGTGATGCCCGCATCCGCCGGCCGGCCGGGGCCGGGGCTGAGCACGAGCCCGTCCGGGTGCAGGGCGACGAGCCCGGGGAGGTCGATCTGGTCGTTGCGGATCACGACGATGTCGGGGCGCCGGGAGCCGAGGGCCTGCACGAGGTTGTAGGTGAACGAGTCGTAGTTATCGATCAAGACGAGCATCGTCGATTCCTTTCTGCGCGGTCTCAAGGGCGACGACCACGGCCTTGGCCTTGTTGACGCTCTCCTGATATTCGGTGACCGGGTCGGAGTCGGCGACGATGCCGGCCCCGGATCGGACGATGACGGTGCTGTCGGCGACGTAGGCGAGGCGGATGGCGATGCAGGTATCCAGGGAGCCCGAGAACCCGAGGTATCCGATGGCCCCGCCGTAGACGCCGCGCCGGGAGCGCTCGACCTGGTCGATGATCTGGCAGGCCCGCACCTTGGGGGCTCCGGAGAGCGTGCCGGCGGGGAGGACGGCCTGGAGCGCGTCGAGGGCGCCGAGGTCCTCGCGCAGTCGGCCGGACACGGTGGAGCCGAGGTGCATGACGTAGGAGTAGCGCAGCACCTGTAGGTGGGCTTCGACCTTCACGGACCCGTAGTCGCTGACCCGGCCGAGGTCGTTGCGTCCGAGGTCGACGAGCATGTTGTGCTCGGAGAGTTCTTTGGGATCGGCGCGGAGCTCTGCTTCGAGGGCGGCGTCTTCGGCGGGGGTGGCCCCGCGGGGACGCGAACCGGCCAGGGGAAAGGTGCGCAGCACGCCGTCGTCCAGCCGTACGAGGGTCTCGGGAGAGGCCCCGGCGATCTCCACGTCCCGGGCCCGGATATAGAACATGTAGGGCGAGGGGTTCTGGGTGCGCAGCACCCGGTAGGTGTCGAGCAGGCTGCCCTCGAAGGGGGCGGTCTGAGCGGTGCTCACGACCGCCTGGAAGATATCGCCCTCGCGGATGTGGGTCTTCACGGTTTCGACGACCTGGCCGAACTCCGCCTCGGTGAATTCGTTGCGCAGAGGGGTGAGCATCCGTCCGCGCGCCCGGGGTGCGGGGTCGGCGGTGAGGGCCTCGGCGAGGTGCCGCAGCCGCTCGGTGGCGCTCTCGGCGGCGGTGGTGAGGTCTGCGGTGAGGTCCATGTTCGAGATGAGCACGATGCGCTGGCGGAAGTTGTCGTAGGCGATGACGTCCGGGAAGAGCATCAGATCGAGATCGCCCAGCCCGTGCGGGTTGGGGGTGCGAAATTGCACGGTCGGCTCGGCGTAGCCCAGGAAGTCGTAGGCGAAGTGCCCCACGAACCCGCCGGTGAACGGAGGCAGTTCGGGCACCCGGGGACTGCGGTGCGCCTCGAGGATCTCCTGGAGCACAGCCACCGGATGGTCGATGGTGCGGGTCTCATCGGGCTGTCCGGGGGTGTGGATGGTGAGGACCTGGTCGCGGGCCGTCACCTCGAGCTCGGGGGAGCAGCCCAGGAAGGTGTAGCGGCCCCAGGTGCGGGCGTCTTCGGCGCTTTCGAGCAGGAAGCAGCGCTCTGAGCGCTGCTGCAGTACGCGCAGCAGCTCCACCGGGGTGCGCTGATCCGCGTAGAGCTCTCGGCTCAGGGGGTAGCGCCGGTAGCCCTCATCGGCTGCGCGCCGGGCCGCGGCGAGCTGGGTGGGATCCGGATGGTCCATGTTGGTGCTCCTGTGTGGAGCCGCCGATCCGGGGGATGTTTCGTCATAGAAATACGTCAGGCCGCCGGAGGGGCGGCCTGGGTTGATGATCGAGTGTGTGCGATCTGGTCAGTGCCGCCGAGAGGACGGCCACCACCAGGCGGCAAACAGACGAGACGAATTCATGTGGCGAGTATAGGCACGGAGAGGGGCGCGCCGTCAACTCAGGCGGCGGTGTCCGTCGGGATCCAGCCGGCCAGTGCCTCCCGGACGATGGTGCTCAGCGCGCTGCCCCAGTCCGGTTCGGTGGTCCAGGGGAGGTAGTGGAATTCCTGTCCCCCAGCCCCCAGGAACGCGCCGCGGTTTTGCCCGTCGATCTCTTCAAGAGTCTCCAGGCAGTCGGCCGCGAATCCGGGAGATCGCGTTCGACCGATGGGGTGCCGTGCAAATGTCACAGAACCTGGAGGATGCCGGATTCACGGTCGTGCCGTTCGGGCAGGGCTTCAAAGACATGTCCCCACCAAGCAAGGAGCTGATGAAGCTGGCGTTGGAGGGCAGGTTGGCGCATGGCGGGCATCCGGTGCTCGCCTGGATGGTCGACAACATCCATGTGCGCACCGACCCGGCCGGCAACATCAAACCCGACAAGCAGAAGTCCACGGAGAAGATCGACGGCGTGGTCGCCACGATCATGGCACTCGACCGCTCCATCCGACGCGCAGGCGACCACACCAGCGGCAGCGTCTACGACGAGCGCGGGCTACTCGTGCTCTGATCTGTTTAGCGGTTCGTGAGTAGTTGGGCAATTTCGTTTGCTTTAGGGACTCGTCCGGAGACGACGACCTCGCCGTTGATGACCAGTCCTGGTGTTGACATGATGCCGTAGGACATGATGTCTGCATAGTCGGTGACGTGCTCGATATCGGCATCGAGGTTCAGATCAGCGATTGCTTTACGGGTTTGCTTCTCGAGGTTGACGCAGTTCCTGCATCCGGGGCCGAGGATTTTGATGTTCATTGTTTCACCTTTCGTTGTCTATGAATGAATGCGTTTGAGTAAATCGTCGACACGCTGCTGGATGTCATCGCGAATCCGACGCACCACGTCAAGAGGTTGACCAGAAGGGTCGTCAACTGGCCAGTCCTCATAGTGTTTTCCGGGGAAGATGGCGCAAGTTTCACCACATCCCATGGTGATCACCCAGTCAGATGCTTGCACGTCGTGAGGTTCTAGACGTTTCGGTTTCCCGTCGGGTTCTAAACCCATTTCGCTTAGAACCGTGAGTACTTCCGTATGGAGTTTGTCAGCGGGCTCTGTTCCGGCGGACAATACCGTGATGTTTGGGTCGGCCTTGGCGCGGGTGATCGCGGCTGCTAGTTGTGAGCGTCCCGCGTTTTGCCGGCAGGCGAACATTATTGTTACGGGTTTCATGAGACTTCCTTTAGGCATAGATGATGTTGAAGAGGTAGCCGACGACGATGATGCCGACAGTGACACTTCCGAAAAAGAGTGCCAGCAGCTGGGGCTTCATGACGCGACGTAGCATGATTCCCTCGGGGATAGACAGTGCGATTGCTCCCATCATGAGTGACATGACGGTACCGAGCGGCATGCCTTTCGCCCAGAGTGCCTCTCCGATGGGAACAACTCCACCGCCGTTGGCGTAGAGCGGGACTCCCAATATGGTTGCCAATGGCACGCCGAGTGGATTATCTGGTCCCACATATGTGGCGAAGAAGTCGGCGGGAATCCAGCCGTGGATCGCGGCACCGATTCCTACGCCAACGATGACCCAGATCCACACTTTGCTGAATATGTCTTTGGCTTCTCCCATAGCCGCGTTGACACGTTCTTGCAGTGTTGGGACGTGGCCGCCAGCTCGGAGCTTGGCGACTTTGGTGTCGAATACTGACTGGTTGACCCATTTATCAAGCTTGAAACGGCTCAATACCCAGCCAATGGCGATCGCGATGAGGGAGCCTGCGATGAGATAGGCAACAGCGATGTCCCATCCGAATTGATCTCCGATAAGAATCGCAGCGGTTTCGCTCACCAGTGGTGATGCGATCAGGAAGGTCAGTGTGATGGATAGCGGAATCCCGGCTGCTACGAACCCGATGAACAGTGGAATTGAAGAGCAGGAGCAAAATGGGGTGATGACTCCTAAGGCGACAGCCATCACCAAGCCAAAGAATAGGCCCTTGCCTTCGAGGAAGTCGCGCGCCTTGTCCATATTGAAACTGGCGCGCAGCATTCCGATGACAAACATCAATCCGGTCAGCAGCAGCAGGATCTTGACCGTGTCATAGAAGAAGAAGTGCAATGATCCCGCTAGGCGCTCCTCGAGGTTCATTCCCAGGAGTGAACCGAAGAACCAGTTCCACCACGGCTCATTAGCAAAGTACAGGCCAACCCACACAAGTGCGGCAACGAGAAGCTTGCCCCACAGTAGTGCATTCGGCTGACGTCTACCCAGCGGGGTGAGAGTCGCTGCATCTTCGCGAGGCTGCGCGGAGTCTGTCGACGCCGCATCTCGATTGGATGGTTGTGAACAGCACGAGATTGCGATGTTTTTCTGCTGAGAGTTGCTCTCGCCTGCGTTGCAACATTGCTCGCTCATTTATCTTCTCCCCCTTGAGTCTGAGGGTTTGGCAGTGCCTGGTGCAGCCGCTCAATCGCGTCAGGCGTGAGCGAGTAGTCCACCCACCGGCCCCGTCGTTCACCGATGACCAACCCGCAATCACGCAGAACCTTCAAGTGGTAGCTCAACAGGTTGTCAGGTATCGGTGGCTGGGTTTGAAGATCGCAGACACACGAACTGCCCTTGTCAGCAAGTTGTTGCAGAAGGGCTAGCCGGATCGGATCAGCTGCTGCGCTGAGCAGTGCAGCAGCCTCCCCAAGTTGTTCTGCGTCGTTCACAATCTCACGCTCACTTCAGTGAATATTGAACCAATACAGTTTGAAGTGTACGCCTAGCGGGGAGCCAGTGCAAAGCAACGAACCATCCTCATCGTCGTTCACTCGCAGGAGGTGTCCCTATGGGTTTTCTTGACTGGCTACGCGGCAGCAACACCAGGCCTGTGGAGGATCATGCGATCAGCTCGTGCTATAGCTTCTTCTTCGGCGGCACCACGTCGGGCCGTCCGGTGACGGAGCGCAGCGCGATGCAGATGACGGCCGTCTACTCGTGCGTGCGCATCCTGGCGGAGGCGATCGCGGGGTTGCCGTTGCATGTTTACCGGCAGGGCGCGGACGGGTCGAAGGTGAAGGCTCTCGACCATCCGCTCTACCGACTGCTGCATGACGAGCCGAACCCGGAGATGACCAGCTTCGTGTTCGGGGAAACGCTGATGACCCACCTGCTGTTGTGGGGCAACGCCTTCGCCCAAGCGGCTCTTCGCAGTTGAGGGGGTAGGTGGTTGAGCGCGTCGTTGCGGGGGTGAGGGTCGAGGTCTCCCGATGATGGAAGTTCTCACACTGACCATCTGCCGGAAGACCTCGACGTGCTCCACGCTACCTTTGCGACCCCTGATCTGACCGTGTTCTGCCGACTGGACGAGCTCGGTCTCGTCGCGGTGGGACAGTGTCTTGAGTCGGACCGGGCGGTGATCGAGTGCCGGGTTGCGGAGCCGGATCCGTGGTGTCGGGGTTGTGGCAGCCAGGGGCTTTCTCGCGGGACTGATACGCGGTTGCTCGCGCACGAGCCGTTCGGACACCGCCCGACGACGCTGCTGGTCCGGATCCGCCGATACAAGTGTTCCGGCTGCGGGCGTTCCTGGCGGGAAGACCTCACCGCGGCGGCGCCCGCGCGAGCGAAGCTGTCTCGTCGCGGGATGCGGTGGGCGCTGGAGGGCATCGTGGTCGACCATCTCACGGTCTCGCGTGTAGCCGCGGGCTTGGGGGTGTCCTGGCACACGGCGAACACCGCGGTCCTCGCCGAGGGCAAGCGGGCACTGATCGATGACCCAGCCCGGTTCGACGGCGTCGCGGTGATCGGCGTCGACGAGCACGTCTGGCGCCACACCCGCCGCGGCGACAAGTACGTGACCGTGATCATCGACCTCACCCCGGTGCGGGACAAGACCGGACCGTCACGGTTGCTGGACATGGTCGAGGGGCGTTCCAAGAGCGTGTTCAAGACCTGGCTCGCCGCCCGTCCCCAGGCCTGGCGCGATGGTGTCGAGGTTGTCGCGATGGACGGGTTCACCGGGTTCAAGACCGCTGCCGTAGAGGAACTCCCCGACGCGGTCGCGGTGATGGACCCGTTCCACGTCGTGAGATTGGCTGGCGACGCGCTCGACGAGTGCCGCCGCCGCGTCCAGCGTGACGCATTCGGGCGCCGCGGAAGGAAGGAGGATCCGCTCTACAAGGCCCGCCGCACCCTCCACACCGGAGCCGGGCTGCTCACCGAGAAGCAGCAGACCCGCCTCGAGGAGCTGTTCGCCGACGAGCAGCATGTCGAGGTCGAGGCGACCTGGGGCATCTATCAGCGGATGGTCACCGCCTACCGGGAACCTGACCGGGGACTCGGGAAGTTCGTCATGCAGCAACTCATCGACTCCCTCACAAGCGGCATCCCGGCCGGACTTGTCGAACTGCGCAAGCTCGGCCGGACACTGAAGCAACGCGCCATCGACGTGCTCGCGTTCTTCGACCGGCCCGGCACCAGCAACGGTCCCACGGAGGCGATCAACGGGCGCCTCGAACACCTCCGCGGCTCCGCCCTGGGCTTCCGGAACCTGACGAACTACATCTCACGGAGTCTGCTCGAAGCCGGCAGCTTCAGACCCCACCTACACCCTTGATTACGAAGAGCCCGATATCCGGGGCAGACCACATCCACCCGCCGGGTTCCGGAGGCTCCGAGGGCGCGCACGGTGTCGATGGTGGCGGGGGTGAGCCAGGCGGCCGGGCCGAACACCGACTGGAAGGTGAGCGGGGCCTCGTCCTCAGTGAGCTGCAGGCGTTCGCGGATGCCCGCAGCGCTGGCGAAGCATTCGCTCCGGTAGGGGTCGCCCGCCCGGTGCATGGCCTGGGGGATGGAGTGGAAGCTGAGTAGGAGACGATCCCCGGTCGCGAAGTCGGGTCGCCCGTGGCGGCGCCACCCGGCCTCGACCCCGGCGGCCACCGCATCCAGATACGCGGGATGGGTGGGGAAGGAGCGGAGGGTGCGCAGCTCGAGCTGATCGCGGGAGGCGAGGCTCCAGCGTGAGACGGCGTCGAGCACGCTGCCGGTCGAGGAGGCGGCGTACTGGGGGTAGAGCGGGACAATGAGCACCTGCCGCCGTCCCTGTGAGAGGGGGGAGTCGAGTACGTCGGTGAGAGGTGGCGTTCCGTAGCGCATACCCACGTGTACGGTGGCGTCGGTGCCCAGGAGGGTGTCAAGGTGGTCTCGGAGTCGTCGGGTGGCTACTCGCAGCGGGGACCCCTCCGGCGTCCAGATACTGGCATATTTCTGGGCGGAGGCGCGTGGCCGTACCCGGAGGATGATGCCGTGCAGGATGGGCCACCAGAGAGCCGGGTGCAGCTCGATGACGCGGCGGTCGGCCAGGAACTCCGCCAGATAGGTGCGCACCGCCCGCGGTGTGGGAGCGACGGGGGTTCCGAGGTTGACGAGCACCACGGCGGGGGTGCGCGCTGGGGGAGTCATTCGGAGGCCTCGCGTTCGGTGAGCAGGGTGAACGGGCCGGGATGTCCGGCGAGCTGGGCCAGGGGGCCCTCCTGCACGACCTGCCCGGCATCCATCACCACGATACGGTCGGCATCGGAGACCGTCGAGACCCGGTGGGCGATAATGAGCGCGGTGCGTCCCCGGCAGGCGCTCGCGATGGCGGCCGAGACCTCCTGCTGGGTGTCGGCGTCGAGCTCGCTGGTGACCTCGTCGAAGACGAGGACGGGGGTGTCGCGCGGGAGGGCCCGCGCGATGGCAAGGCGCTGGCGCTGACCTCCGGAGAGCTGAGAGCCCTGTTCCCCCACCACCGTCTCATACCGTTTGGGGAATATTTCGATTTCGCGATCCAGCGAGACCTGCGCGCAGACGCGCCGGAGGTCGTCGTCGGTCGCGTCGAGACGGGCCAGGCGCAGATTGTGGGCAATGGTCGTGTTAAACAGATAGGGCCGCTGGGGTACGACGCTGACGAGGGTTCGGAGGTCGGCATCCGCCAGCTCGCGCACCTCGACCCCGCCGAGGCGGATGTGGCCGGCGGTGGCAGCCCATCCGCGGCTGAGCAGGGCTGCCAGGGTGGATTTCCCGGAGCCGGAGGCCCCGACCAGGGCAACCGTCTCCCCGGCCCGAATCTCGAGGTTGATGCCGTGGAGTACCTCTGGGCGCAGCGAAATGGACGGGTCTGCGGCCGGGTAGGCAAAATGGACCTCTTCGAACCGCACATCGACCGGGCCCTGCGGGGCGGGGCGGGGGTGCTCTGGTTCCGGGGTCTCCGGCGGGCGGTCGAAGATCTGCCGCACGCGTGCGGCCGAAGCGAAGGCCTGGTCGAGGTCGGCCAAGAACTCTTCGATGGCGAGCACCTCCTTGGTGGCGATGAGCGTCACGGCGAGGATCGCCAGAAGGATGGGGAGCCCCAGCCGGTCCTGGGAGACCAGGGGCAGCCCGATCAGGAGGGTGGTCAGCGGGAGGAGAAGGGTGAGCAGTGTGTTGATGCCCCGCCGGAGGGCGCTCCACCGGCCCGAGACGGCCTGATCCTCGGCGACCCGGGTGCCGAGCTCATCGAGTGCTTCGAGGCGCTGGGGCCCCGCATCGAAGGCGAGCACCTCCCGGAGCCCCTGTGCGGAATCGGTGATGTGCTGGGCGATTTCTCCCCGGTCGCGGCGTTGCTGCCGGGCTGCGGCGAGCGAGGACGCGGCGCCGATCCGGGGCACCGCGAGGGCCATGAGTGCCCAGATGAGGATTGCGGGGAGGGCGAGCTGCAGCGGGGCCACGCACAGTATCCAGATCACCGCGGCCAGAGGCAGGAGCACGGCGCTGGTGGTAGGGGCGAGTGTGTGCGCGAAGAACACTTCGATGCGGTCGATGCCCCGGGTAACCCGGGAGAGGAGGTCGCCGGTTTTCTTTCCGGAGACTGCGGCCGGGGCCTGCGGCTCAAGGCGCTCGTAGAAGCGCACGCGCAGGAGGGCGAGGGCACGGAAGGCGACGAAGTGCCCGGCGAACTGTTCCCCGTATTCGCTGAGGGCGCGCAGGGCCGCTTCGCTCCCGTGGGTGGCGGTGAAGGCCTTGATCTCCTTGGTTGCGGCGATGCCGCCCATCCCGACGTAGAAGAACTGCCCGATGTGGTCGATGGGGTCGAGGAGCTGCAGGGAGAGCAGCAGGACGCTGAGTGCCCCTCCGGGGCTGAGCCGTCCGCTGGAGAGCCCGTCGATGGCGAGCCAGGTTGCGAGGGTGGTCATGCCGAGGGCGAAGAGGAGGTCGGTGACCAGAATGACGAGCTGGTTGCCGGCCAGCATTCGCATGACGTGTGCCCGGACGTTCTCTGCTTCGGCCGCGAGGACTTGGCCTTCTCATCGGCCGGCCCCGAGCTGCCGCAGGTCGGGGCAGGTCCTGCACCGCATCGAGGAATTTGGCGGAGAACCGGCGGGAGGAGGCCCGATACTGTGAGGAGACCCGGTGGAAGGCGCGCTGGAACCCTCCGATGAGGATCGGGATGAGCGGGATCATCGGGAGTAGCAGCAAAGCCGGGCGCCAGTCGATGCAGATGGCCATGACCCCGAGCACGAGCAACGGGGTGGTGATGGCGCCGAGGATGGGCCCGAGGAAGGTGGCCCGGTAGGCGGCGGAGTGCTCGACCCCATCGGTGGCGGTCGAGACGAGCCGTCCGGTGGGGCGCCCGTCGGGAGGAGTGGTGGCTGAGAAGAGCGAGCCGACGAGGGTGCGCCGGAGGGTGCGTTCGAGTCGCGACTGAGCTCGGGGATAGCCGGCCTGCTGGGCCCAGGCGGCGAACGATTCCATGAGGATCGCCCCGGCCGCGGCGGTGGCGAGCAGGGGCAGGCTCCCGGTGTCGGTGAGGGCTGCATCGAGTATCCAGCCGAGGAGGAGGAACAGTGCGGAGCGGCTGAGCGCTCCCAGCCAGGTGAGCAGCAACGGGCGGAGGAGGATCATCCGGCCATCATACCGAGCGAAATGTTAGGGGACCCTAACTATTTCTGGCGGTTTGATCAGATCCAGAGTCCGAGGGCCTCGGCGGTGCCCTGGAGGGTGCGGTGTGCAAGCTCTGGGTTGTCGGAGAGGGAGACCTCCCGGGTGGGGACCAGCTGGTCGAGCTCGGCCGACCAGCCGGGCTGCCGATCGGGGAAGCATCGGGCCAGTAGATCGAGCACGATGGAGACGGCCGTCGAAGCCCCTGGGGAGGCCCCGAGGAGGGCGGCGAGGGATCCATCGGAGCTGCTGACCAGCTCGGTGCCAAATTGCAGCACGCCGCCCTGGCCGGGCACCTGTTTGATGACCTGGACCCGCTGGCCGGCGGTGATGAGCTCCCACTCATCGGCCGATGCGGTGGGCACGAACTGCTGCAGAGCCGAGATCCGCGCCGTTTCGGTCTGCGCCACCTGCTCCACGAGGTAGCGCACGAGATCCCGGTGATCGCGGGCGACGGTGAGCATGGGACGCACGTTCCGGGGGTGGATGCTGCCGAGGAGGTCGAAGAGGCTGCCGTGTTGCAGGAACCGGGGAGACCATCCGGCGTAGGGGCCGAAGAGGAGGGAGCGGGTGCCCTCCACGATCCGGGTGTCGAGATGGGGCACCGACATGGGTGGCGCCCCGACGGAGGCGAGGCCGTAGACCTTCGCGTCGTGCCTGGCGACCACGGCGGGGCTGGTGCAGCGCAGGAACTGCCCGCTGATGGGGAAGCCTCCATAGTATGCCCCTTCGGGTATATGCGATGCCTGCAGCAGGGGAAGCGCCCCGCCGCCAGCACCGATGAACACGAAGTCTGCGGTGTAGCGGAGGTGCGCGCCGTTGATCTTGCTGAGGGCCTCGACTTCCCAGCTGCCGTCGTCGAGTCGGGTCAGGTGGGTGACTTCCTGCGCATACGAAACGGTGACCCCGGTGCACTGGGCCGAGTGGAGGAGCTGGCGGGTGAGCGCTCCGAAGTCCACGTCGGCCCCGTAGGGGGTGCGTGTCGCGGCGAGAGGTACGGTGCCCCTGCGGCCGTCCATGAGGAGGGGCGCCCAGTCGTTGATCTGGACCCGGTCGTCGCTGTATTCCATCCCCTGGAAGAGGGGGTGTTCGTGCAGGGCGCCCCACCGGTCTTCGAGAAACGCGGTGTTGAGTTCGCCGTGCACAAAGCTCATGTGGGGCACGGGATGGATGAAGCCGGCGGGCGTGAGCTCTCCCTCTCGCGTCAGCTGGGCCCAGAACTCCCGGGAGCGCTGGAATTGCTCGTTGACCTGTACGGCCTTGTCAATGGAGATGCGGCCGTCGTCTCCCCGGGGGGTGTAGTTGAGCTCGCAGAGGGCGGAGTGTCCGGTGCCGGCGTTGTTCCAGGGGTTGCTGCTCTCCGCGGCGGGACGATCGAGCCGTTCGAGGATCTCGATGCGCCAACCGGGCTCGACGCGGGAGAGGAAGGTGGCAAGGGTGGCGCTCATGATGCCCGCGCCGATGAGGACCGCGTCGCGGTGTGTTCGAGGTCGGGATGTGCGCTTCACGATGCCTCCTGGCTGTTTTCGGCTACAGCCGCTGTGCGATGAGTTCGGCGAGCTGAACCGCGTTGAGGGCGGCGCCCTTGAGGAGATTGTCGTTGGTGATGAACATGGCGAGTCCGCGTCCCTCCGGGGCGCCCTCATCTTGGCGGATGCGGCCCACGTAACTGGGGTTGCGTCCGGCTGCCTGCAGCGGGGTGGGGACATCGGAGAGCTCGACCGACTGGGCTCCGGCGAGGATCTCGGTGGCTTGGGCGACGGAGAGGGGGCGTTCGAATTCGGCGTTCACGGCGAGGCCGTGGGCGGTGAAGACGGGGACGCGCACGCAGAGGCCGGAGACGAGGAGGTCCGGGATGCTGAGGATCTTCCGGCTCTCGTTGCGGAGCTTCTGCTCCTCGTCGGTTTCTCCGAGGCCGTCGTCGACGAGGTTTCCGGCGAAGGGCACCGCGTCGAAGGCGATGGGGCGCACGAATTTGTTGGTGGGGCCGAAATCGATGGCGCTGCCGTCGAAAGTCAGGCGGCGGGGGTCTTGCTGCATTGCGGCGCGGGTCTGGTTGTAGAGTTCCTCCACGCCGGCCCGGCCCGCTCCGGACACGGCCTGGTAGGTGCTCACGATGAGGCGGCGCAGCCCGGCTGCCTCGTGGAGGGGGCGCAGCACTGGCATGGCGGCCATGGTGGTGCAGTTGGGGTTTGCGACGATGCCCTTGGGGATGTCCTGGAGGGCGTCGGGGTTGACCTCGCTGACGACGAGCGGCACGTCGGGGTCCATCCGCCAGGCGGAGGAATTGTCCACCACGATTGCCCCTGCTGCGGCGAACTTGGGGGCGTATTTCCGGGAGGCCGCCCCGCCCGCCGAGAAGATGGCCAGATCGAGGCCGCCCAGGTCGGCGGTTTCGACGTCTTCAACGGTGATGGTGCGGTCGCGCCAGGTGAGCTGTGTGCCGGCGGAGTGGGCGGATGCGAGGAAGCGCAGCTCGCCCACGGGGAAGTCGCGCTCGTCGAGGAGGCGGCGCATGACGCCGCCGACCTGCCCGGTGGCTCCGACGACGGCGACGTTGAAGGTTCTACTCATCTTCCTGTCCCTCCATAGACGACGGCTTCGCCGTTGGCGGAGTCGAGCCCGAATGCGGTGTGCACGGCCCGGATGGCCGCGTCGAGTGCGCTTTCGCGCGTGACCACCGAGATGCGGATCTCTGAAGTGGTGATCATTTCGATGTTGATGCCGGCCTCGGCGAGGGCGGCGAAGAAGCGTGCGGTGACTCCCGGGTGGGTGCGCATCCCGGCTCCGATGAGCGCCATTTTGACGATGGCGTCGTCGAGGATGACCTCGTCAAAACCGAGGTGCTGTCGGTGGTCGCGGAGAGCGGCCACGGCGATGGGGCCCTGTTCGGTGGGGACGGTGAAGGAGATGTCGGTGAGCCGGGTGTTTTCGGCCGAGACGTTTTGCACGATCATGTCGATGTTGACCCCGGCGTCGGCGACGGCCTCGAAGAGGTCGGCGGCCATACCGGGCTTGTCTGGAACCCCGGTGACGGTCACCTTGGACTCTGACTTGTCGGTGGCGATACCGGTGATGACGGCTTCTTCCATGCTGATGTCCTTCATGCAGGGATGTGTTGGGTCGGCGATGATCGTGCCCGGGAGTGTGCTGAACGAGGAGCGGACGTGAAGGGGCACGTGCCAGCGGCTGGCGAGCTCGACGGCCCGGATGTAGAGCACTTTGGCCCCGGATGAGGCGAGTTCGAGCATGTCTTCGTAGGGCACATAGTCGAGCTTGCGGGCGGCGGGGACGACCCGTGGGTCGGCGGTGAAGACCCCATCCACATCGGTGTAGATCTCACACATGTAGGCGTTCATGGTGGCGGCGAGTGCGACGGCGGTGGTATCGGAGCCCCCACGTCCGAGGGTGGTGACATCCCCGGTGGCGCGGTTGACGCCTTGAAACCCGGCGACGATGGCGACGGCCCCTTCGGTGATGGCGGCCTGGACTCGCTTGGGGGTGACGTCGAGAATGCGCGCCTTGCCGTGCATGGCGTCGGTGATGAGTCCGGCCTGCGAGCCGGTGAAGGATTTGGCTTTGACGCCGAGCTCGCCGATGGCGAGGGCGAGCAGGGCCATGGAGATCCGCTCCCCGGCGGTGAGGAGCATGTCGAGTTCACGCCCCACGGGAGTCGTGGTGACTTGGTTGGCGAGGTCGAGGAGTTCGTCGGTGGTGTCCCCCATGGCGGAGACGACGACAACGACCTGGTTCCCGGCTTTCTGGGTCCGGACGATGCGCTCGGCGACGCGGCGCAGCCCGGCTGCGTCGGCCACGGAGGATCCTCCGAATTTCTGCACGATCAGTGGCACTGTTCACTCCTGCACGCGCCCGTACGTTCGGGCGCTCAGTGGGTTTTATCTTACGAGGTTCTGCGCGGGGGCGTGGCCGGTCATGTCCCGAGGTTTCGGCGTCCTTGGAATGCGCGTCCGAGGGTGACTTCGTCGGCGTACTCAAGGTCGCCCCCGACGGGGAGCCCGGAGGCGAGCCGGGTGACGGTGAGGTCGTAGACGGAGAGCTGCCGGGAAAGATAGGTGGCGGTGGCCTCCCCTTCGACGTTTGGGTCGGTGGCGATGATGATTTCGGTGACGTTGGGGTCGGAGAGGCGTTTGAGCAGCGCGGGGATGTGGAGCTGCTCCGGCCCGATGCCGTTGATGGGGCTGAGTGCTCCGCCGAGCACGTGATAGAGCCCGCGGTATTCGCGGGTGCGTTCGATGGCGGCCACGTCTTTGGGCTCTTCGACGACGCAGATCGTGCGGTGGTCGCGTCGGGGGTCTCGGCAGATGGCGCAGGTCTCCTGCTCGGTGACGTTTCCGCAGATGGTGCAGAAGCGCACCACATCGCGGATGCGGTCGAGGATGTCGCCGAGCGGCTTCGGGTCGTAGTGGGGGTCTTGGACGATGTGGAAGGCGATTCGCTGCGCGGATTTGGGGCCGATGCCGGGGAGCCTGCCGAGCTCGTCGATGAGTTGCTGTATCAGGCCGTCGTATGCCATCTCAGTCGTCCTTTTCGACGGGCTTGGCCTTCAGGATCTCGCGGATGACGGCCTCCCCGTATTTGGGGTGGTGCCGGCGCGGCGCCTGGGGTGCTGCCGGTTCCTGCTGCTGCGGGGTGGTGCCCGGGGTTGCGGCGTTCGCAGGGGGCTGGGGTGCGGCGGCCTGCTCCTCGGGCCAGGCGCCCTCTTCGGCCCAGGGCTCGGGTTCTGGCTCAGCGGGGGGCTCCATGAGGTGTGCGGGTGCCGTGGGGTGTGCGGGGCCCGTTGGGCTGGCGGCGCCATCCGAGGTGCCGGGGGCAGTGGATGCGCCGGGGTCGGCTGGAGCCTGGGGTGCGGCGGCCTTCGGCGCGGCGTCTGAGGTGGGCGTCGGCGCGGAGACCTGGCCGTTCCGGGGCTCGGGTGCGTGTGGTGCGTGTGGCGCGGGAGTCGGTGCGGGAGTCGGTGCGGTGGCTGGTGCCGGGGCTGCTGGGCGGCCGGGGGCGAGCCGGGCGATGAACCGCAGTCGTACTCCGAGGATTTCGTGAATGGAGTCTCGGAGTACCTCGACCGACTTCTCGTTGCCGCTCGCTCCCCGGAATGCCTGTTCGTCGTGGCTGTTGTCGAAGCGCAGGGCGAGGATGTCGTCGGTGAGTCCGTCGACCTGGATCCCCTTGATCACCATCCAGGCGAGTCTGCTGCGCCGCTGGGCCGCCTCGAGGATCTGCGGCCAGGCGGCGGTAATCTGCGCGGCAGTGAGGGGGCCGGTGGGGGCGACGGGAGTCGTTGCAGGTGCTGCGGCAGTGACGGGAGGGGCCGCGTTTGCGGCGGGTGCAGTAGAAGAGGGTGCCGCGGCACCGTGGGCCTGGTGGGCGGGGGCTGATGTCGACGCGGGGACCTGCTGGGCAGGCTCGGCAGGTGGAGTGTGGGCAGCGAGCGCCGGGGCCGCCGGTGCTGCCGCGAGTGCCTGCGAAGCATTCGCCGGACCCGTGGCCTCACCGGGCGCCGCAGTCAGGAGCAGCCGCGCGCACATGAGTTCCACCTGTGTGCGGGGGCTCAGCGACCCGCCCATGGTCGAGAGGGTCTGGTCGACCACCTGGGCGGCCCGGTCGAGCCCGGCGACCCCGAGCCGTTGCCCGTCGGCGCGTAGATCGGCGATCTCTTCGGCGCTCATGCCGTGGAGAAGGTCGGTCGCCGCGTCTCCGGTGAGTACGGCCAGCGTGGCGTCGCGCAGTCGCTGGAGTAAGTCTTCGACGAAGCTGCGTGGGTCCTGGCCTGTCTGCATCAGGGAGTCGACGGCGGTGAAGAGCCCCGCCGCATCGTGCTGGGAGAGGGCGCTCAGCATGCCGCTAAGGACCCTCGCCGGGGTGTACCCGAGCAGGCCGATCGTGGTGTCGTAGCGCACGAGGGAGTCTTCACTGCCGGCGATGAGCTGGTCGAGCACCGAGAGCGTGTCGCGCACCGACCCGCCTCCGGCCCGCACCACCAGGGGGAGCACCCCGGGCTCGGCCGAGACCTGCTCGGCATCGAGCAGTTTCTGCACGTAGGGCAGCATGACTGACGCAGGGATGAGCCGGAACGGGTAGTGGTGCGTCCGGGAGCGGATGGTCCCGATGACCTTGTCTGGCTCCGTGGTGGCGAAGATGAACTTCACGTGGTCAGGGGGCTCTTCGACGAGCTTCAGCAGGGCGTTGAACCCCTGCGGGGTGACCATGTGGGCCTCATCGAGGATGAAGATCTTGTAGCGGTCGCGGGCGGGGGCGAACACGGCCCGCTCCCGGAGCTCGCGGGCATCATCCACCCCGTTATGGCTGGCGGCGTCGATCTCGATCACATCGAGGGAGCCGGGGCCGCCCGTGGCGAGTTCGCGGCAGCTGGGGCAGGTGCCGCAGGGGGTGTCGGTGGGGCCCTTGGCGCAGTTCAGGCAGCGGGCGAGGATGCGCGCCGAGGTGGTCTTGCCGCAGCCGCGCGGCCCGGAGAAGAGGTAGGCGTGATTGACCCGGTTGTTGCGCAGCGCCGCGCGCAGCGGGCCCGTGACCTGTTCCTGGCCGATGAGGTCGGCGAACGTGTCGGGACGATAGCGACGGTAGAGGGCGGTAACCACGCCCCCAGGGTACCTGGTGCCGGTGACACGGCAGCGGTGAGATGCGAGAGCGCAGGCAAAAGCGGGGGAGGAAACAAAAATGGCCCCATGCACCCGGAAGAGCCCGACTACCCTTGCTTCGTTTCCGACCTGGGGGAATTCCTCGGGATCCCGTCGCATGGGAACCACTCCTCAGTGTACGGCACGAGGGGAAGAGGTGGCGCCCTGGATGGGGCGTCTCGGCGGCTGTCGCGGAAATTTGGGTTCGCGATGCGCGAACGGCCGCACTCGGGTAGGATACTTGTCTCGTGACCGCTTTTCGGTCATGGAGAATTCGCCTAGTGGCCTATGGCGCTCGCTTGGAAAGCGGGTTGGGTGAAAGCCCTCGGGGGTTCGAATCCCCCATTCTCCGCAGAATATGGCGTTGTTCCTGCAAATACGCCGATCATGCTCCATCCGGTGCGCTGTGCAGACGGAGAATCTGTGTCGTTAGAGACGCGGGTCTCCACAGGGTGTCACGCCTCGGGTCACCCCTGTGACGAGTCCCCGGAGGCTTCGAGAGCCGTGTGCCGCAGGATGGCCTCTGCGACGGGTTCCGTGGTGATGAGGTGGGTGAAGGCGCCGGCCCGGAGGGCGCCGAGGGCGGCCGTCGTCTTGTGCCGGGTCTCGATGAGTCCGATCCGGGTGGGGACCTCCAGGAGCCGGGGCAGGGGGACCCCGAATGTCTTGTCGGTGTCGCCGGTGAGGAAATGGCCGGTTGTGTCGTAGGGCCTGCCGTAGACGAAGCCGGCGATCTGCTCGGGGGGGACCGGGAAGAGCTGCCAGCGCTGGTCGTTCCACACATCCACGCTGCTCAGTGACTCGAAGGTCCCGATCCCGGTGATGAGGGTGTCCATGTGGTCTGCGACATCGAGGGTCTGCTTGAGGAAGCGCTCACCGGCCATCAGCGCCCGGGCCTGGTCGTCCAGGATGTATATCGGGCAGTCCAGCGTGAGGTACTCCGCGTCGAAGCGGGAGGCGGCCTTCTGTACCATCCGGGTGCTGTCGGCCAGGGAGTGGTATTTCCCGTACCGGCCCACAAACTGGGTGAACACCATCTCCGGGCGTGGCTGGTAGGTGAACTCCCCGAGGACGGCATCCAGGGTGTCGCCCCAGGACACGCCCACGATCCGGGAGTGGTGCAGCAGGAGCTGCGCCTCTCGCGCGGCAAAGGCGCGGTAGTCGTCTCGGAGGTCTGCCTGACGGGCGAGGGCGGCATCTCCGTAGCGCAGCACGGCGACCCTCCGCAGCCCGAATCGATCCTGCAGGTCCCGCTCGTATCCGGCATTGCGCTCGAATTGCGCGCGGATGCGAATCTGGACGACCCCTTCGGTGAGGCCCTCTTCCAGATACTTCGAGACCTTGTACCGGCTGATCGAGTAGCGGCGCGCGATGTCGCCGAGCGCGTCCCGGTTGAGGTAGTAGTCGCGGGCGATGCGCGCGATCAATTCCTCGTCGCTCACGCTGACCGCCCTTCTGCCGTCTGTTGATGTGGCTCTAACTGTACTCAGCGATGCAGCAACAGGTAATTTCAAAAAAACAGACAAAGATTTGCAATTTTTCAAAACAGAAGCGTACTGTCGCTTTCAAGATTTGAAAATGAAGCGGAGCTTGCCGACAACGACGTCATCCGCATCCTCTCAGCGGAACAGGAGCCAATATGCTCGCAACGATTTGGACGTCCGTACAGGGCGTCCTGACGATCGTCATCATGATTGCCATCGGATACACGCTGCAGGGCCGCGGCTGGTTCGATGACCGGTTCAGCGGATCCCTCTCGAAACTGATCATGCGGATCGCGCTGCCCTGCTCGATCTTCATGTCCATGCTCACCAACTTCACCCTGGGCAAACTCACCTCGCTCTGGGTCGAGCTCGTCATCGCCGTCGCGGGGATGCTCGTCTCCTACGGGATCGCCATCGTGGCGGTTCGGCTCCTCCGCGTCCCCCGGGGACGGCGCGGGCTGATGATCACCGCCATCTGCGGCGGGAATACGGTCTTCATCGGGATGCCGCTGAATGTGGCGTTGTTCGGAAACTCAAGCGTGCCCTACCTGCTCGTGTACTACATCGTGAACACGGTGCTCATCTGGACGCTCGGGGTGTTCATCATCGCAAAGGACGACCCCACCGTCGCTCACGGCGCGAAGGCCTCCTTCGACTGGCGCCACCTGATCCCGGTGCCTCTGTACGGATTCATCGTGGCGATCCCGTTCCTTCTCTTCGGATGGCAGCACGTTCTTCCCACCTTCGTCACCACCACTCTTTCGGACGTGGGCGGGCTGGTCACCCCGCTGTCTCTGATCTACATCGGCATCATGCTGCGCAGCTTCGGGCTGCGGTCGATGGCCCTGAACACCGACGCGCTCTGGACGCTCGTGGGACGGTTCGTGTTCTCGCCGCTGGTCATGTTCGGGGTCGTGGCGGTGGCCACCGGTGTGTTCGGCGCCAGCCTGCCGCATCTCCAGATGGAGACTCTGATCGTCCAGTCGGCCACCCCTTGCCTTGCGGTGCTGCCGATCCTTGCCAATGAGTACCACGGAGATGTGAAGTACGCGACGAGCGCGGTCACCCTCACCACCGTGTTCTTCGTCATCGTGGTGCCGGTCATCATGCTGCTCGTCCACTGAGTGAAAGGTCCCAGAATGGATTCCCGGAAGACCCAAAAAATCCTCGCAGAGCACGAGGCTCACACCGGAGTGCTCTCGATCGCCGCGGGCCTGCCCGTGCACACCTCCGAGGAGCTTGGGGAGGCATACACGCCAGGTGTCGCGGAGCTCAGCCTGCGTATCGCCAAGAAGCCGTCTCTCGCCAGGCGATACACGGTGAGCGGCAAGCTCGTCGCGGTGATCACCGACGGCTCCGCCGTGCTGGGGCTCGGGAACGTCGGGGCTCCGGCCGGTCTGCCCATCGTGGAGGGGAAGGCCCTCCTGTACCGGCAGCTCGCCGGTGTGGATGCGGTTCCACTGGCCGTCGATCAGGTCTCGGCTGACGAGATGGTCACCATCCTCGCGGGAATCTCCTCCAGTTTCGCGGGAATCCACCTCGAAGACATCGCGGCCCCGAAGTGCTTCGAGGTGGAAGACAAGTTGCGGCAGCGGGTTGACATTCCTGTCTACCATGATGACCAGGAGGGAACCGCGATCGTCGTGCTCGCGGCCTTGCGAAATGCTGCGCAGGTGGTTGGGAAGGCTCTGCAAGAGCTCACCGTCGTCGTCAACGGAGTCGGCGCCTCGGGATACGCCACTGCGCGCCTTTTGCACGCGGCCGGCATCCGTCGGATCATCCCGGTGGATGTGGCCGGCATCGTCACCCCAGAATCCACGGAGGCGAACCGCTACCAGCGATCTCTCGCCCAGGATCTGGGTTCGCACACGCCGGGCCGGCTGGCCGACGCAGTGCGCGGGGCGGATGCCTTCGTCGGTCTTTCCGTCGGAGGGGTGCTCACCGGAGACATGGTGCGATCCATGGCCCCTCAGCCGATCATCTTTGCGCTCGCAAACCCGGTTCAGGAGATCGCTCCGGCCGAGGCCCTCGAAGCCGGCGCCGCAGTGGTGGCGACCGGTGCATCCAGCTTCCCCAACCAGGTCAACAACATCCTCGCGTTCCCGGGGCTCTTCAAGGCCCTGCTCAGCACGGGGATCCGGCAGGTGGACACCACACTGCAGCTGGCCGTCGCAGACGGGCTCGCATCCCTGGTCGCGTCGCCGAGCCCCGAGCGGATCATTCCGGGCGTCTTCGAACCCGGAGTGGTCGATGCCGTCGTGCGCAGTGTGGAGGACTACGACCGGCGCCGCGAGGCTGCGTGAGTGGCCGGGAAATGAAACGTCAGCATCCAAGTACAGCAGTGAACGGGAGATGAGACAGATCCATGAAGATTGAGCATTCGGTTCTGGTCGGCACGCTCGAGTCGAGCGACGTCCAGATCACCCTGTCGAACGGTGACGGGGGTGTGGAGGTCACGTTGCAGAGCGACGTGGCCGCCGAGTACGGAGATCAGATAACCGCGGTCGTTCGCGACGTGCTCGCCGAGTACGGGATCGCGGATGCGGCCGTCCAGGTGGTCGACAAGGGGGCCCTCGACTGCACGATCCGCGCCCGCATGATCGCCGCCGTCCAGCGGGCCATCGACGCACCGCACGATCCGAAATGGGAGGTCATCGCTCATGACTGAGCAGCAGACTGGCGCACCGGAACGACTGCGCCGCACCATGATGTTCGTCCCGGGCAATAACCCGGGCATGATCAAGGATGCCGGGATCTACGGTGCCGACTCGATCATGTTCGACCTCGAGGATTCGGTCTCTCTGCCGCAGAAGGATGCGGCACGCATGCTGGTGTTCGAGGCCCTTCAGAACGTCGATTTCGGTTCGGCGGAACTGGTCTGCCGGATCAACGATCTGCACTCCGAGTTCGGACGGGCCGATGTCTTCGCCGTCGTCCGGGCCGGTATCGATGTCATCCGCCTGCCGAAGACGGAGACGGCGCAGGACATCATCGACGTCGAACAGGTCATCGTGGAGGCTGAGGAATACTTCGGAATCCCTCTGGGGAGCACCCGGATGATGGCCGCCATCGAAAGCGCCCGGGGTGTCCTCAACGCCCCCGAGATCGCGCGCTCTTCCACCCGCCTGATCGGGATCGCCCTGGGCGCCGAGGACTATGTCACCGACATGAAGACCCATCGGTACCCAGACGGGCAGGAACTGTTCTTCGCCCGCAGCATGATTTTGCATGCGGCCCGGGCCGCGGGCATCGCGGCCTTCGACACCGTCTACTCGGATGTCGAGAACGAAGAGGGCTTCCGGCACGAGGTGGAGCTCATCCATGAGCTCGGCTTCGATGGGAAGTCCTGCATCAACCCGCGGCAGATCCCCATCGTGAACGAGATCTACCGTCCCTCCGCCAAGGAGATCACTCATGCCGAGCAGGTGCTGGCGGCGATTGAAGAGGCCCGGGCGAAGGGGTCCGGTGTGATCTCCCTGCACGGAAAGATGGTCGACAAACCTGTCGTGGCCCGGGCGGAGCGCACCATGCGTCTCGCTGCCGCGGCGAATGCCACGATCTGAATCAGGAGCGTACGGATATGGAAAACGAGATCGGGCACAACATCCCAGACTCCCTGCTGAAGGAGACCGGGCATCGGCCCTTCACCGGCGAAGAGATCGTCGATACCGAGGTGCACTGGACCGGACCGACCGTGCACATCGGGCATAAGCACGGCTCCAAGCTGTGTGCCTCCATCCACGATGCGATCGTGGCCACCGGCCTCCGGGACGGCATGACCATTTCCTTCCACCACCACTTCCGCGAGGGCGATCATGTCTTCGGCCTGGTGATGCGGGAGATCATGGCCATGGGGATTCAGGACCTTACCCTCGCCCCCAGCTCCCTGACCAACGTCATGAACGACGTGGTCATCGATGCGGTCCGGGCCGGAACCGTCACCCGCATCACCTCCAGCGGCATGCGGGGCACCCTCGGGGAGTTCGTCTCGCACGGCGGCATGCGCGAGCCCGTCATCTTCCGCTCGCACGGCGGCCGCGCCCGCGCCATCGAAGAGGGCGACATCCGCATCGATGTGGCCTTCCTGGGGGTCCCCAGCAGTGATGAGATGGGCAACGCCAATGGCACCCACGGCAAGGCCGTGTTCGGGTCACTCGGCTACGCCCTGATGGACGCCCGGTACGCAAACCAGGTGGTGCTCCTCACCGACGACCTGGTCGAGTATCCCAACACTCCGGCCAGCATCAACGAGACCGAGGTCGACTACGTCGTCACCGTGCCGAGTGTCGGCGACCCGGACAAGATCGGGACCGGGGCGACCCGCTTCACGAAGGACCCGAAGGAGCTCAAGATCGCCCGCATGGTGAATGCGGTCATCACCGGCTCCGAGCAGTTCCACGACGGGTTCTCGTTCCAGACCGGGTCCGGCGGGGCCGCGCTCGCGGTGAACCGCTACCTGGCGCAGTCGATGCGGGATGCCGGGATCACGGCCTCCTTCGCCCTCGGCGGCATCACCACCCCCACCGTGCAGCTGCTCAATGAGGGACTCGTGCACCGGATCCTCGACGTGCAGGACTTCGACAAGGGATCGGCCTCGAGCATGGCCGCCGAGGAGGGGCAGCAAGAGATCGACGCGTCCTGGTATGCCGATCCCCACAACCGCGGTGCGGTCGTCACGAACCTCGACGTCGCCGTGCTCTCGGCCCTTGAGATCGACACCTCCTTCAATGTGAACGTGATGACCGGCTCGAACGGGGTCATCCGCGGCGCCATCGGCGGTCACCAGGACGCGGCCACGGCCAGGCTGACCATCATCTCGGCCCCCCTTGTCCGGGGCCGGATCGCGACGGTCACCAGTGCGGTCGATACCCTTGTCACCCCCGGATCGAGTGTGGATGTGCTCGTCACCGAGGTGGGTGTCGCCGTCAACCCGGCCCGCCCGGAGCTGCGGGAGCGTCTCACCGGGGTGGCCGGACTGCCACTCACCGACATTGCGACGCTGCGTGACCGCGCGCTCTCGATCGTGGGGATCCCGGCGCCGATCCAGCACGGGGAGCGAACCGTCGCCCTCGTGGAGTACCGGGACGGCACGCTCCTGGACGTCATCCACGACGTCGCATGATGTCGAGCGGGGCGGATGGGGGAGCGGGCGTTGCCTGCTCCCCTCCGCTCCGCACGCTCACCGGAGACTCGGTGACCGTGGCCGACGTGGCCGGGAGGCGTGAGCTGCGCGCCCGCATCCAGGACCGCCTCTGCCGCACCCGCCCGGGCACGACCATCGTCGCGGCCAAGCTGAACATTCCCGGGCCGGTCAAGGATGGTCCCTTGGCCCGGGCTGCACTGGGCCGGCTCTGCGAACAACTCGAGCGGGACCTGCGCGCGGCCGGAGGAGAAGCCCGGCCCGTGGCCGAGCTCTCCGGCCCGGCCGGACCCGAGCAGTTCTGGGCCGCGTCGGCCCCCGCCGCCACGGTCAAGGGGGCACTGATCGCCCTCGAGGAATCCGCTCCGGGCGGCCGCCTGCTCGACGCCGATGTCTGGTGCTCCGCGGAGGCGGGCACCGCCCCCCGTGCGCTCTCGCGCAGCGATCTGGGGCTCGGCCCGAGGACCTGCTTTGTGTGCGGGCTGCCCGCCCGGGGGTGCGCCCGCAGCCGCCGGCATCCGCTTCCCGTCCTGGTGGATGCGGTCGTGCGCATGCTGCTCGACGCGACAGGCCGGTGCGGATGATCTCCCCGGATCACCTGGCCCGGGTCGCCCAGGGCGCCCTTCTCGGAGAGGTCGAGCTCTGGCCTAAGCCCGGGCTGGTGGACCCTCTGGGGCATTCCACGCACCCCGACATGGCCCTGCGCACCTTCTTGGAGAGTGCGGTGGCCCTGGGCCCCTGGATGGCCGGGTTCGTCCGCATCGGCCGCGACTGGGATGGCCCGGCCTCGGGTCTGCTCCCATCGCTGCGGCGGCTCGGGATCTCGGCTGAGGGGGCCATGCTCGCCGCAACCGGGGGCGTCAACACGCATCGAGGGGCCATTTTCCTGTTCGGGCTGACGCTCGGGGCCCTCGGATGGCTGTCGCGCGAGGGGCAACCTCCGACTGGGCCCGGGCTCCGGGCCACCACCCGCGCAATCGCCTCCGGTCTCGTCGAGCGGGACCTGCGGGAGCGGGGCCAGGGCGGAGCCGCTGACTCCCATGGCGGCGCGGCCTGGCGCATCCACGGTCTCGACGGGGTGCGGGGTGAGGCCGAGCGGGGGTTTCCGGAGGTCTGGACGCAGGCGATGCCGTACCTTCGTGCGGTGCGCCGGTCCGAGGTCTCTCCTCGGGCGGGGCGTCTCGATGCCCTGCTCGCCCTCCTCTCTGTGACCGATGACACCACCACGGTGCATCGAGGCGGGATGCTCGCGCTCCGCGGTGTCCAGCAGCGGGCCAGGAAGGCTCTGGAGCTGGGCGGCGCGGGGAGCGCGCCCGGGCGCGCAGCTCTTCGGGAGCTCTGCTCCTGGGCGTCCGCCCGTCGGTTGAGCTCCGGAGGCTGTGCCGATTTGCTCGCCCTGGCCCTCTTCCTGGAGCAGCTGGAGACGGAGGGCGTGCTCCGTGCCCGGATGGTGCTGCCCGCAGCGCAGCACAGACACCATTTGCTCACAAAATGTGAGTAGTGCTAGGGTGCGGGCATGACCGAAACGACTCCTGCCCTGTCCGGCACCAAGGCGAAGGGCCCCGCCGCCCGCGACCTGCTCTGCCCCTCCTTCCTCGCTGCGATGGGGGTGCTCGGCAAACGCTGGAACGCCCTCGTCATCCAGGCGATCGGGCGGGGCGCATCCCGCTTCGTCGACGTCCGGGACGCCGTCGAGGGCATCTCTGACGCGGTCCTGGCCCGGCGACTGGGCGAGCTGCGCGAATGGGATCTGGTCGAGCGGTGTTTCGCCGACCGCGGCCAGGGGGTCGAGGCGGGCTATGCCCACTATCGCCTCACCGACCGGGGACAGGCACTCCTGCCCGCCCTCGACCAGCTGACCGACTGGGCCGAACGGTGGATGCCGGTGTGCCCGCAGGCCCCGGCGGGGAAGGACGGCCGCGCATGAGCTTCGAAATCGGCATCTACCACTTCGGGGAGCTCACCGCCGACCCGGTCACCGGCCATCGCAGCACCCCCGCACAGCGCATGCGCGAGCTCATCGAGCAGGCCGCCGTCGCCGACCAGGCCGGACTGAGTGTCTTCGGTCTGGGCGAGCATCACCGTGGAGACTTCGCGGTCTCGGCGCCCGAGGTGCTACTCGGGGCGATGGCGGAGCGCACCGAGCACATCCATCTGAGCCCGGCCGTGATCGTGCTGAGCTCCGACGACCCCGTGCGGGTCTTCGAGCGCATCAGCGTGCTCGACAACCTCTCCGGAGGTCGCGCCGAACTCATCGTCGGCCGCGGCTCCTATACCGAGTCGTTCCCGCTCTTCGGGTACAACCTGGCCGACTACGACGGCCTCTTCGAGTCCAAGCTGGATCTGCTCGACCGCATCCAGCGGGAGAACCCGGTGACCTGGTCGGGGCCCTTCCGTGCCCCCCTGAAGGCCGCCGATATCGCCCCGAGACCGGTGGATGGCCGGACCATTCCCACTTGGGTCGCGGTCGGTGGCACCCCCGCCTCTGCGGTGCGGGCCGCCCGGCAGGGCCTCCCGATGGCACTCGGCATCCTGGGCGGCCGCCTCGACGGGTTCGCCCCGTTTGTCGACCTCTACCGACGCGCCTGGGCCGCCGAGGGGCGTGACCCGGCGCAGGCGCGGGTCAGCGTGAACGGACCCGGCTTCGTGGCGGACACCAGCCAGCGTGCGATCAGCGTGTCGCATCCGTATTTCGCGGCCGGGATGATGGAGAACTTCCACCAGCGCGGTGAGGGCTACGCGGTACCGGAGCAGGTGTACAGGGCAATGGCCTCTGATGAGGGGGCCCTGTTCGTGGGCAGTCCGGCGCAGATCGTCGATAAGATCCTGGCCCAGCACGAGGCCTACAGGCACGAGCGCTACATCATGCAGATCGGGTACGGCAACGTGCCCCAGCGCGAGACGCTGCACGCTATCGAACTACTGGGGACCGAGGTGCTGCCGCAGGTCCGCGCCGCGCTCGGTGCAGGGGCAAACCCGGATGCCGCGTCCTCGGGATCCCCGCTTCCCGGGGTAGGCGTGTCCGATGCCGAGGAGGTTCGGTCATGACGCGCCCGCTCCGGGTGGTTGGCCTGAATGGGTCCTATGGGCACCCGAGTAAGACCGCATCCCTGGTGGACGCCATCATCGCCGAGCAGGGGCGGCGCATGCCGATCGAGTCCCGCCGGTTCGATGTCGCCTTTCTCGGGGCGGGGCTCTCGACAGCGCTCGACCGGGCCGAGGTGGATGCTCAGGCCGAGGAGGCCCTTCGCGCCGTGGAGGGGGCCGACCTGGTGATCGCCGCCTCTCCGGTCTACCGGGGGTCGTACTCGGGGCTGTTCAAGCACTTCGTGGATCTGCTCGATCAGTACGCCCTGGCCGATACCCCGGTGATCCTGGCCGCTACCGGAGGGTCTGAGCGACACCAGCTGATGCTCGACCATGAGCTGCGCCCGCTGTTTGCATTCCTTCAGGCGCATATATCTCCCTGCGGGGTCTACGCTAGCGACGGGGATTTCGCCGGCGGGGAGTTACTGAATCCTCAGGTGCAGGCCCGCATCGAGCTTGCGGTTCGGGATCTGCGGCCCCTCCTGCAGTCCCGGCTGATGGATGACGCGCGCATCGCGGCCGAACGGCAGGTGGTGTCCGACCCGGTACGATGAGGCCATGGGTTCTTCGGATACCGCCGTGGAAGGTTCTTCGGGGGCTGGTCCCAACGGGAGCGACCCCGAACACCTGCGCAGTGGCACGCCGGTTCGGGAGCGGATGCTCAGCCAGATCGAGAGCACGTATCCGCTGACGATTCTTTCCGGTCTTCCCGGAACGGGGAAGGTCTGGCTGCTCCGGCAGTGGTTTGAGCGCCTCCCCCAAGCCGCCTCCAGCTTTCTGATCGATCTCCCCTCCCGCCCCCTGCCCCCGAGCCAGGTGCTGGCCTTCGTCCTGCAGCGCCTGGCTCGGGGACGCCAGCTCGGGGAGGTCGGGCAGCGCCGCCTCGACCAGCTCCGGCGGGGCAACCTGGATCTGTTCGCCTTCGAGGCAGAGATGCCGGAGCTCCTCTCCCCCTGGAGCACGGGCCTCATCGTGCTCACCAGATATGAATGGCAGGCGTGCCCGGTACTGGACCACGTGATCATCACCGCGGTCCGGATGGGGTTCAACATCGTCTGCTCCCTGATCGATGGGGCGGAGCTGGCCCAGCTCGCCGCCACCCAGGGGGTGTCCTGCCGGCTGATCGAAGATGCCGACCTGAATTTCACGGCTGATGAAACCGGCCTGGTGGCCGAGCGGATGGGGTGGGAGCTGAGCCCGAAGGTGCTGGCCCGGGTCACCGAGGCGACCGCGGGGAACCCGGCGCTCACCACCATGACCCTGCTGTGCCTGGGTGGGCTGCAGAGAGTGGTCTCCGCCAGGAGCACCTCCAAAGCGGTCTGGAGTCCCCCTGCGGATGCGGGGCTTCCGGAGCATCGGGTTCCTGACGCCTCGGAGGTAACTGAGGATTTGGTTGCCCAAGCTGCAGGTCTGCTCCTGCACGATCGCGACAGCCCGGCTCTGCTGATGGGCACCCCGCAGACCGTCGAAGGCTTCATGGCCTTTCTCCGCGTGCTCATTCCCTTCCACTCTGCCCCGATGCGGGCCCTGACCGAGCTGTGGCCGGGTGCGGCGGCGTTCATCCATCGGCTCTGCGGGGCTCGGTACGGACATCTCGAATACGACGGGGCGGATAGCGGGATCTTCGTGTGGACTCCGGAGTGCCGGGCGGCCTTCCAGCGATTTCTCCCGGACACGGACCCGGATGCATCCGCTTTCGCGGATCGGCTGATCGAATGGGAGGCGACCCACGGCGCATACCGAGAGGCCCTGGAGCTCCGCTCCCGGTTCGGTGGGCCGGAGGATCTGGAACAGTTTTGCCGCGAACATTTCTTGGATCTGCTGTGGGATGGGCACGTGGCGGAGTTCCTCAATGAGCTGGGGCACCGGCGGGATCCGCAGATGTTTCCCATCACGGTGCTCCTGTCGGTGATCACCAGGCTCGGGGCCGATCTGACAGGGATCGATCGTGTCCGGGTCGGCGAGGCTGCAGAGGTGATCCGGCGGCGGATGACGGCCGGGGCGAACCTGGAGGAGGCAGAGGCTCTGCCGGATCTCCTCTGTACCGCGTACGCAATCACGCTGCTGCGAGCGTGGACACAGATGCCGGATCTTGAGAGCCGGATTGTCCCCCGGCTCCGGCGCGCCGAACTGCTCCCGGAGGCCGATCCCGACTCTCTGGCGAAAACGGCCTTCGCGGTCGGTCTCTTCGCCCTGATCCGGGTGCGCACCCAAGCGGCGAAAGCACTGTTGAGCCTGAGTATGCGAATGGCCAGGAGCGCTCCGCTTGTGTCGTGGACGACCACTGCGCTCGGTGTACTCGGGGGCATCCTGGGCGAACAGCTCGTGACCGGGCAGCAGCGCCAGGCACCGCTCGAGGAGACCGGGCTCGAGGATGCCGCCGGCCTGCAGCGAATATTCCTGCGACTGAATGAGATCTGGGGACCCGGGCTCTTGGAGCGTCCGGAGCAGAATCTGGCCAGAATCACGCAGATCGTCGAGGACGCCCCTGCCCTGCGCCTCGTGCCGATTGTGGCGATGACATTGCAGTTTCTTCAGTTATCCGCCGGGAACTATGAGGAGGCATTCCAGATATCCGCCCCGTATCTCGGCCATCCCCAGGTCGAGAACTCACCCCGGTGGGAGCTGTTTGTCTTCGGGACGGTGCTGGCGGCCATTCGCACGGGACGTCTCACCACGGCTCGGGACATGGCGGAGTTCCTCACGGATACCACCCCGGTTGGGGCGATTGTCCATGCGATGATCTTTCTCATCGAGGGGAGGACGGCGGATGCGCTCTCCGTTCTTTCGGATGTTCGGCTGGGACCCGAGTCCCCGACGCGGCTGCGGGCGGGGCTCCTCATCTTCGAGGCGGCACTCAACGTCCGGGAGGGACATGTCGGCCGGGCCCGATCGATTCTGCTGGAGCTCTTGGCGAGCGTCCCCGACTCGGAGATGCGCGTGGTACTTCGGCTCCTCTCGGTCTCGGATGTCCGTGACCTCGCCGAGCTGCTTCCCCCGTCAGCGGTGACATGGAAACGCCTTTTTCAGGAGTCTGCGGAGGAGGAGCATCTTCTCCCGGAGAGCCGACCGGGTCCGGAGCTCAGCCTGTCCGAACTCGAGGTCCTGCGTGGTGTGGCTCGAGGGCTCACCAATCGTGGGATTGCCATGGAGCTCTTTCTCTCGCCCAACACTGTGAAGACGCATCTGCGGCGCATCTTTCGGGAGCTCGACGTCGATTCCCGGACCGAGGCGGTGGCCCGTGCCCGGCAGCTCGGCCTGCTCTCTCGGCCCGAAGGGTGAAGACTCACACGCTGTGGAAATCATCCGGGTGATGATCGTTCCCGCCCCGGGTGGTTTCCGGGGTGAAGTCCGGTTCTCGGCATCCTGCCCGTCTTAGTGTCATTCCAGTTTGTCGGGGGTTCCCGATGTTCTGGGAGGAAGACGGTCCTGAGATGAGTAGGCAAGCGCGGCAGCAGCGACTTCGGAGTCGGCACGGGATACAAGTTTCCCAGCGATCGGGCTGGGGCATGATCGCCCTCGGAGTGACCCCGGTTCTTGCCCTCGGAGTGGCGCTTTCGTGCCTGTCTGGTGCGGTACAGGGGGATGCGGCTGAATCGGGAACGACTGTGCAGCTGGAGAATCCGATGGCGGCCGCACAGCCGGAGGGCTCGGAGTCCTCGTTCACAATCCGGACCTTCGAGGACACCACGCTCCTGAACTCTGAGCTGGAGGGGAGTCTCGCCGTCGGGGGCAGCCTAACTGTCCAGAACGGAGGGAACGATTACCCGCTCCTCCAGAACGTGGCGGGCAACGGAGACTACACGTTGCCGACGATTAATGACACCCCCGTGCGGGCGCTCGTGCAGCAGCTGGGGAGTACAACCAACGCGAATGTTCGGGCGAAGACCACCGCCGATCCCGCGACCAATGGCGTTGCCGAGATCGCAGACTCCTCCGATGGAAAATTTTCTGCCGGCCTTGATGGGGGAACACAGTTCACCCTGACCGGCAATTCCACTGCCCGGCTGCTCTCCGATGCGAGCAAGTATGAGGGGAGCTCTGGGACGGGGTCACCCTCAATGCAGCTCGGGGAGTCCTCATCCACCACCACTGTGAACTCCCTGTTCGCCGAGGACACGGGGACAAAACTCCTGGCACAGAGCGGGGTGTGGAAAGCCCCCACCCTCTCTGATGACCAGAATGTGTCAATCCAGTTGACCGCGGGCGGGCCCAACCGGCTGACCCTCGCGGATCTTGAGACGGACGGGATGGTCAAATACCAGAATCAGTTCCGGGTCTCGGGACAATCCGAGACCACTCCGCTCATCATCCACGTCGACGCCAACGATGTGCAGGGAGGGGGTGCTGCAGCTTCCCTCCTACGCGGATGCAGGTAATCAGGAGAACGACTCCGCCGTGAGCTATATCCTCTGGGATCTCTCCGATGCCACGGGAGACGTCACCATTGAGCCGACAGGGGGGAAAGATCGTCTTCGGGGGGGGCCATCTACGCACCGAAGGCCAATGTCACGATCCCCGAGGGGAAGAATATCCAGTTTGAGGGACAGATCATCGCCCGGAGCTTCACAGATAATTCGAGCGGGCAGGAAATCCACACGAATCTGTTCAAGGGGCGCATCCCCGGTGTTGGGACTGGTACGAACACCCCGTCTGCGTCCACCTCGTCCATGCCGACGCCAGTCGTGACCCCGACCCCGTTGAAGACCCCGTCCGCTTCCCCGACCCCGTCCAAGGCTCCGTCCGTCTCTCCGACCCCGTCCAAGTCTCCCAGCGCGTCTCCGTCGGAGTCACCGAGCACGAGCGCATCGGCTTCACCCACATCGAGTGATGCATCCGCATCTCCATCGGAGACGGCTGTGGCTGCGGGAGACACGAACGGGACGCTGCCCCGTACCGGCGAGACTCTCCAGGGAATTGTGCTGGCCTTCCTCCTGTCCATGGCAGGTGGCCTGCTGCTGATCCTGGGTCGTCTCCGGGTGCGTCGTCAGAAGTAGGAACTCCGGAACGTTCAGTAGACGTCCTCATGGTGCCGGCCTTCAGCGGCCAGCTCCATGAGGGCGTCTTCACCATCCAGGACCTGTATCAGGGCGTCGCGGACTCCCAGTCCGACGGTATGGGCCCCGCCGCAGACATAGACGTGCGCCCCACCTCGAAGGAATGCCCGGACCTGCTCGCGGGCGTGCAGCAGAACCTTCTGTACGTGTCGTGCGGGCGGTGTCTCCGGCCGGGACTCGGCGAGATCCAGTCGCCAGAGGGTGCCATCACGCTTCCAGCTTTGGAGATCCCGTCGATAGAGCAGATCCTCCTCTCGGTTCCGGAGCCCGAAGATCAGCCAGGCCCGACCCGGGTCTCGGCGTGCTCGCCGTTCCTGCAGGAAGGCGTGGAACGGGGCGATCCCCACTCCGGAGCCGATGAGCAGTACATCGGTGCCGAGGGGGTCGGGGAGATGGAACAGGGGCGCCGGGCGGGGGCGGACGTACAGGTTGCCGCCGGGCGCCGGGAGCCGTTCCAGGGCACCGCTCACAGTTCCGACCTGGACGCGTCCGTCCCGCTCATATCGCACCGTGCGCACCAGTAGCTCCAGCGGCTCCCCGGGGTGGGGGACCGCCGCGAGGGAGTAGGCCCGTGGGCGTACCGGGGGCAGCAGATCCTGGAGGTCTTGCAGTGTGAGGACCTGCGGATGCCGTCGTAGCAGTTCGAGGACGTCGACCCGCTGTGCGGTGGCGAGCAGTTGAGCGGGGTCCTCGGTGAGTTGCCGGAGCGCGGCATCTCCCGTGCGGTCTGCCAGACACTGGATCAGGGCCTTCGTGGGGGTCCGCAGCTCTAGGACAGGCAACTGTGCAGTGGCGGACCGGAGGGAGGCCTCTGCCGCCCGGGTTTCCGGAGAAGAGCGCAGCAGAGCGGCCACCGCATCCGCCAGCGGTCTGCTGCTGAGCAGGCGGAGTTCCACGGAGTCCCCGGCCTGGAGCCCCCAGCCGTCTGCCTCGGGTACCTCGATGCGGTAGGCCCAGATCTGTCGGTCAGATGGGACGGGGGTCAGCCGATGCCGGCTGAGGAGGCGGGCATTCTCGTGCCAGGTACTGCCGCGAGGGGCCGGATTCGCGTGGTGGGGCCGACCAAAGAGGTCGCCACCTCCGGGGGGCTCGGGATGAATTGCGCACACGGTATCCACGATACGCAGGGGAGATCTCTGGGTCGATGCGCAAGGGCGGCTGGTATTCTTGGAAGAGCGGGGCAACGGCGCCCCATCCTGATATCGGAGTCCAGGTGGTGAGCGGTGCGCGGAGCAATGAGGCCACAGAGTGCGGCGTTTCCAGGGCTTCCGGTGCACGCGCGGTTTTGCGCGTCCGCCGCACCTCAGACAATGGAGGAACAGGCATGACCACGCTCGAACTGCTGCAAGAGGCGCTGTACCGGCTCGAGGATCTTGAGGCGTTGAGCACCCCCGGCGAGTGGGGGGTGGCATATCCGGTCGAGGAGGACTCCGAGCCGACGGCCCACATTTTCGCCGGTGAGGCCGAGGTCGGCTCTACCGGAGAGCTGGAGGGGTGGTCGTATAACGCCGACCTGATCGCCGCAATGCATCGTACGCTGCACGCGCAGCACGATTTGCTGCAGGATGCCATCGATTGGCTCACCTCGAATGAAGACGACGACGAGGCCAGTACCCTGAACCTGGATTCGGCGATCAAGGCCGAGATCCGGTTGGCCCACGCAATCCTGGGCCGATGAGCGGCACCGTGTCGGGACGTCATGCTCGGGAGGAGCCAGGTCGGGCCCCGGAAGCCTCCGGGGCAACCCCGCCGGCCGATGAGGACTGGGCGATTCTCGTCGCGGCCGCCCGAACTGTTCGGGATCGCTCGTACAGCCCGTATTCTCGATACCCGGTCGGGGCGGCGGCCCGCACCGATTCGGGGCGTATCGTCACCGGGTGCAATGTCGAGAACGCTTCGTTTGGGCTCACTCTCTGTGCCGAATGCGGGGTGCTCTCCCAACTGCATGCGACCGGCGGCGGGCGCATCACGGCCCTTGTGTGCGTGGATGCGGCGGACGTGCCCATTCTCCCGTGCGGCCGATGCCGGCAGTTGCTGGTCGAGCACGCCGACCCGGAGACTCCGGTTCTGTCCCCGGAGGGCCCGATCACGTTGGGGGAGCTGCTCCCGCACCAGTGGAAGCTGACAGAACCGACCCAGCACGGACGGAGGGCACGTTGACCGAACCATATGACATGGTCGACCTGATCCTCGCGAAACGTCAGGGCGAGGCCCTCACCGGTGACCAGATCCGCTGGATGATCGCGAAATATACCGCTGGTGGAATACTCGACGCACAGATGTCGGCGTTGACGATGGCGATCTGTTTTCAGGGCATGACGCCCCGGGAAACGGGGGATCTCACCACGGCGATGCTTGAAAGTGGCACTCGGATGGACTACTCCGGTCTCGGCGCTCCGGTTGTCGACAAACATTCCACCGGTGGGGTGGGAGACAAGGTCACACTCGTCCTGATGCCGGTTGTGGCCTCGTTCGGGGTGAAGGTTCCGCAGTTGTCGGGCAGGGGGCTCGGGCATACTGGAGGCACGCTCGACAAGCTGGAATCCATCCCCGGCTGGCGGGCGGATCTCACCTCGGAGGAGATTCGCGAGCAGCTGCGCACCGTTGGCGGGATGGTCTGTGCCGCCGGTGCTGATCTCGCGCCGGCCGATCGACGACTGTACGCGCTGCGGGATGCGACGGGGACGGTGGATGCGATTCCCCTGATCGCCTCATCGATCATGAGCAAGAAGATCGCGGAGGGTGCCCAGGGGCTTGTCCTGGATGTGACGACCGGCTCGGGAGCCTTTCTCACGGATCCTGCTGAGGCCCGGGAACTGGCTCGGACGATGGTGCACCTCGGGGAGCATGCGGGTGTACGTACACGGGCCATCCTCACGGATATGAGTGCCCCGCTGGGATTCGCCATCGGGAACGCGAATGAGGTTCGGGAGGCGGTCCAGACGCTTCAGGGGCGGGGTCCTGCCGACCTCGTCCATGTGGTGTGCGTTCTGGCCCGTGCGATGCTGGAGCTGGCGGGGCTCCCGGATGCGGATCCCCGGAGGGCGCTCGCCGACGGCAGTGCGCTGCGGGTCTGGCGCGACTTTGTGAGCGCGCAGGGGGGAGACCCGGATGCGGCCCTCCCGGAGGCCGACCACTCCTCTATCCTTCGTGCGGAATACGACGGTGTGGTCCTGGACCTTGAGGCAAGGGCCTTTGGCGTGGCCGCCTGGAGACTCGGGGCGGGCCGCAGCGTTCCCGGGGCCCCGGTCGATCATGCGGCGGGGATCGATCTTCGGGTCAAGCCCGGTGATCGGGTGCGTCGCGGCGACCCCATCTGCGAGCTCCACGCCACCGATCCGGACCGACTCCCCAGGGCCTATGAGGCGTTGGAAGGAGCGGTGTCGATCGGCGATGCGACCCGGTGGGCGCCGGCTCCGCTCATCCTGGGGTCTGTCGGCTGACCCCTGAGCGGGCGGCGCCCGGCCCTGTCACCCCCTGGCGAGGGTCACCGACACGTCCCCGAGCCCGTGATCGTAGGAGGCGGTCCAGGTGCCGGCGGTCAGGGCCGGGGGAAGGACGAAGGTGCCGCTCGACACGCGCTGTCCGGGCCGGAGCCCGCCCAGCCCGTGCCGATCGAGGGCCTGGGCCAGCCAGACCACGGCGTTGAGTGGGTTGCCGAGGACCTCCGAGGACCCACCCTCCCGCACGTGTTCGCCATCGTGGGTGAGCACTGCATGAACTTCCGACAGCTCATCGGGGGCCGAAAAGGCGGTGGCGGTCGGCGCCTCCTGACCGTAGACCAGGTAGCCCCCCACAGCTGCGTCGGAGCCGACCAGCTCCTTGGGGAGGTCCGGGAACCAGTCGGCGAAGCGGCTGTCGGGCACCTCCAGGCCGGCGGCGACGGTGGTGGATTCGAAGACCGACTCCACGGTTGCCTCCGCTCCGAGGGGGTTGAGAACACGGAAGTTGAGCTCGACCTCAACCAGCGGGGCCATCACATCCGCCGGGTGGAGCGTGAGCGGAGCCGCCCGCACGCGGCTAGCCACCTGAGCGCCGTAGAGGGGCTCAGTCGCATCGAACATGTGCTGGGTCTGCTCGCTGGTCAGTGACACCTTGTAGCCAGCGACCGGCTCCCCCTTGAGCTGGGTCAGACGGTGCTGCACCCGGTAGACGGAGTCGAGATCTGCAACAGCGTGCGCGTAGTCGGAGACCTGCAGGGGGGTCCGGCGGTTGAGGGCCTCCAGCAGCGTCTGTGCGAGGGCCTCTTCTTCGGTGCTCGGAGCCCCGAGCCCGGTGCTGCCTGGTGTGGTCGTGGTGGTGTTCATGGGGATGGTTCCTTTCGATGGATGGATCAGTCAGGTCTGGTGTCGGCGTTCTGGGTACAAAAAACCCCGCCGTCCCGGAAAGGGGGACAACGGGGATGCGCGTCACGGCGCCGACTGGCGAAGGTGACGCGCTAGGAAATAATCGCGCTCTCGAAGATCTGGAGCTGCTGCATGGGGCCCATGCTAGACAGGATCTTCCTGCTGGGGCAACTTATGAGGTGTGCCCGGTGAGCCGCACACGGTAGACCACTGTGCTGGGTCCAGCCCAGATCTTCTGGAGGCGGAACCCCTGCCGGGTTATTTGGCGGTATTCGGCTCGCGTGGTGGTGCGCCTGGCCAGAAGCCAGAGCCGTGCCCCCGCGGGAATCCGCTGTTTCCAGTCTTTCGGAGAGACTCCGGTCCCCTCCAGGGAGTTGCGCTGCTCGGCGGTTCGGGACAGACCGGCGTCATCCAGATCCCCCAGCAGGTCAGGGTATCCGTCCAGCGCCCGGCGAGGGTCTGCGGTATTCCCGACGTCCGGGAAGAAGAGGATGACATCTCCGGATGCAGCTCTGGCCTTCAGAATTTCTGCGGCGGTCTTCCAATCCGTTCCATCGTGGGCGTATGGAAACCGTGAGGCGAGGAGCCCGGGGAAACACAGAGCACAGAGCAGGACCCCCACGGTGATCCGCTTCCACTGCGGGCGCAGACTGGCAAGTGCTCCGCCGAGCAGCAGAGCCATCCCCGGGGCGGTGTAGAGCAGGTACCGGTTGGCGTAGAGGGGGGTCAGGGTATAGCTCACGAGGAGGAGCGCCGTGGTCGGGACGGACATCCAGAGGACCCCGATCCAGATGGGGGGATGTTCCCCCCAACTCTCTTCCAGAGCAGGGGCGCGCTGCGCGGGTGCAGCAGGCAGATGGCGATGGCCAGCCAGCAGAGGGCTGCGAGGAGCTCTGTGGCTCGGGCGGCCACCGTGCCGGTTGGAGTCCCGAACCACTGGGTGAGCAGGATCGATCGCAGCAGGGCTCGAGGTGAGGGGTTCTGGAGCCAGTCCAATTGTGCGGCGGCACTTCCGACGTGCATCGACCAGAGGAGGAATGGCGCGGTCGCTCCCAGTGCTCCGCAGGCCGCAATACCCCAAGTGCAGCAGTACTCGTCGGCGCGGCTCGGCCCGGTACCCCGCGACGATCAGCGCGTGAACCGGGAGCATGAGAGCAGTCAGCGAGAACACGACGATCCCGAGCGCCGTCACGACGGCGTACCAGATCCAGCGCCATGCGCCTCCTCTGGTGAGCGCCTGGTGGAGGAGCAACATGGCGGCTATGGTCATGGCCACGGTCAGGGTATAGGAGCGCGGCACTCAGCAGTGCTGGGATCCACAACAGGCTCAGTGCCGAGAAGAATCCGCTCCGCCGGCCCAGGAGCTGTGTGGCCAGGACGGTGAAAAGAGCCATCGTGACTCCGGCGAAGAGCAGGGGGAGCATCCGCAGCGCGAGCACGGACGTGCCGAAGATCTGGACCCAGCTCCACGTCAGGAGGTACCAGACCGTGTGCGTCGCATCGATTTGGCCCAGCATGGACAGCAGCTGTGGGAGGGATCTGGCCACCGCATTCCGGGTGGCAACCTCATCGGCCCACAGGGAAGGGACGGTCAGGTGAAAAGAGCCGAGAAGGACCGTAAGGCCGCCCAGGAGCACGGGGAGTCTCCATGCGTGCCCGGCGGGAGTGGCCTTACTGCTCGACACGGTGTCTTCGGGGGTTGAATACCCACATCTCGAAAATGAGGTAGCGCAGCAAACTGCCCAGGATCAGACCGATTCCCTGGCTGGAGATGTTGTCGGCGAGCACGGTGGTGAACCCCAGCACGTAGTGGGAGACCCACAGGCAGAGCAAGGAAACACCCATGCCGAGCAGACTGGTGAGGAGAAACTCGAGGAATTCCCTGAACCGGTCAGTGCGGTGGCTCCGGAACGCCCAGATTCGGTTTCCGATCCAATTCACGATGATGGCCAGGACCGTTGAGAGCACTTTGGCCACGAGTGGGCCCTCGTGCCAGATCTGGTGTGAGAGCACGGTGAGAATCAGGACGTTGAAGACCAGGAAATCGACGACAAAGCCGACTCCCCCGACCATGCTGAATCGCAGCAGCCGGACTTTCCAGGTCGGCCTGGCGCGCTGTTGCGGAGCAGGTGCCCCCTGAGCGCTTGTGGAAGATACTGGTGCCGGCACGTCAGACCTCGGAATCATGTGGATATTGTGAGCTCAGCGTAGCGTCCGCATTTGGGCATTCGTGTGGGGGTTCCCAGGGAGTATGCCGGAAGTTCTCGGAAACCGCCGGTACGCTCGAAGGTCGGATCAGTCCGATTGAGACAGGACGAAAATGGACACGAAAACGGTTGTGCTGATGCCGACCTATAACGAGATTGAGAACATTGACCGGATGGTGTCGCAGGTGCGCACCCAGGGCGTGTCCATTCTGATCATCGACGATCACTCTCCGGACGGAACCGGAGAGCGTGCCGACGCACTTGCCGCCGGGGACCTAGAGGTGCACGTCCTGCACAGGCGGGGAAAGCAGGGGCTGGGCCCTGCATACATTGCAGGATTCGAGTGGGCTCTGGGCGCCGGTTTTGATGCCTGCGTCGAGATGGACGCCGATGGGTCGCATCGCCCCGACGAGCTTCCCCGGCTCCTGACCGCACTCCAAGATGCGGATGTGGTGCAGGGCTCTCGATGGGTTTCCGGCGGGAAGGTCGTCGATTGGCCGTGGTATCGGAAGGCGATCTCTCGGGGAGGGAGCTGGTACTCTCGGACCCTTCTCGGCTTGCCGGTGAGGGATGTGACCGGGGGGTACCGGGCCTATCGGCGATCCGCGTTGGAACGTATCGGCTTCGCCTCGGTGTCGAGTGCCGGGTACTGCTTTCAGATCGATATGCTGCGGCGGGCCCATGACGCTGGAATGCGGATCGTGGAGGTTCCGATCACGTTCGCAGACCGGGCGCTCGGCGCCTCGAAGATGTCCGGCCGTATCGTGGTCGAGGCGATGTGGCGCACCACAGTGTGGGGGCTTCAGCGGTGGACCGGTCGGGCCGCCTCAGCTCGTACAGCTGAGTAGAGGACGCGTAGACAAAGGGGCTCGGCGATGCCGAGCCCCTTTGTGCGTTGTCGGGGTAACAGGATTTGAACCTGCGACCTCCTCGTCCCGAACGAGGCGCGCTACCAAGCTGCGCTATACCCCGTCTGTCTATGGCATAGACAGAACTCATATATTCTAGCCGAAAAATTCCTCGAGTGCGTCACCCGGTACGAGTTGACGCGGTCAGGGTGAGGAGGACCGCCTCCGGCGGGCAGAATACCCGAACCGGCGCGTAGATGGAGGTGCCCAGACCCGCTGAAATCTCCAGGGTGGTCTCGGCGCCTTCAGGACTGTTCCAGTGATGCATCCCACTGGCGAACGGACGGGGAAGATCACAGTTCGTCACGAGTGCCCCGAGCCCGGGAAGATGAATCTGTCCACCGTGGGTGTGCCCGGCAAAGCACATGCTGACGCCGGCATCTGCGAGGCCGTTCACGATGTGCAGATATGGGGCGTGGGTGACCCCGATCCACGGAGTGCCCGCTGGGAGCTCCGGACGGGTTGCGAGGGCCTGGGAGAGATTCGCCCGGCCCTCATGCGCATCCCCTGTTCCGATGATTCCGAGATCTCCCTGCGGGAGGTGGATGACCGTTGCGCGGTTCTCCAGTCGCTGCCAGCCGGAAGAGCCCAGGAGCCGGTGGAGCCGTGCCGTGTCGAGTGGCCGGCGTCCGGGCGCATGCCGTGAGGGACCAAGGAGATATCTGGCGGGGTTCCGAGGGCGGGGAGCCCAGAGATCATTGCCCCCGTCCACAACGACCCCCGGAACCCCGAGCAGCGGCCCGAGCGCCCTGCGAAGTGCGCTGAACGCGGCAGGATGTCCGAGGTTGTCGCCCGTGTCGATGACCAGATCGGGATGGAGCCCGGCCAGAGCCCGCACCCATCGGATCTTCGTTCGCTGCCATGGGGCGAGATGCAGATCTGAGAGATGCAGGATACGGATGGGCGCCCACCCATCGGGCAGAACCGGGGCCGTCTCCTGCCGGAGCCGGAACCCGTGCAGAGCGGTGAGGTTCAGCGCGGCGCCGGCGAGGCCAAAACCGGCGACCGCTCCGAGGGCTGTCCGGACCGGATGCCGTGTCATTGCGTGGTGAGGATGATCGGTGTGTCCGTAGAGACGGCGTCGCCGACTGCTGGGCTGAGTGACTGGACCAGCACCGAATCGGTCAGATTCCCCCCGTCCTTTCGGCGAACATCGGTGAACCCGAGGGCCTTGAGCTGCGCGACGGCAGTGGAGAGCTCCATCCCGGTGACGTCCGGAACCGTGAGTTTGCCGGAGCCGTCGCTGAGGAACAGCGTGACCGACGATCCGGAGGCGGAGGCGGTGCCGGATGTCGGAGACGTCGCCGCCACCGTGCCCTTAGGCTGGTTCGAGGCAATGGTTGAGCCGGTCACCGGGTTATATCCCGCCGACCGAAGGGCCGACTGCGCCTCGGAAACACTCTTCCCGGTCACATCGGGGATGCTCGTGGCCGTCGTGGTGGCTGCGCCGGGATCTTGGAAGTTTACGGCCGGGTAATGCTGATTGAGCACCTTGAGCATCGTCTTGGGATACGCGAGACGGACGTTGATCCCCTGGACTCCGTTGATGTACACCTTGCGCAAATCGGTACGGTTTCCGCCCTCGGGGTTCCCGACCCAGGTCGCCTGGGCGACTTGCGAGGTGGTACTCACCAGCCAGGTCTGCCAGTAGTTGTCCGTACTTCCGGTCTTCCCTGCGATTTCGGTTCCGTCGTTGGGATTCGCCGTGGTCGCGGTCCCACCGTTGAAGGTACCTTCGAGTGCCTGAATCGCGGTTCTCGCGACATTGGCGTCCACCGCCGAGGTGCAGGAGGCCGAGGGAACCGAGTGCTCTTGTCCAGTCTGACTGCTCACGATGCGGCTGATCGCAGTCGGTTTGCAGTACGTTCCGTTGTTCCCGATCCCCGCATAGGCCGCTGCCATCGTGAGCGGTGACACCTCATTCGTTCCGATCACCGAGGTGGGGTTGTGCTGCATGGCCTGCCCGTCTGCCCGGTGCACGCCAAAGCTTTCGGCGGTGTCTCGGATGTCGCAGAGATCCAGTTTTTGCGCCATCGCTGCGAACCCGGTGTTGATAGACATCTTTGTGGCATAGGCGACGGTGAAGGAGGAGGGCTCAGTCTCCGCATTCTGCAATGGCCAGGTCCCCTTCCATCCGCCCGGTTCACATCGGTCCGGGAAACTCTTGGCCTGCAGCGTCACTGGTGCAGGGGCATTCAGCTTGTCATTCAGCGTGTGGCCGTTCTTGAGCCAGTCGAGCAGCGTGAAAGCCTTGTACGTTGACCCGCCCTGGAATCCGGAGGAACCTCCATAGTTCTCGTCGACGTTGTAGTTGATGCTCGTACTGGCGACATTTGAGGCGTCCTGGTTGGCCGGGTCATAGTTGCGGTTCTCGACCATGGCCAGGATTTCGCCAGTGCCCACTTTGACCACGGTGGTGGCGGCACCGAACTTACTGTCCCGCGAGATGTATGAGTCCAGCTGTGACTGCACCTGGTCTTGCAGATCCAGATCGATGCTGGTGTAGACCTTCAGCCCGCCACGGCGCAGGTAGGCGAAGCGCTCGTCGGCGGTTTTGCCGAAACTCTTGTCGTTCCGGATGACGTTGACCACATAGCTGCAGAAGAATTGTGCGTTATCGCTCGCCGCGGCGCAGCCCTGAATCTGCGGGGTGATGTGGGTCTCGACTGGGGTGTTGATGGCGTCCTGCATCTGCTTTTTCGTGATGTAGCCATGCTGATGCATCCGCTCCAGGACAAGGTTCCGCCGTGCCGTGGTGCGTTTGAGGTTGTCTTGGATGTCAGGCCGGTAGGCGTTCGGAGCCGGCCCCATCCCGGCGAGCAGTGCGGCCTGTGGCAGGGTGAGGTCTTTGGCGGAGGTGTTGAAGTAGTACCGCGCGGCGCTCTCGACGCCGTAGATCGTGCCGCCGTAACTGATCGAGTTCAGGTATGCGGTGAGGATTTCATTCTTGGTGTACTGCTGTTCCATGCCGATCGCGAGGCGCATCTCCCGGATCTTGCGGGCGAGGGTGTCGACTCGGGCATTGGCGATGGCCTTCTTGTTGTTCGACCAGACGGCCGCCTCGACCAGCTCGGTACGCACCAGCTGCATGGTGATGGTGGATGAGCCGGACTGGATCCCCCCGGCTACCTGGTTCTGCACCAGGGCGCGCGCGCTCGAGAGAAAGTCCACACCGCCGTGCTGGTAGAAACGGGGGTCCTCGATTGAGATCACCGCATGGCGCATGAGCGAGGACATCTGGTTGTATTTGACGGGGACGCGGTTCTCGTCGTAGAAGGTGGCGAACGGGGTGTAGACGCCGTTCTTCTTGCCGTACATGGTGGAGACGCTCTGGAGCTGAATGTTCTGCATGTAGGCGGGCAGCGATTTTGCGATGTTGACCGCATCCGCCGAGAGTACGGAACCGATCGCCAGTGGCGGGGTGAGGAAGCCCGCCAGCACGATGGCGAGGACCACGGTAGCGCCGAGGTATTTCAGGATCGCGCTGAAGATCGATGACGAGGCGGCAGGGGACGGCATAGGCTCGATGGTACGCGATATCCTGGGAAGGAGCCGGTAATGCGCACGTGGAGGTACCTCACCGCACCGCTGATCGTTCACAATACGCAGCAGATTCTGGACCGTTTTGGGGCCCGCGGATGGGAGCTTGTGCAGGTGGTTCCGGGGCCCGAGGGCGGGCTCGTCGCCTATTTCAAACAGGAGGTCATCGACGATGACGCAACATCCGAGTGAGGCGCTTGCAGTCCTGGGGCTGCAGTTGCCGGCGGTTCCCGCCCCGGTGGCCGCGTATGTTCCCGCGGTGCGCTGCGGGGATCTGGTGATGACGTCGGGGCAGCTCCCGTTCCAGGGTGGCCAGCTCACGGTGAGCGGCAAGGTGGGCGGATCGGTTTCGGTGCAGCAGGCCGCTGAGGCGGCCCGTGTGGCGGCATTGAATGCCCTGGCCGCGGCCGCAGAGGCAGCGGGCGGGCTGGACCGGATCACCCGCGTGGTGAAGGTCGTGGGGTTCGTCGCCTCGGGACCTGGGTTCACCGCACAGCCCAAGGTGGTGGATGGGGCGAGCACCCTTCTCGGAGAGGTGTTCGGTGTTGCAGGGGCGCATGCCCGGAGCGCCGTCGGGGTGGCCGAGTTGCCGCTGTCGGCACCGGTCGAGATCGAGCTCACGGTCCAGGTTCTCTCCGCCTGAGCTTTTCCCCAAGGCGCCCGAGCTGATCTCTTCGTGCAGCGGGCGCACCCCGCCGGGTGCCCCCAGGCGCGGGCGTCAGGGTGGAGGTCATGCCTCCGCCCGAACTGTTGGCTCGTTTTGGTCCCCTCTCGGTGGTTCTCGCGCGTCCCGGTGTCACCGATGTCCTGGTGACGCCAGGGCCCTCTGGGCCCGAGGTGTGGGCCGACTCGGGCCCAGGGCTGGTGCGTGTCCCCGTGCCGATGGGAGGGGATTCGTCGGTGCGGCGGCTGGCCGTCAATCTGCTCGCCGAGGGCGGGAGGGCTCTCGACGATGCCCATCCGGCCGGTGATGCGCGGCTGCCGGGGGACATCCGCGTCCATGCGGTCCTCCCTCCGTTGTCGAGGGATGGGGTCGCCCTGTCCATCCGGGTGCCCCGCCCGGAGCCGCTGTCCCTGGAGGACTGGGGGCTCTCCGGTGATGTTGCCGCACGACTTCGGGGCGCGGTGCTGGGGCGTCGGAACCTGTTGATCGCCGGTGGAACCGGGACGGGAAAGACGACGTTGGTGGCCTCGCTCCTGCGGGAGGTCCCAGCTTCCGAGCGGATCGTGCTGATCGAGGATGTGGCCGAGCTGAGCATCGACCATCCGCATGTGGTGCACCTGGAGTCCCGATCCGCAAACCCTGAGGGACTTGGCGCCTGGACGCTGTCCGATCTCCTCCGGGAGTCGCTGCGCATGCGACCGGACCGGCTCGTCGTGGGGGAGTGCCGGGGTGCCGAGCTCTCCGTCATGTTGACAGCGCTCAACACCGGTCATGACGGCAGCGCGACGACCCTCCATGCTGGGACGCTCGCCGGGGTTCCGGCCAGGCTGGAGGCCCTCGGGGCCCTGTCTGGGCTGTCCCCAGAGGCCCTGGCGGGGCAGGCGGTGGCGGCGATCCATCTTGTGGTGTTTCTTCGGAGAGACGCCAGCGGGCGGCGGCGCGTCGAAGCCCTCGGTGAGCTTGTGAATGGGCCGGCCGGGATAGCCATCCGGGCTACTTGGGCGGAGACACAGTGACCTCGAGCCGGAGGGATCCGGGAGAGATCGCTGAGGTGCGCGCCTTCTGCCTGGCCACTGCGGCGCTCGCAGAACGTGGTGTACCGGTCGCATCCTGGCGCAGTGCGGTGGCCGAACTCGGCCCGGGACGGCTTCTCTCTGTGGCCATGGAACTACTCGGTCATTCCGGGCTGAGCTTCGGGGAGGCACTGCTTGCAGCCTGCGAGGAGCGGTTGAGAAGCCCTCCCGGAACAGAACTGGGCATCGGGGCAGCCCAGGGGTGGCTCCGGGTTTGTGCGGTGCTTCTCCTTGCGGAGGAGACGGGGGCTCCGCTGGCCGAGGGGCTCCGCTCCGTCGCGGACTGGACCGACCGGGAGCAGCGGTGGGATGTCCGACGCCGGGAGGCCCTTGCGGGACCACTCGCCACCTCCCGGATGCTGGCTCTGCTGCCGGCGCTGAGTCTCGGGATGACCTTGTTCTCTGGTGAGGCGGCGGTGCGGATGCTGTTCACAACCCCGCTGGGATGGGTGCTGATCGCCCTGTCTGGGTCGCTGACGGCAGCGGGACTGTGCTGGCGAGGGCGCATCCTTCGCCGTGTGCGGGTTCGGGCGGGCAGTGGACTGTGGGCCCTTCCTCCGGCACTGCGGGTCGGGGTGTCCATCTCCAGAGTGCGGGCAGCCGCCGAGAGGTCCTTTCTTCGCTGTGGGCTCCCTGGATTGGACACGGAGGCACTACGCGGGGTCGAGGAGACGTGCGCCCGTACTGGAACTCCGGCGGTGGTCCTCGTCGACGAGCTGATTCGGGAAGAACACCGTAAGCAGGAGACGGCATTCATCGGGGTAGCAGCCCGGGCCGAGACGGCCCTGCTGCTTCCGATTGCACTGTGCCATCTCCCCGCATTCGTCCTCGTCGGGGTGGTGCCATTGGTGGTGGGGCTCCTCTCCACACTCCGCTGGTGAAGAGGTTCGTCCACGATTTGTTCTCGGCTTCTGCAGAAGGTGAGATGCCCGGCTGATTGTTGGGTATTCCCGGCAGTGGCCGGGACTGAATCTGAAGGAGGAGTTATGTCTGGGAAGAAGACGAGATCCGACTGGCGGGGCAGGCGAGTTCTGGATGTAGTGCGGAAGCTGTCGAGGGCCGTCGTCCGGGCGGGGAGCACCCTTTGGAACCGCATTCGCGACGCGGCACCCCCGGAGGTCGGGCCCACTTCGGGGCGAACCGACCCCAGAGCGCGGGAACGCGGGGCCGTGACGGCCGAGTATGCAATTGCCATGCTTGCGGCGGTTGGATTCGCGGGACTGCTCGTCGTCATCCTGCGAGGGGATGAGGTCCGTGGCATGCTGACCGATCTGATCAGAAATGCACTCTCGGCGCAGTAGGCGACAGGGGAGTACAGGCTCTGTGACCGCGGAGCTGGCCCTGGTGCTCCCTGTAGTCGCCGTCGTCGCCACACTCGCGGTGGCCCTGGCTGCGGCCGCAGGAGTGCAGATGCAGGCGCAGGAGGCCGCCGCCGCAGCAGCGCGTTCTCTATCCCGGGACGGGGATGAGCGCTCCGCCCTCCGGGTGGGGGCTGAACTATTCCCGGAGGGGGCGTTCCAGATCTCGACGGGCGGCGAGCTCTCGTGTGTCACTGCGCGTCGCTCTCTCGGGCTTCCCGTGGTCGGGGACTGGGCGGTGGGGGCCAGGTCGTGTGCTCTGCGCTGGGGGGAATGACGCGGTCTCCGAGGCCCCTCGCCGAGCGGAACGGCGGATCGGGCCGGGAGACGGGGTCTGGTACGGTGCTCGGTCTCGGCGTCATGCTGGGGATCACGGTTCTACTCTCCCTGGTGGCGGGTGTGGCGGGAGTGGTGGTGCAGCATCGCGGAGCACAGACTGCAGCCGATCAGGCGGCGCTCGCGGCTGCGGATACTCTGCTGGGGTTCCATCCCGGGGAGCCCTGTGCCCGGGCCGCCCAGGTTGTGGGGGCCCTCGGGAACCGGCTGGTTTCGTGTGAGGTGCTTGAGGACCGGAGCGCTCGGGTGAGAGTCGCTCCCCGTGGGAGCCTGTCCCTGCCCGTGGAAGGGCGATCCCGGGCCGGTCCTCGCCCCTGATGTCCGGTGTCGGGCGTGTACAGTCCTGTAACGTGAGGTCGCCGGATCTCGGCGCACACCGATCGAGAGGGAGCGTAGTGGCAGGGCATCAGGCGAAAAAGCTCGTCATCGTGGAGTCCCCGGCGAAGGCCAAGACCATCGGGAAGTACCTGGGGGACGGCTATGAGGTGCTTGCCTCCGTGGGGCACGTCCGGGATCTGGTGGAGCCCAGAGACCTTCCAGCCGATATGAAGAAAGGGCCGTTCGGTACCTTTGCGGTCGACGTCGACCATGGATTTACCCCCTATTACGCCGTGTCCCCGGCGAAGAAGAAAACGGTGGCAGAGCTCAAGCGAGCCCTGAAGGATGCCGATGAGTTGTATCTCGCCACCGATGAGGACCGCGAGGGGGAGGCAATTGCCTGGCACCTCCTGCAGGTGCTCAAGCCGAAGATTCCCGTGCACCGCATGGTGTTCCACGAGATCACCCCGCAGGCGATCACCCAGGCCACCACCCGAACCCGGGACCTCAACGACGCCCTCGTCGACGCGCAGGAGACCCGCCGCATCCTCGACCGGCTCTACGGCTACGAAGTTTCGCCCGTCCTCTGGCGCAAGGTGGGGCCAGGCCTGTCCGCCGGACGGGTGCAGTCCGCCGCCACGCGGCTGATCGTCGACCGGGAGCGGGAGCGCATCGCCTTCGTCGCGGCGTCGTACAGCGACCTGGTGGTGCAAGCCCGTCCCGCAGTCGCCGAGCACGATCCCTTGTTCCCGGCCCGGTTGGTCTCCCTGGATGGCCACCGGCTGGCCACCAGCCGAGACTTCACAGATGCCGGAGAGCTCAAGGGCGAGGCCCAGATCCTGACGCCGGAGGCCGCGGCGGCAGTGCAGGCCGCCCTCCAGGGTGCCACCGTGCGCGTGGAATCGGTCGATCGGAAGCCCTACCGGCGCCGGCCGGCGGCCCCGTTTACGACATCCACCCTGCAGCAGGAGGCCGGCCGAAAACTGCGCTACTCCTCGCGGCAGACGATGAGCCTGGCGCAGTCGCTGTACGAGAACGGATACATCACCTATATGCGTACCGACTCCTCGGTGCTGTCGACCCAGGCTGTCCACGCAGCCCGTGCCGAGGCCACCGAGCGCTACGGGGCGGCCAGCGTTCCGGAGCAGCCCCGGGTGTACTCGGGGCATTCCAAGAATGCGCAGGAAGCGCACGAGGCCATCCGGCCGGCCGGCGAGAGCTTCCGCTCCCCCGACTCGCTGCACACTGCACTGAGCCCGGCCGAGTTCCGGCTCTATGAGCTCATCTGGAAACGGACGGTCGCCTCTCAGATGCGGGATGCGACCGGCTATACGGCCACCATATCGCTGCAGGCAGCCAGGCCCGACGCTCGACTGCACGCCACGGGAACCGTCATCGAGGTCCGGGGCTTCCTGGACGCCTATGAGGAGGGGACCGAGAGTGCAGGAGCGGCCCCCAGCTCCGTGCGGTTGCCGGCGCTGCAGCCTGGGGACGAAGTCACGGTGGTCACAGCTGAGGCCCGGGAACACCAGACGCAGCCCCCTGCCCGCTACACCGAGGCCAGCCTGGTGAAGGCGATGGAAGAGCTCGGCATCGGTCGTCCCTCGACCTATGCGGCGATCATCTCGACCATCATCGACCGGGGATATGTCCAGAAGAAGGGGCAGGCCCTCGTCCCCAGCTGGGTGGCCTTCTCCGTGGTGCACCTCCTGGAGGAGCATTTCGGGACGCTCGTTGACTACGACTTCACCGCCGAGATGGAGAACGATCTCGACCGGATTGCCGCCGGGAATGAGGACCGGCGTCACTGGCTCACACAGTTCTTCTTTGGCGACGATGCTCACCAGGGGCTCCATGGAACGGTGCAAAATCTGGGTGAGATCGATGCCCGTGAGGTGAACTCCCGTCGGATCGACGAGGGAGTGACGCTCCGGATCGGCCGCTATGGGCCCTATTTGGAGGCCACTGACCCGGAGACGGGGGAGCTCAAGCGGGCGAACCTGCCGGACGATCTGGAACCAGATCAGCTCACCCCCGAACGTGCCCACGAGATTCTCGCCGCCCCCGTGGCGGCTGAGCGCAACCTCGGGACAAACCCGGACAGCGGTCGAGACATCGTCGTGAAGGATGGACGGTATGGGCCCTACGTGACCGAGGTCCTGCCAGAGGGCGAGACCTGGCCGAAGGGGCAGAAAGCGCCTACTGCATCCCTGTTCAAAGATATGGACCCGGCCACGGTGTCGCTCGACACCGCGCGGTCACTCCTGGCACTCCCTCGGGAGGTGGGGCTGGATCCAGAATCGGGCACCATGATCTTGGCTCTGAACGGCCGGTATGGGCCGTATCTCAAGAAGGGCACAGAGACCCGGTCGCTCCCCTCGGAGCAGGCCATCTTCGACATCGACGTTCCCGGCGCACAGGCCCTCTTCGCTCAGCCGAAGTATGGTGGCCGGCGGACGAGCGCGCCCTTGAAAGATTTTGGTCAGGCAGATCCGACCTCCGAGAAGCCGGTGGTCATCAAGGATGGCCGGTTCGGCCCCTACATCACTGACGGAGCCACGAACGTCACCGTCCCCCGCGGAGAGGAACCTGCACAGGTGACGTTTGAACGCGCCGTGGAGCTCCTCGCCGAGAAGCGGGCGAAGGGCCCGGCGAAGAAGCGGCGGACTCCTCGCAAGACCACAGCGAAGAAGACGACAGCCAAGAAGCGCACAGCGACGGCGAAGACGGCCGCGGCCAAGAAGACCACGAAGAAGAGGGTCCCGCGTACGACAACGGCCCAGGCAACGACCGCCGCGAGTCCGGCCTCCTCCTCTGCAGCTTCCGAGGGCTCGGCACGGTGACCGTTCCCGCCCCGGCCCAGGGGGTATTCATCTCGTTCGAGGGGGTCGACGGCGTCGGGAAAACCACACAGCTGCAACGGTTGTCCCGTACGCTCGACCGTCTCGGGTATCGGGTTGTCGTGACGCGAGAGCCTGGGGCAACTCCCCTGGGGGCGGCCCTCCGGGAGCTGCTCCTGGACCCCGAACGGGCGATTTCTGACCGTACCGAGGCGTTGCTCTACGCGGCAGATCGGGCCGATCACGTCGAAACGGTCATTCGCCCCGCCCTTCACCAGGGCAGTGTTGTCCTCACGGACCGATACATCGACTCCTCGGTGGCCTACCAGGGGGCAGGCAGAGGGCTTGGGGCGGCGGTGCGCCGTCTCTCGGCCTGGGCGACCGACGGCCTGATCCCGCAGGTGACCATCCTCCTCGATGCGGATCCCGCGGCGCTTGCGGAACGCCTCAGGGTGGCACGGGGCACGCTCGATCGCATGGAATCCGAGCGCCTGGACTTCCACCGCCGTGTCCGAGCGGAATTCCTGAGTCTCGCCAGGGCCGAACCCACCCGTTTCGTTGTGCTCGACGCCCTCACTGATGAAGAGACACTGGCTCGGCAGATCTCCTCTGCCGTGGCCCCGTACCTGCCCGGGGGCTTCCCCTTCGGTGGGGGAGGGCTTCGGTAAGCTTCCCCTATGGCTTCCCCTATGAGCGTTTGGGCGGATGTCGTCGACCAGGATGCGGCGATTGGGATGCTGCGCCGTGCCGCGGCACATCCGGACGATCCCTCCGCCATGACCCACGCCTGGCTGATCACCGGGCCCGCGGGATCGGGGCGATCGACCCTGGCTCTCGCCTTCGCCAAGGCCCTCGAATCGGGGACCGAGGATCCCGAAGACCGTCAGGCGCGGATGATCGCCGCAGGGACGCATCCCGATGTCCAGGTCCTTTCGACGAGCGGCGTGACGATCTCGATCGACGATGTCCGGGACATGGTCTCCCGGGCACAGCTCTCTCCCTCGATGGGG
>JAKVJE010000004.1 GCA_022487185.1 Microbacteriaceae bacterium
CTCCGTTGGCCCCGTCGGCGCTGCCGTGGCGCAGAACCACCTGCGTCAGATCCTGAGCTTCTTCAACGCCCCGCTGTACTCGCAGCCGGAGCTGTACATCCACCAGACCGACGAGCTCTACACCGGTGACCGCACCTTCAACCCCGGCACAGAGAAGTTCCTGCGCGGGTGGCTGGCCGGCTTCGAGGCGTTCCTCGCCAAGCAGCTCGGCTGAGCGCGAACTTCTCACACGGCAAGACTCGCCGTGTGAGAAAGTTTCCCACGCGTGTGCACCATTGGCGATACACTGGCTCGCGTTGGGAAGGTTTCCGGTGCCAAGCGCACCGGAATGAGGTCAGCGCCCGTTGCATCCCCCCCAACACGCAACGGCACTGATCCGCGAACAGGCCTGGTGAGCAGTAGCTTGCCGGGCCTGTTCGTGCATTCTGGGGCTGTGCGGTTTCGGGCTGGTTGGCCCAGCAGCAGCCGGGCCGTCCCAGCCGAGTCAGACCGTTTCAGCCGGGGCCGGATCAGCCGAGCCGCTTGGTCCAGTCCGCCCGCAGTGCGTCCAGGCGCCGCTGGGCCTCGGCGCGGCGCTCCTCTGGGGATCCATCCGCGGCCACCACATCCAGGTACACCTTCAGCTTCGGCTCGGTCCCGCTCGGCCGCACGATCACACGGGAGCCATCCTCCAGCCAGTACCGCAGAATATCGGCCGGGGGCAGCGTCCCTCCGTGCGCCAGATCGTCGTGGCGCACCACCGACAGACCCGCCATCTCGTCCAGTGGATGCTCCCGCAGCCCTTCCGTGAGAGCCGCCAGCGGCGACCTGTCCGCGAACCGCACCGCCACCTGGGCCGACGCGCGGGTGCCGTAGCGCTCGGCCAGTTCGTCCAGCGCATCCTGAACCGTAAGTCCCCGGGCCGCCAGCGAGGCCGCCATCCCCGTGAAGAGCAGTGCCGCCGAGATGCCGTCCTTGTCGCGCACCAGCTGCGGGTCGACCAGATAGCCCAGCGCCTCCTCATACCCGAACACCAGACCCGGCACCCGGTTCACGTACTTGAACCCGGTCAGCGTCTCCTCGTAGCGCAGCCCGTGCGCCTTCGCGATCTGCTCAAGCAGCGGGCTCGACACCAGGGAGCACGCCAGCGAGGCATCCGCCTCACCCTCGTGGGCCGCCGCCAGGTGCTCGCCCAGGAGCCAGCCCACCTCGTTGCCGGAGAGCTGACGCCAGCCGGTGGATGCAGCAGGGGCCGGAATCGCGGCCGAGAAGCGGTCCGCGTCCGGGTCGTTCACCACAATCAGCTGCGGGGCGGGATCGAGCCGGTTCGCGGTCGCCATCGCCAGGTCGAGCGCACCCGCCTCCTCCGGGTTCGGGAACGCCACCGTCGGGAAATCCGGATCGGGGGAGACCTGCTCCTGCACGATCTGAGGTGTGTCGAAGCCCGCCGCCGCGAACACGCGACTCGCGACCTCCCAGCCGACGCCGTGCATCGCCGTGTAGAGCACGCGCAGGCGGGGCGCCCCGGCGGGGGCCGGTGACAGTGCCGCTGTGTCGTTCACATAGGCGTCGATCACCGACTCGGGCAGCAGCTCGTAGTCGTCGCGCCGGGGGAGGGCCGTGACCTGCTCCTCAGCGGCGACCTGTTCGATGCAGGCCGAGATCTCGGCATCCTGCGGGGCGATGATCTGGGAGCCCGCATCCGCACCGCCCAGGTATACCTTGTACCCGTTATCGCGGGCCGGGTTGTGGCTGGCCGTGACCATCACGGCCCCGTCGGCGTCAAGTGCGCGCAGCGCGTAGGCGGTGACCGGCGTGGGGATGGGGCGCGGCGCCAGGATCGCGCGCACCCCGGCGGCCCGGGCGATCTCTGCCGTGTCCCGGGCGAACACCGCTGAGTTGTGGCGGCCGTCGTAGCCGATCACCAGGGTCGGGGCGTCGGCGGAGTCGGCGTGGACGTGGGGAGCGTTGGCGTGGGCGGCGGAGTCGGCGGAGGTCGGGGTGGCGGACGTCGGGGCGGCACGCGAGAGCAGGAAGCGGCTCAGTCCGAGCGCCGCCTGCCCGACGAGGACCCGGTTCATCTGCGCCGATCCCGGGCCCATGCTGCCGCGGAGTCCTGCAGTGCCGAACTGGATGCGGGTGGCGAACCATCCTCGCAGCAGACTGAGCGCCTCGGGGTCCCCGGCCGCCGTCGCATCCACCGCCGCGGTGAGCTGTGCGCGTGTGCTCGCATCCGGATCCTGGTCTCGCCAGGCCCGGGCAACATCCAGGAGCTGCTGGTCGGGAGAATCGGGTGTGGAAAGCCGCCGCGCTGCGGATTCGTCGGGGTGGCTGGGGGATGTCGTCGAAGAAGCCATGCCCCGATTCTACGAGTCCCGGCGAGCGTGGCCGGGTGTGTGGCCCGGTTACGACTTGGTGTGTGGTCGGGCGTGCCTCGGGTGCGGCCGCTGGATGGTCCGTTTTCAGGCAATCTGTTGATCGGGGTGGGCGGTGTGCTGGTATTCAGGCGGTCTGGTGCCTGTTTTGTGGCGTTGGTGGTGGATGTGCCTGATTTATGCTGCACCCGTGCCGTGCCGTGCCGTGCCGTGCCGTGCCGTGCCGTGCCGCCGCCCGTGCCGCAGGCCGCAGCTCCGCTAGACTGGCCGCATCCAGCAGCGAGGAGACATCATGGCAGAGAACGGTGCACAGCAGAAGAGCTTTCTGGTGACATGGCTGCTCGCCCTGTTTCTTGGTGGACTGGGGATCGACCGTTTCTACCTGGGGAAAGTCGGGACCGGTCTGCTCAAGCTCATCACGCTGGGCGGCCTGGGCATTTGGAGTTTTATCGATGTCATCCTGCTGCTCGCTGGCTTCACGACCGACAAACAGGGCAATCACCTGGAGGGGCGCGGCAAATACTTCGTGCTCGCCCTAGTGATCACCGTCATCGTGTACGTGGCCGCTGCGGGCGGAACATCCACCAATTTGCACACGCTGATGAACAGCTGAGTCGGCGTCAGCCGGGCCCTGGCACGGGGTGTTCTCAGGCGCATGGCTGCGGATGCCGTGCGGTATTCAGGCCATTGGTCGTTTTCAGGCGGATGGTGGGCCTGAATAGGTGCTGCCAGGCACGGTATGCCTGAGTTGCGTAGGTGGCTCAGGCCGGAACTCCACGGTGTGCCTGTCTTGCGTCAGCGGCCGTCCGTCAGCGTCTCGACCGCCCCACCGGCACTCCGCACTACCGCGCAGCGAGCACGATCCGCGCCAGAAGCTCCGAGCATCGCGCCTCGGCGGCGCGCCCCGCGGCCAGGACTTCGTCATGGCGCAGCGGCACTCCCGTGATCCCGGCTGCAGGGTTGGTGATGAGCGACAGACCGAGTACCTCGAGCCCCAGGGCCCGCGCCATGATGGTCTCGAGCGCGGTCGACATCCCCACGACCTGCGCGCCCATGGCCCGGGCCATGCGCACCTCGGCGGGGGTTTCGTACTGGGGCCCCCGGAACTGTGCGTACACTCCTTCGTCGAGGGTCGGGTCGATGCGGTGCGCGATGGCGCGCAGTCGCGGCGAGTAGGCGTCGGTCATGTCCACGAACCGGGCTCCGCGCAGCGGGGTGGTGCCGGTCAAGTTGATGTGGTCGCTCAGAACCACCGGCGTGCCGGGGCCCCAGCTGGGACGGATGCCCCCGGCCCCGTTGGTGAGCACCATCACGGTGGCTCCGAGGGCCGCCGCGGTGCGCACCCCGTGCACGACCGCATCCACCCCGTGGTCCTCATACAGGTGGGTGCGCGCGGCGATGAGCAGCGCCGCCCGGCCATCGGGGAGGCGGATGACGGTGAGTGTCCCAGCATGTCCGGGCACCGGGGAGGGCCGGAAGCCGGGTACCTCGGCGGCGGGGATGACCGCGAGAGGCTGCCCCAGGTGCCCCCCGGCTGCGCCCCAGCCAGAGCCGAGCACGATGGCCGTGTGGATGCGGTCGATGCCGGTGCGCGCGCGGATACTCGCCGCGGCGCTGCGGGCCAGCAGCTCCGGGTCGGCCGCGGTGCGGCCGGCGTCCACTGCGCTCTCTGCGGACGGCGTCGAGTCGCTCATGCGGCCGCTCCCGCCTGTTCCGGCTCAATGGGACTGCCCGCGGCATCCACCGGTGTCTCGCTGAGCGAGAGCAGCACGTGGCCGGCACCGACCGTGTCTCCGATGTGGGCGGCGATGGATTGCACGTAGCCGTCGCGCTGCGCGGTGATGGGCTGCTCCATCTTCATGGCCTCGAGGACGATGAGGAGGTCCCCGCTGACCACGTGGTCACCGACGCTGACCGGGATCTTCACGACGCTGGCCTGCATGGGGGCGAGTACATCTCCGGCCCCTCCGCGGCGGGCTGATCCGTGGTAGCGGCGGTGCGGCGCCTGCTGGGGGCTGGCCCCGTCGGCGGCGGTGACGATCGAGGAGGGCATGCTCACCTCGACGCGCTTGCCGTCGACCTCGAGGACGACGCGGGTGCGTTCGATGGCGGGTTCCGGATCGGCGGCCGGGGACCCCTCCCAGGGGCGCAGATCGTTGACGAACTCGTTCTCGATCCAGGTGGTGTAGACGCCGAGGTGCCCGTCTGCGGCCTCGAAGGCGGGCTCGCGCACGATGTTCCGGTCGAAGGGGATGACCGTGGGGACGCCGGTGATGCGGAACTCGGCAAGGGCCCGGCGGGAGCGCTCGATGGCCTCCTGGCGTGTGGCGCCGGTGACGACGAGCTTGGCGAGCATCGAGTCGAAGGCGCCCGAGACGAGGTCTCCGCCCTCCACGCCGGTGTCGACGCGCACGCCGGGGCCGGTCGGAGGGCGCCAGGTGCGCACGATGCCGGGCTGTGGCAGGAATCCGTTGCCCGGGTCCTCGCCGTTGATGCGGAACTCGATGGCGTGCCCGTGCGACACGGGGTCGGGGTCGGTGATGCGCCCGCCCGCGGCGATGCGGAACTGCTCCCGCACGAGGTCGACGCCGGTGACCTGCTCACTGACCGTGTGCTCCACCTGTAGCCGGGTGTTGACCTCGAGGAAGGAGATGGTGCCGTCGGTGCCGATCAGGAACTCGCAGGTGGCGGCGTTCGTGTACCCGGCCTCGCGGAGGATGCCTTTGGATGCCGATACGAGCTGGTCGTGCTGGGCCTGTGTGAGGAAGGGGGCCGGCGCCTCTTCGACGAGCTTCTGGTTGCGGCGCTGGAGCGAGCAGTCGCGGGTGCTGACGACCATCACGTTGCCCTCGGCATCCGCGAGGCACTGCGTTTCGACGTGCCGCGGATGCTCGAGGAACTTCTCGACGAAGCACTCGCCCCGGCCGAATCCGGCGATCGCCTCGCGCTGCGCGGAGTCGAAGGCCTGCGGGATCTCCTCGAGCTCGTGCACGATCTTGAGTCCGCGGCCGCCGCCGCCGAAGGCCGCCTTGATGGCCACCGGCAGACCGGCCTGCTTGGCGAATGCGACGATCTCATTCACGTCGGTGACAGGGTCGACGGTGCCGGGGGCGAGGGGGGCCCCGACCTTGGCCGCGATGTGGCGGGCCGAGACCTTGTCGCCGAGCAGGGTGATCGCCTCCGGGCTCGGGCCGATCCAGACGAGTCCGGCATCGATGACGGCCTGCGCGAAATCGGCGTTCTCCGAGAGGAAGCCATATCCGGGGTGGACGGCCTCGGCGTGGCTGCGTCGTGCGGCAGCGAGGATCTTCTCGATGGACAGGTAGGTGTCCTGAGGGGTGTCGCCGCCGAGCGCGAAGGCCTCATCGGCCATGCGGGTGTGGAGCGCATCACGGTCCTGGTCGGCGTACACGGCGATGGAGGTGATCCCGGCGTCCCGGGCGGCCCGGATCACCCGCACCGCGATCTCGCCACGGTTAGCGATGAGGATGCGGTGGAAGGGGTGGGCTGGAATATGGCCGGGAGTCGTATCTGCGCGCATGGGCTCTACCTTATGAGGTGTGGCGGGTCCACGGCACGGTGACCAGGACAAAAAGTGCTGGCCTGGTTTGCTGAGATCTACAAGCGGGGCAGGGCGGGGCCGGCGCGTGGCGGCGGGAGCTAACGCGGGGCTGGTGCGCGGCGGATGCGCGGCACGGGTCCATTGCCCGCCCCGGGGTGCGGTTTTCAGGCAATCGGTCGTTCTCAGGCGGATGGTTGGCCTGAGTTATGAGTGCGGTGGACGGCGTGCCTGACTTCGGGCTCGCCCGGCCCGCCCCGGGCTCGGCCGCGCCCGGGCCCGGCATTGTCAGCATCCACTCATGTCCTACACGTTGTCTCTTCAGGACGGGCTCTTATCGTCGGAGATGTCCGGTCGTGGAAGCCGGATTTCCTTTCAGAGTGCAACCGGTGGACGCCTCGTTCGGCCTTCTTCGACGGGGCGTTCACTTGTGCCTGGGGCAGCTGCCCCGATCGGCCGCACGGCGTGGGGCCGGGGGCGTCGGCACGCTGAACGGTACGGTGATGATGGGGGATCATGTTCTGGATACTGATGATTGTGGCCGTAGTGGTCATATGGATGGCGCTGCAGTTTCCGGTTGCGGTGCTGATCGGTCGGATGATCGACCGGGGGCAGCACCTCCGGCTGACGTCGGGCGAGGGCCGTGCCGCTGACGACGTTCCGAAAATCTCGCGCATAGATGGATGCGATGGCTGTGAGGACCTGCCGGCCGGTAGCCTGACGGGACCCAGTGAGGATTCGCGGGGGCGAATCCACGACCGCAAGGAGGCATAAATGGGACTGCTCGACAATGCGAAAGATCTGGCGAAGGCCGCGGGGGAGAAAGCCGGCCGGGCATTCGAGGATGCCAAGGAGCAGCTCTCCGACAAAGTCGACGAGATGAAGGCCGATGCGAATGTGAAGAAGGCGGAGGCGGAGAAGGCTGCCACCGACGCCAAGAACGAGGCAAAGGCCAAGATGCGCGGGGACGACGGCAAGTAGGCCGGATCTTCGCCCCACGGGCCCCATCCACGGCGGATGGGGCCCTCACTCGATAGGTGCGGTTCCCCGTCTGCTGCACATCGGCTACTCCCTCGGGCGAGGCCCAGCACACAGCCGGGGCCACGACACCCCCAAGCGGGCACTGAGTTCCCGCACCAGCGGCACGGACACCCCGAGGATGCCGCTCGGGGAGCCGTCGACGCGGCGAATGAACGCCGACGCCCGCCCCTCCAGCGTGAATCCTCCGGCCACCTCGAGCGGCTCGCCGGAGGCCACATAGGCCTCGATCTCGGCATCCGAGACCTCGGAGAACCACAGCCGGGACACATCCACCGCCCCGGTTGCAGGAGCCCTGTCGGGGCTGCCAGAGCGCACATCCACCAGCCAGTGCCCGCTGGCGAGCCGCCCCTCGCGTCCGGACATGGCCCGCCACCGGCTGCGGGCCACCTCGGCGGTGTGAGGCTTCCCATACGAGACGTCCCCCAGCCCGAAGTTTGAGTCACAGCCGAGCACCAGCCCCCGGAATCCCTCCCCGACAAGCCGGGCCGCGACCGCCTCAGCCTTCGCCCGGGCCAGGAACAGGACCAGATCGTCGAGTGCCAGCGGATGGCCGAGCCGGGCCTCCTCGGCGCGGATCAGAGCGCCCTCGGGTAGATCAGAGGCGCGGAGGCTCGGGTGCAGACCGGCTGCCTCCAGTACACGGGCGCGGGAGGGAGAGGCCGAGGCCAGGCACAGGGACACCGGGGCCTTGTCAGTACTGTTGGGCCGGGCGGCGGGTTCCCCGCGGCCGCCCGATTCTGTGGAGGTGCCCGGTCGCGGCTCGGGGAACGTAGAGTCTTCCATATGCGTGCACACCCCTCAGACCTCGTCCATGCCGGAGAACTCGTCGATCTCGATATTACCGGGGTGGCGCACCCGGGCCGGTTCGTGGGGCGCACCGACGGCCTCGCCGTGTTCGTGGCCGGCACCGACATCGGCGAACGGGTGCGCGTCCGGATCACCGCGGTGAAGCGGCGCTACGCCGAGGCCGAGCTCATCGAGGTGCTCGACGCCTCCCCGAACCGGGTGCGGCAGATCTGGCCGGAGGCAGAGGTCACCCGCGACCCCGGGGTTCGCGTCGGCGGGGCCGACTACGGGCATCTGACCCTCCAGAGGCAGCGCGAGCTCAAGGCCATCGTGCTCCGCGAATCCTTTGAGCGGGTCGGCGACCTGGGGGAGCATGCCCCGGTCGTGCCGGTTCAAGCGATCCCGGGCCGTCCGGATGGGCTGCACTGGCGCACCCGGGAATTGCTCCAGGTGGATGCGGAGGGCCGCATCGGAGCTTTCGCCGCCCACAGTCATACGGTCGTCCCGGTGTCCGGGCTTCCCCTCGTCGCGGAGGACCTCGTCGAGGCGCTGGGGGCGCTGGAGGCTGAGATCCCGGCCGCAGGGCCCCTGGATGTGAGCCGCCTCCGTCTCACCCCGAGCACACAGGTTCGGCTGGCGCGCGACGAGGGAGGGCCCAACCGGGTGGTTGTGGGAGATCCCCGCAGCACGCCGGCCGGGCGCCCCGTCACCCGAACGGCGGCCGGGCACCGCTTCGAGGTGGCCGTCGACGGCTTCTGGCAGGTCCATGAGAGGGCCCCGGAGGTCCTCTCCGCCGCGGTTCGGGCTGCGGTCCCGGCCGGGCGGTTCCGGAGCGCCCTGGACCTCTACGGGGGCGTGGGCCTGTTCGCGGCGGTGCTGGCCGAGAGCATTCAGCGCGTCGAGACGGTCGAGGCCGATCGGACGGCCTCGGGCCTGGCCCGTCGAAACCTGCGGGACACCGAGGTCCGGGTCTCCCAGGGCCGAGTCGACCGTGTGCTCGCACAGTACAGCGAACAGCGGGCCCGCTGGGCCACCGGCGGGGCCGCGGTTCTGGATCCGCCGCGCAGCGGCGCCGGGCGTGGAGTACTCCGCCAGCTGGCCGAGCTGCGGTTGGGGCGCATTGTCTATGTGGCCTGTGACCCGGTGGCCCTGGCCCGGGACACCCGGACCCTCCTGGGGCTCGGCTACGAGATGGGGGAGGTGCGGGCGCTCGACCTCTTCCCCCACAGCCACCACTTTGAGGTCGTCGCCATCTTCGATCGCTGAGCGGATGCCCGCTCTTGGACTGCGAATCCCGATGCGGAGGCCTGGGTGGGCGCGCCTTACTGGGGCTCGCTGAGCCCCCGCCGGGTGGATGGGCGGAACCGCCACAGCGGAACCGCATCCTGCCAGATCCGGGTTGCGGCCTCCCGCTGGCGGCGTTGCACGCCGAGCGTCAGTGCGGCAGCCAGGGCCCCCACCTCGTGGGCGTCCGGGTTCCCGGCCACGATCCGCAGATCCTGCAGACACTCCTCGACCGTGTAACGGCGGGGACTGCTCGGGGTCGTGGGGAGCTTCTGCGTGCGATCTGGGGCGTGTTCGGTCATAGTGGAATATTCCCGTGCTTCTTCTCGACCCGCTCGTCCCGCTTCGTGCGCAGCGACCGCAGGGCGCGGATTACCCGCACGCGGGTCGTGGCCGGCTCGATCACATCATCCAGGTAGCCGCGCTCCGCCGCCAGGAACGGGCTGGCCACATTCTGCGAGTAATCGTCGGCCATGCGGTCGCGCAGCGCCTCCACGTCCTCGCCTGCTGCGGCCGCGGCCCGGAGCTCCTTGCGGTGCAGAATGTTCACCGCACCCTGGCCGCCCATAACGGCGATCTCGGCGGTGGGCCACGCAAAGTTCACGTCGGCCCCCATCGTCTTCGAGCCCATCACGATATACGCGCCGCCATACGCCTTCCGGGTGATCACGGTCACCAGCGGCACCGTCGCATCGGCGTAGGCATAGAGCAGTTTTGCCCCGCGGCGGATGACTCCGTCCCACTCCTGGTCGGTGCCGGGCAGGAAGCCGGGCACATCCACAAAGGTCAGAATCGGAATCGAGAACGCATCGCAGAAGCGGACGAATCGGGCCGCCTTCTCTCCTGCGTCGATGTTCAGGGTGCCCGCCATCGAGGCCGGCTGGTTGGCGACGATCCCCACTGTGTGCCCCTCGACGCGACCGAAGCCGACAATCATGTTCGGGGCGAAGAGCGGTTGCACCTCCAAGAATTCCCGCTCATCGAGCACGCTGCGCACCACCTGCAGCATGTCGTAGGGCTGCTGAGCGGAATCCGGGATCACCTCGTTCAGGGTCAGGTCGGTGTCCGTGATCTCGAGGTCCGGCACACTCGCATACACGGGCGGGTTGGAGAGGTTGTTGTCGGGCAGATACCCGAGCAGGGTGCGCACGTAGTCGGTGGCGTCATCCTCATCGGCGGCCAGATAGTGCGAGACCCCGGTGCGCTCGTTGTGGGTGCGGGCGCCGCCCAGCTCGTCGGCGCTCACCTGCTCGCCGGTGACCGTCTTGATGACGTCCGGGCCGGTGACAAACATGTGGCTGACCTCATCCACCATGATCACGAAGTCGGTGAGGGCCGGGGAGTAGACGGCGCCGCCCGCCGCCGGGCCCATCACGATGGAGATCTGCGGGACTACGCCGCTGGCCTGCGTGTTGAGGCGGAAGATCTCGCCGTACATGCTCAGCGAGGTCACGCCCTCCTGAATCCGGGCGCCGCCGGAATCGAGGATCCCGATGATGGGCACCCCGGTCCGCAACGCAAACCGCATGATCTTCACGATCTTCTCGCCGGCCGCCTCCCCGAGAGAGCCGCCGAACACCGAGAAGTCCTGGCTGTAGATGGCGACCTGACGGCCGTGAATCGTGCCCGTCCCGGTGACCACCGCATCGCCCTCCGGGCGACGCCGCTCCATGCCGAAGGCGTGTGAACGGTGCCGCACATAGGAGCCCGTTTCGACGAACGAGCCGTCGTCGAGCAGTGCGAGGATGCGTTCGCGGGCGGTGCGCTTGCCCAGCGGGTGCTGCTTGGCTGCGGCCCGCTCCTCGGAGGCGTCGACCGCCTCCGCATGGCGGGCGCTGAGCGCCTGAATCTTGCTCGCGGTGCCCGGATGTGCGGCGGGGGACTGATGTTCTGGCACGGATTCCTCCTGTGAATGACGTGACGAGTCTACTGTCCGGGGCCCGTGGCGCCCTTGTGGATGTGCCACCACTCGCGGACCGGGCGCTTGTGCCTGTCCCCGCCTTGAGGAGGGTGGAGGGGACCGCGATAGGGTCGAGGGACGAGAGGCGGTGGCAGATGGAGCACTCCAAAGAGGGGAGGCGTCCGGACTGGGCGGATGACGCATCCGCCCAGGGGCCGGAGACAGACTTCTCCAAGTCTCGGGAACTGACCGGGGAGCTTCTCGTGTTGCCACACGCGGGCTCAACGAACGATGAGGCGGCCGCCCGGGTGAGCTCCGGAGGGCTTCGCCCCCCATTCTCAACCGTTCTGACACTCGATCAGCGGGCTGGACACGGTCGGCTCGGACGTTCCTGGAGCTGCCCGCCGGGCGGGGCCCTGGCCGCCTCGGTGGTCGTGCGGCTGAAGGACCCGGCCGGCGCCGCTCTCCTCCCGCTCGTCGCCGGGACCGCGATGGCCGCGGCTCTCCGCGAGCTCGGGGTCCCCGCGGCCGTGAAGTGGCCCAACGATGTACTCGTCGGCGGGGCCAAGATCTGCGGCATCCTCTGCCTGCTCGCGGCCCCGGGCACGGTGATCGTCGGCTCCGGCATCAATCTTCGGCTTACTCCCGAGGAGACGGCCCACCTGGGACTCCACGGGTCTCGCGCCACCGCGGTGAACCTCGAGGGCTGCACGGCTTCTCCCGACACTGTGCTCTCGGGCTATCTCGCACAGCTGCGGCACGGGGTAGAGAGGCTCGAGCGCGACCCGGCCGATGCGGTGGCCGCTGCACGAACCTGCTGTGAAACGCTCGGCACCCGTGTCCGGATCGAGCTGCCAGACGGCGGGAGCGTGATCGGGAGGGCGATCGACCTGCGGGATGACGGGGCCATCCTCGTCCGTATCGACGGGGAGATACGGCCTTTTGTCGCGGGGGATGTGACGCATCTGCGGCCAGCGGTGGGATGATACGGAGCGTGATGTCGTCAGACGCGGAAGTGCCGGTGTTCATCTTCCGGCCGAGGCCCCACGGGCTCTGGTTGTTCGTGCTGCTGTGCATGGCCGCGGCATGGGCCCTGACACAGTACTGGCTCCTGCTGCAGTCCCGGGACCTGCTGCTCCCCGCCCTGCTCACCGGGGCCGCGTTGGTGATCGTGCTGCTCGTGCTGCCCTGGACAGTCTGGCTGAGCCGGAAAACGGTCGTTGCCGAGGACCGGGTGACGGTGTCGCGCGGGGTGCTGCGCTCCGCACTCTATGAGGTCCTTCTCGGAGAGGTCCGGGAGGTGCGGCTGGAGCGTTCGGTACGCGATCGGCTCCTCGGGACGGGCACCATTCTGCTCGACACAGACCGGGGCACCACGGTGAAACTGCCGGGGGTGCCCTATCCTCGGCTGGTGCAACAGATTGTCAATGATCGGGTCGGGCCGGCGCGGGTGCGCCTCGCCTCCCGGGCCTGGGCCCCGCCGTACGCGGACCCGGTGCAACAGACAGGAGAGGAACCGGCATGACCTTCACGGTCGGGGTGATCGGAGCGGGACAGCTGGCCAGGATGATGATCCCGGCGGCGGTCAATCTGGATATCGACCTCCGAGTGTTCGGGACTGGGCCGGGCGAGAGCGCTGCGCTGGCGCAGACCGCCACAGGGGACTGGACCGACCTCGAGGCTGTCCGGGCCTTCGCCGCCGACGTGGATGTGCTCACCTTCGAGCACGAGCACGTTCCCCAGCAGGTGTTGCGGGCTCTGGAGGATGACGGGGTGGCGGTGCGGCCCGGATCGGGAGCCCTGCTCTACGCCCAGGACAAACTGCAGATGCGCACCCGGATGGCCCAGCTCGGATTGCCGAATCCGGAGTGGGCAGCCGTCCAGACCGCCGATGAGGTGAGCAGTTTCCTGGCCTCCCACGGTGGGACGGCGATCGCCAAGCAGCCCACCGGCGGCTACGACGGGCACGGGGTGCGACGGATTACCTCCGCCGACGAGGTCTCTGACTGGCTGACTCCAGAGCTCCTCGGGGCCCACGATGGGGCCCTGCTCCTCGAAGAACTCGTACCATTCACCCGCGAACTGTCGCAACTGGTGGCCCGGCGCCCCTCGGGGGATCTTGCAGCCTGGCCGCTGACCGAGACGATCCAGTCCGCCGGGGTCTGCTCCGAGGCCATCGCACCGGCTCCAGGGGCGGATGCAGCGGTCCTCGCGGAGGCCGCGCGGATCGCCTCCACCATCGCCTCTGAACTGGACGTGGTCGGAGTGCTCGCCGTCGAGCTCTTCGAGACCGCCGATGGCCGTCTGCTCGTCAACGAGCTGGCCATGCGCCCCCATAACTCCGGGCACTGGACCATCGACGGGTCGGTGACCGGACAGTTCGAGCAGCACCTGCGGGCCGTCCTGGATCTGCCTCTGGGAAGCACCGAGCTCTGCGACAGCTGTGCGGTCATGGTGAACGTCCTGGGCGGACCCGAGACTCCGGAGGCCAGGGCGGAGGCCGAAGCGGAGGTGCTGCGGGCAGACCCCGCAGCCCGCCTGCATTGGTATGGCAAGGGGTATCGCCCCCACCGGAAGGTCGGTCATATCAACGCATTCGGGACGGATGTGCAGGCGGTTCTGGCACGAGCCCGCCGCGATGCCGACCTGATGCACCGTGACTCGACTTCGCCCGATTCCGAGGTGAAGTAGATCGCCCAGGCCCGAAGCCGAGGGAAACCGCAGTCCGGTGTGCGAAGATGTTTCCCGCACAGGGGGAAAAGATATGAGGAGCAGCATGGGTGTGAGCGTTGGGCTCGTGATGGGATCGGACTCGGATTGGCCCGTGATGGGCGAAGCCGCCGGAGTCCTCGATGACTTCAGCATCGCGTACGAGGCCGAGGTCGTTTCGGCGCACCGCACCCCGCGCAAACTGATCGAGTACGGGTCGACGGCCCGGGACCGCGGTCTGCAGGTCATCATTGCCGGGGCGGGCGGGGCGGCCCATCTGCCCGGGATGCTCGCCGCGGTCACCACGCTCCCGGTCATTGGCGTTCCCGTGCCCCTGGCACGCCTGGACGGCCTCGACTCATTGCTCTCAATCGTGCAGATGCCCGCAGGGATTCCCGTGGCGACGGTTTCCATCGGAGGTGCGAGGAACGCGGGACTCCTGGCGGCCCGGATCCTGTCGGTGTCCCGTCCGGAACTGGCCTGCCGTCTCTCCGACTATGCGGCCGGGCTGGAACAGATGGTCGAGGAGAAGAACACGGCCCTGCAGCAGAAGCTGCCCCGGCACTAGCATGGCGAACTCGATCGAGACCCCCCTCAAAACACCTGACGTCACCGACCGGCAGCTGATGTCTCGTCGTGCGTGGTGGCTCATCGTCCTGAACTTCTTGATTCCGGGCCTCCCCCAGCTCCTGGTGGGGCATCGGCGCCTCGGCCGTATCGGGCTTACCTTCTGGCTACTGCTGGTCGCTGCGGCCGTCGCCGCGGGGATCTCGCTCCTCTCCGGCATCCGCCCGCTGACCGGGCTCCTCACCAACAGCTGGGTACTGTTGGCCCTGCAGGTGGCCGTGGTGCTGTGGACGCTCGTCTGGATCCTGCTCACCGTCGACACCTTCCGGACCCTCCGGCTGGGACGGGCCCGGCGGGGAGCCGCACTGGGGGTCTCCCTGCTCACCGTCGTGGCGCTGGTGGCGGGCGTCTCCGGGGCCGCGTGGGCCTTCAACACCCTCGGCTCCACACGCGATCTGCTGGGCAAGCTCTTCGCCGCCTCGGAGACCGTCAAACCGGTGGACGGGCGCTACAACTTCCTGCTCATCGGCGGCGATTCCGGCGCGGGCCGCGAGGGGCTCCGGCCGGATTCCCTGTCGGTGGTCAGCGTGGACGCGAAGACCGGCAGTTCGGTCATCGTCGGAATCCCCCGCAACCTGGAAGAGGTCCCGCTCGGCGGCAGCCCGCTCTCAAAGATCTACCCCGACGGGTACAACTGCGGTGACGACTGCCTCATCGACTTCCTGTACACGGAGGCCTACAGCCATAAAAACCTGTACACGGCCGCAAAGTACGACAACAAGGACATCGGTGCGCTGACCCTCGTCGACGCGGCCTCCGCGGTTACCGGGCTCAAGGTGCAGTACTACGTGATGGTCGACATGGCCGGGTTCTCCGACATCGTCGACGCTCTGGGCGGTATCACCGTCGATGTGAAGCAGAAGGTCATCTTCGTCGATGGTCCGGACGGCCATCTCAAATACCACGGATACGTGAACCCGGGGAAGCAGCACATGAGCGGCCAGACCGCGCTCTGGTATGCCCGGTCGCGCAAGCTCAGCAGCGACTATGACCGCATGGAACGCCAGCGGCAGCTGCAGACCGCCCTGCTCAAGCAGTTCTCCCCGGCGACGCTTCTCACCCGCTTCCAGGCAGTGGCCAAGGCCAGCCCCGAGTTCGTGCACACCAACATCCCGCAGAATGCGCTGGCGCAGTTCGTGGAGCTCGCGGGGAAGGCGAAGGAGCTTCCGGTGTCGACCCTGGAACTGGTCCCCCCGAAGGTCACCCCCTGGGATCCGGAGTATGTGAGCATCCACCAGATGGTCGCCGAGGCGGTCGCGTCTGCCTCCGCATCCGTCTCTCCCAGTGCGAACTAGGACGGGGCGGCGCCGGTCGCTCTGACGGCCGGGGCTAGATGTCGGCCTGGAGCGTCCAGATATCGTGCGCGCTCTGGCCCCAGGAGAATTCTTTGACCCAGTCGGACCCCTCCTGCCGCAGCCGGGAGCGCAGATGCGAGTCGGTCGAGACGCGGTGGATGGCATCGGCCAGCGCCCCGACCGCGCCGGTTCCGTCGAGAGGAACGGTGAGTGCCGCGCCGCCGGTGATCTCTGCCGAGGCATCCCCCGCAGAGGTAATCACGGGGGTGCGGGCGAGCTGTGCGTCGAGGAGGGAGAGTCCGACCATATCGGTGGTGCCCAGCTCGATCAGGGCGGTCGCCTTGGTGAGGGCGACTGAGAGCTCCGAGTCGTCGACGACTCCCAGGACGAGCACGCGCGGCGGCTGGAGGCCGAAAGTGTCGAGCAGCTCCGTGATCGGGGTCTGCCCCCGGTCCTGGGCCCCCACGATGACCAGTGGCAGGGGAGCCCCCGAGGTCGCATACGCGGCCAGGGAGAGCTCGAGATTCGCCGCAGGGCCGTGGGCGAACATCAGGAGGAAATCTTCCGGCAGGCCGGCCTCCCGCGCCTTCTCCTTGAGCGCCCCGCCGGTCACCAGGTGCGGGGTCGGGGCGGCCGGTACCAGGTGCAGGCGGGATCCGAATGAGGTGAAGCGCTCGACCGCATCCGCCACAGAATGATTGGTGACCACCAGGGCGTCGGCGTAGCGCTCGGCGCGCCGGATCGTGCGGGAGAACACGATCGCCTCGGCTCTGGTGAGCGTCTCGGGTGCGGTCCACAGAGCGGTCGAGTGGAGGGTCGCGACAACCTGCTCCGAGGAGTACCGGAGGTGATCGTGCCGGGTGAAGGGGGCCAGCATGGTTGGGGAGTGCGTGAGCCCCTCCGGCAGCATGCGTGGGGGCATCCCGGTTCCCCAGGCGAAGGCCAGCTGGGCGCTGGAGGCGGGCAGGACGATGAGATCGGCTAGACCCGGGAGAAGTTCACGGAGCCGATCCAGCTCCTCAGGGCGGTGCTCCGCGCACACACCGACCACGGCGCAGTCCTCAGGGGCGGTGCGGATGAGACCCCGGGTGATCTCGACGCTGTACCGGTTGACACCCGTCGGATCGGGGGCCAGAACATTATCGACGATCACACGCAACACTGCCACAAAAACAACTGTACTTGTGGGCGTGACTCCGGGAGGCAAAAATCCAGAAACCTGGGTACTGCCTTGATGCCAGGCCCTCGGTGCATATTCCCGCGTCGTACACTACGAGACGTGACCTCAGTGCCCCGCACCCACTCGCTGACGGTACTCCCGTTACGCAACACTCCCATGCCGTACGACTGGGGACTTCCAGATGGGATCGACCGGCTGCGGGGCGACCATCCGGCGGTCTCCGGCCGCCCACAGGCCGAGCTGTGGTACGGAACCCATCACCGGGCTCCGGCGCGTGTGGTCGAAGACGCCGAAGAGACGCCGCTCCCGACCATCCTGACTCGCCTCGGATACATGCCGCGGCTGCCCGTGCTCCTCAAGATCCTCGCCGTGGGGCGCCCCCTCAGCCTGCAGGTGCACCCGGATCTGCCGCAGGCCCGGGCCGCCTGGGCGGCGGAGGCCCCCGCCCGGGCCGAGGGACGGGTCGTCAACTACGCTGATCCCTCCGCGAAGCCCGAGATGATCTGCGCGGTCTCCGAGCGGTTCGATGCCCTGGCCGGAGTGCGCCCGGCCGCAGAGCTCCGGGCCGTGCTCGAACGTCTCGGCGAGGCCGGTGCCACCGAGTTCCGGACTCGCGGCATCGCACTCCTCACCGTCGGTGGGGCGGATGCGCTGGTCCGCTGGGCGGTCGCCGAAGGCCCCAGTCTCTCAGGCGAGCTCAGCCGGGCCCTGGCCGGGGCGTGTCCGGGGACCGGGCTCTCTCCGGAGCGGCTCGCCCTGCTCCGCGATGCCGCTCGGGCTTTTCCCGGGGACCGGGGGCTGGTCCTCGCCCCGCTCTTGAACCAGGTGACCCTGCACCGGGGCGAGGTCTTGGCCCTGCCGGCCCGGCAGATCCACTCCTACCAGCACGGCATCGGCGTTGAGCTCATGTCCAGCTCTGACAACGTGCTGCGCTGCGGATTTACCTCAAAACGTGTCGACGCCGACGAGCTTCTGCGTATCGGTGACTTTCACTCCTCGGCCCCCAGAGTGGCCACTCCGGTTGATGACGGGGCGGTGCAGACCTTCACCCCGCTCCCCGGGCTGCGGCTCCGCCGGGTGGAGGCAGGATCCACCGTGCTCGCCGTCTCCGAGCCCACACTCGCCCTCGCCCTCGGCGGGTCGGTGCGACTCGGCGGGAGGCCGCTGGAACCGACGGAGGGGCAGCTGCTGTTGCCCGCATCCACCGGAACGCAGTGCCTTGCCGAGATCCCGGCGGGGGCAACGGTGTTCCTCGCCGATACCGGTGCTGGGGATCAGCTGGCGTCGTGATCGTGGCGCCAGGCGGCCCACGCGCTTGAGACGATGTCGGCCAGCCCATGCTCGGCAGACCAGCCCAGCACCGAGGTGATCCGGGAGTTGTCGGCCACCAGCTGCGGAGGATCTCCGGCCCGGCGTCCGCGCACGACCGGCGGCGTGGCGAAGCCGGTCACCGTGAGGACCTCCGCGACCACCTCGGAGACCGAGTAGCCCTGTCCCGTCCCCACATTGAACGCGAACTCGGGGCGGTCTTCCCGCTGCAGGTATTCCAGGGCCGCCAGGTGTGCCGCCGCCAGGTCCTTCACGTGGATGTAGTCGCGCACGCAGGTGCCGTCGGGGGTGGGGTAGTCGGTGCCGAAGATGGCGGGGGCCTCCCCCCGTTCGATCCGCACGAACGCCGCGGGGATCAGGTTCATGATCCCCGGGTCCCCGAGGTCGTCCCAGCCGGAGCCTGCCACGTTGAAATACCGCAGGCAGACGCCCCGGGTACCGTAGGCGCGCTCGGCGTCGGCGATCATCCACTCGCCGATGTACTTGGTCTCACCGTAGGGATTGATGGGGGTGTGAGGGATGTCTTCCGCGATGAGACCATCTGCTGGAACCTCGGGCATCCCGTAGACGGCGGCGGAGGAGGAGAAGACGATGTCGCGCACCTCGGCGAGCTGCATGGCCTCGAGAGTGTTCGCCAGAGACCCGATATTTTGCTGGTAGTAGTAGGCAGGCCGGGCCACGGACTCGTCGACGCGCTTCTTCGCCGCGAAGTGCACCACCGCGGTGACCCCGTAGTTGCGCATGATGTCGGTGAGCTGCTGCACCGCCGAGTCGCCGGCCAGATCGAACTGGAAGAAGGGGGCGTCCCCGATACGACCGGTCACGCTGTTGGACAGGTCGTCGACGACGACCGCCTGTTCTCCGCGCTCCTGCAGGAGACGCACCACATGTGCCCCGATATATCCGGCTCCGCCGTTGATCAATACGCTCATGGTGTCCAGGATACGGCGATCCGTTGAACCACCGACTTGACGATCCCGAATGACATTGGTGTAATTTACAAGCGCGTTGTGCACATCTCGTGCGTGTCGCACCGAAAAGGTTGGGGAGGTCAGCTATGGGCACAGGAGATGCCTCAGCGGGAGTCCCCGCCGACTGGTTTGACGACCCGATCTTGCGCGGCGTGCCCGGTCTTGAGCCGCTCGAGGCCGACGATGCGGCGCTCGCCTGGCAATCCGATGCGCTCTGCGCCCAGACCGATCCTGAGGCATTCTTCCCCGAGAAGGGCGGCTCCACGCGTGACGCGAAGCGCATCTGCGAGAGCTGTGAGGTGCGGGAGCAGTGCCTACAGTATGCCTTGGAACATGATGAACGATTCGGTATTTGGGGCGGTCTCAGTGAGCGGGAGCGCCGTCGTCTGCGCCGCCGTGCGGTCTGATCGATGCCTGCAGCGCTGATCGTTGTCCTCGTCGCCCGGCCCGGGGATCCAGATCCCCGCGGCGCGATTCAGGCCATCCGGGAAAATACCGTCGGATTCCGCCTGGTGGTGGTCGACACCCAGGACTCCGCCGAGGCCTCCCTGGTCGCGATGCAGGAGCGCGCTGACCGTATCCTCCGGCTTCCCAGGCAGACCACGCTGTCGGAATGCGTCCGAGCGGGCATCGACTCGGTGGGCCGGCAGACCGCCGACTGCCGTGTCTGGGTACTGACTGCCGATTGCCTTCCGGAACCTGGAGCGCTGGACCGGCTCGTCGCAGAGCTCGATCGTTTCCCGAGCGTCGGGGCCGCGGGCCCCAAGATCTTGCAGGGAGTGCCGGGGGATCAGGACTCGCCCCGGCGCACACTCCGGTCGGTGGGGCTCACCATGACCACCGCCGGTTCAGTCGTCGAGATCGGTGCCGACCAGCCAGACCAGGCCCAGTACGACGACCGGTCGGACACCCTCGCGGTCCCGCTCGCCGGCATGCTGGTGCGCTCGGCGCTGTGGGAGGAACTCGGCGGTCTGGAGCCGGCCCTCAGCGGGGCGGATGCGGCCCTCGATTTCGGCATCCGGGTCCGGCTGCATGGCGGTCGGCTTGTGGTGGTGCCGGCGGCCCGAGTCGCCGTCTCGCGCGCTCCGGAGGCGTTGTCGGAACGGGACGCCCAGCGGGCGAGATATCTTCGGCAGCTCTCCTATCCGGGCGCCAGCCCGCGCTCCGGGAAAGCGCTCCGGGCTGGAACCCTCCTCGGGCTCCCGGTGGCAGTCTTCACCCGCGGAATGGGCTCGGCCCTCGCCCGGGTGCGTGGCGCATGGGCCGCGGCAGGCGATCCGCGTCTCCGGACTCGGCGTCGGGAACTCGCCGCCGCGGGGAGGCAGAGCTGGGAGGCGATCGTCCCCTTCCTGGTGTCTCCGGCGGAGGCCGGGAGGCTGTCGGGCAGCCATGACCTGGATCTCCGGGCCGAGCAGGTGGTGGAGCTTCCGGCTCAGGCTTCGTTCTGGCATTCGCGTGCCCCGCTGTTCACCGTGCTCACCCTGGTGATCAGCCTTGTGGTGTGGTGGCGGTTGCTGGGCGCGAACGGTTTGACGGGTGGCGCCAGCGCCCCGCTTCCCCGCACCCTGCACGGCCTGTGGCGCACCGCGTTCTCCGGCTTCCCGCTGGATGCGGCGACCGGGGCCTCCGATCCCTTCGCAGTGGCCCTCGGGGTGGTCGGGTCCCTGACTCCATGGGCACCGGGGGCGATCCTGCCGATACTGAGCATTCTCGCTCTGCCTGCGGCCTTCATCGCCGGCTGGAGCGCGGCTGTGCGCGTGACCCGCGCCGGCTGGGTCCGGGTGCTCTGCGGCATCTGCTGGGCGTTCTCTCCGGTGCTCCTCGTATCCCTGTGCGCCGGTGAGCTCGGTGCTGTTGCTGCGCACGTGGCCGCGGCGGCGGCACTCGGACAGCTCCTCGACATTGTCCGCGGGACCGGAACGGTCGGGCGGGTCCGAGCGGGATTGCGCCTCGGCTGTGCGGTGGCCGCCATGCTGGTGGGTGCCCCGGTCGCCGGGGCGGTGGCGGTGGCCGCCGTCGTGCTGTGCATGGTGCTTCGCCCGAGCCGGATTGGGAGCCTGGGCATGTCGTTCGTCCCGGTGCTGGTGGCAGCGGCTCCGGCGATCGTGACGGTGAGCGTGCACGGCGGGTGGCTGGGGCTTCTGGCGGATCCGGGTGTCCCCGTCGAGGCACAGAGCTCTCCGCTCGCGCTCGCCCTCGGCCTCCCCGATGCCGCACAGACCCAGATTTCCTTCCTCCCCAGCTGGGTGTGGATGGTGGCCGGTGCCGGAACCGTCCTCATGGCGCTGCTCACCCTCTGGCTCGTACTGACCCGGCGCTCGCTGACCGGGGTCCTGCTGGTGCTCCTCGCCCTCGTCTCGGTGCTCGGAGCCGTGGTCCTCGCGAATACCCGAATCGTCCGGGACTGGGATGCGGCCCGAGCTCCGTGGACCGGCGGATTGCTTTCCCTGGCGGGGCTCTCACTCCTGTGCGGGGCAGCGCTGCTGCTGGAAAGTGTTCCGGGCGCCCGGATCCTGGGTGCGGTGCTCGCCGTCGTGGTCGGTGTCGCATCGGTGCCATTCATCCTCAATGCGTTCCTCGGGAACACTTCGGTGCAGCCCACCTCCGGGCCGATGAGCCCCGCAATCGTCCTCGCTAACCAAGAGGTGCACCCCGGGGATCGGACCCTGTATCTGCGGGCACTCTCCGACGGCTCGTATGGGGTGCGCCTGCAGCGGGGAGACGGGTCTACTCTCACCTCTCTGAACCGGCTGTCCGCCGCATCGGGCTCTCAGCACGGCTTGGGGGCCTTCGCGGCCGGTCTCCTGGCCGGAGACACCGAGAATGCCTCGGCCGGACTGCGGTCGCGCAATGTCATGTTCGTGCTCCTGGCCCCAGGGGGCGGGACCGCGCGGAAGTCGGCACTCAGTGCCCTCAACGCGGAGTCCGTGCTCACCCCGGTCGGGGAGACCTCGTACGGCATGCTCTGGCAGGTTCGTTCCCCGACCCATCGGGCCGCCCCGGGCGGGGGCCTGTGGATGTGGGTGGCGGTCTTCCAGGGGATCCTGTTTGTCCTGATTGCGCTCTGCCTGCTTCCCGCGGGCCGTCGCCGGCGGGTGTTCTCCGGCGGACTGGTGCAGCCCGGGGGAGGTGATCCGGATGTCGCAGGCCGACAGTAGGCGTGCCAGACGGGTCGCGGCCCGTTCGGTGGTGCGCATCGGGACGCGGGTGATGAGCCTTCTCGTCTGTGTCGCGCTGCTCCTGGGCGCCGCCTTCGTGCTCTGGCGGGGCTGGATCCCCGGGATCGCGCTCACCCCATCGGCACAGCGGGTCCTTCCCGCCTCGACGACCCAGGTGCAGGCCTGCGCCGGGCCGCTGCGGACGGGCACCTCGGCGACGACCGCGGGTGCGGGGACAGCGGTGGGCACATCCACCGTGACGGCGGCCGGCACCGAGCTGGAACTCGGGACACTTGACGGCACCGTCACCGAGCAACCCGCCACCCTCAACGGGGTGCAGACCGTGCAATCGACGGGGCTGACCGACCCGCTCGCGGTACGTCTCAGCGGGGCCCGTGCCTCCGACGTGACTGCGCTCCAGACCGCCTCCGGGGGCAGCCTCAGCGGGCTGAGCCTCTCCTCGTGCTCGACGCCCTCCTTCGACTCCTGGATCCAGGCCGGTTCCACCACCACCGGGCGGAATACCACCCTGCTGCTCGTGAACCCGAGCGACCTTCCTGCACAGGCGAAGCTCACCCTGTACACCAGCAGCGGTGTGTACACGCAGCAGATTGCCGCCCTGCGTGTCCCGGCACACTCCATCCGTGCGGTTCCCCTCGCCGCCTACGTGCCCAACCTCCCGGCGCTGACCGTGCGGGTGCGCAGCGACCGGGCTCCCGTCGCCTCCTTCGTGCAGAGCGACATCACCCGAGTGCTCCAGGCCGGCGGCTCCGAGATCACCGCGGCGGGGGCCGCCCCCGCCACCGAGCAGGTTCTCACCGGGGTGACCATCCAGAACAGTGCCACCCAGAACGGGCTCGCCTCTGACTCTTCGTGGTCCGACGCCCTGCCCGTGCTGCGGCTCCTCTCCCCGAACGGCCAGACCCGGGCCCGCATCACCATCCGGGGGCATGGGAAGACCACCACCCTTACCCAGCAGCTCCTGCCCGGGATGACCACCGATGTGCCCCTCACCTCGCTCGAGGACGGGGACTACCGCATCACGGTGCATGCCTCTCGCCGGGTTGTGGCGTCCGCACGGGGGGTGAGCGGTGGGCAGGACTCCCCAGAGTTCTCGTGGCTGTCCTCGGGCACCGCCTTCTCCGGGAGTCTGCTGCTGCGGGTTCCCGAGGGAGTTCCGGATGCCCGGCTGACGCTCTCCGCTGCCGGTGAGACCCGGACGTGGGTTCGCGTTACCCGGGTCGACGCGGATGGCTCACACACGCTTGAGGCTGGGAGCGGGGATCCCGCGGAGGTGACGCTGCCGGCCGGAAGTGTCTGGAAGATCCGCGCGTCGGGGCTCGTCTTCGCCTCGCTCACGCTGAGCGGGGACGGCCAGCTCGCCCAGACCGTCATCTCCAGCGAATCCGACCGTGCCGCGATCCGCATCCGCGAGCAGTAGGCCCGCGGCCTCAGAACCGGTGTCGCGGCGAGAGCTCCCAGGGCTCGCGCCCCAGGTAGGCGGCGAAGGCCCGGTACACGTGGTACTCGATGAGCATGCGCCGGGTCTCCTCATCGGCCTCTCGCATCTGAGGAGAGCGTTGGATGGGGAGACGGTGGAACAGCACGATCCGGTCGGCCCGCGACACCGTCCAGTACGGGTTCGACGGATCGCTCGTGGCCGGGTCTGGCAAGGCATCCACCGCCACCTGCACTCCGTCCAGCTGCTCGGACCAGAGCTTTGCGAGATACTCGGAGACCCCCTGAATCTGGTCCACGAAGGAGCCGATCCGGCCTGCGGGGGTGTGCAGACCCGGGATGCCCAGAGGGGACCGGCTGCCCCGATGCCTGGTGTGATGTCCGCTTCTGCGCATGTGGCCATGGTACGGTGCGCGTGTGATCGGGGGAATGTCGCATGGCCTGGCGTGTACCGGCCGAGCGTGTTCCAAGCCCGGGTGCCAGGAACCGGCCTGCGGCACGCTGACGTTCGACTACGGGGAGGCAGTGGCTGCCTTCGGCCCGCTCGCCCCGGAGCCCTCCCCGCCCAGCCTGGATCTCTGCAGGCGGCACGTGCGGGATCTCGTTCTTCCGCGCGGGTGGCACCTCATCGTGCACGAGTCCTTTCGGGAGAACCCCTGAGATGGGTCTGGGAACGGTCTGCTGCGGCCGTGAGTACCATGGCTGGATGGGGTCGAGTGAGGGAGTGTATCGATGAGTCACCGCATCTTGGTGGTTGACGATGACCGGGCACTCGCCGAAATGCTCGGCATCGTTCTGCGCCATGAGGGGTGGGATCCCTGCTTTGCCGCCGATGGACGGGCGGCCCTCAAGGAGTTTCATACCGCGGGCCCGGAGCTGGTCCTGCTGGATGTGATGCTTCCGGAGCTCAACGGGAATGAGGTGTGCCGCCGTATCCGCCAAGAGTCCGGGGTGCCGATCATCATGCTCACGGCCCGCGGGGATACGGACGATGTGGTCGCGGGCCTCGAAAATGGTGCGGATGACTATGTCGTGAAGCCCTTCAAGCCGAAGGAACTGGTCGCCCGCGTCCGGGCCCGCCTGCGCACCAGGCCGGAGTCGGTGCCCGTTCCGGAGGTGCTCACCCTCGGAGATCTCCGCATCGACACCCGTTCCCATGTGGTGAGCCGGGGGGGAAACGAGATTCAGCTCACCCCGCTCGAATACGACTTGCTGACAACCTTCGCCGCCGAGCCCGGGGTCGCCTTTTCTCGTACCCAGTTGCTGGAGCGGGTGTGGGATTACCACTACCAGGCCGATACGAGACTGGTGAACGTTCATGTGCAGCGCCTGCGGGCCAAGATCGAACCCGATCCGGAGCACCCGGTTCTGATCGTGACCGTTCGCGGCGTGGGGTATCGCGGTGCGGCGCCGGAGGGCTGACATGTCGCGCGGGCGGGCCTGGGGGGGCCGCATCCACGCGCTTGCCTCGCGCGCCCGGCGCTCGCTGCGCGTGCGCTCGGTGATGCTCACCATTGTGCTCTCGGTCATTGCCGCGGCGGCGGTGCACGGCTACATCGGCTACCGCATCTCGCAGCAGCTGTACCATGTGGCGGTCAGTGAGAGCGTGGAGACCTCCACCAGGACCGTTTCTCAGGTGCAGTCGGCGCTCTCCTCCTCTGCCGCCCAGACCCCTGGCGCGGTGCAGACCCTCCTCAATTCGCTGCTGGCGACGGCCGAGACCGCGAGCGGGTCTCAGCGGGTCGCCCTCCTCCATACTCCGCAGGACGATGTCGTTCCCATCACGCAGGATGTGCTGAGCTCACAGCTGGAGTCGACCAAGGCGATTCCCTCGGCCCTGCGCCTGAGCGTCAAGGGGCATCCGAATGATCTGGGCTGGAAGGCGGTGCGCCTTCCGGGATCCTCCGCCCCGGGGATCGTGGTGGGGGCGAGCGTGAACGTCCCCCTGGCGGGGCAGCACGAGCTGTATATCTTCTACGACTTCTCGAGTCAGCAATCCACCCTGGTATACGCACAGTGGATGTTGTTCCTGGCCGCGGTGCTTCTCGTGTTCCTGGTGGGACTGATCACCTGGTTCACGGTGGGACTGGTGTTGCGGCCCGTCCGGCAGACTGCCGCGATCTCCCAGCAGCTGGCCTCGGGGGACCTGACCCGGCGGCTGCCGGTCCGTGGGGCAGACGAGATCGTGAGCCTGGCCGAGTCGTTCAACACGATGGCCGACTCCCTCCAGCAGCGCATCGTGGAGCTGGGCAGGCTCTCGGAGCTGCAGCGGCGATTCGTCTCAGACGTCTCGCATGAGTTGCGCACGCCGTTGACCACGATCGCACTCGCGGAGTCGGTGCTCTATGACAAGCGTCGAACTCTGGGCGAGGAGAAGCGCCGCACGGTGGAGCTGCTGCACGACGAGGTCGATCGGTTTACCCAGCTGCTGGCAGATCTGCTGGAGATGAGCCGATTCGACGCGGGGGCACAGGAGGCCGATCAGGTGCCGTTTGACCTCTCGGAGTGTGTGCGATCCATGCTGCTCTCGGAGCTTCCCATCGCGCGACGGATGGGGTGTGAGCTCCGGCTGCGGGCGCCGGAGCGTCTCCCGGTCGTCTCCGACTCGCGCCGGGTGGGGCGGATCTTGCGCAACTTCCTCACCAATGCCTGCGAGCACGGGCATGGCAAGCCGGTGGAGGTGACGGTTCGGCGCAGTGCCCGGGCCGCACTGGTGCTGGTGCGGGATCACGGTCCCGGGCTCTCGGAGGAGCAGCAGCGCCATGTGTTCGAACGATTCTGGCGGGGGGATACCTCCCGGCAGCGCACGCTGGGGGGAAACGGCTTGGGCCTGTCGATCGCCTGGGAGGACGCCCGGCTGCTGGGCGGGTCCCTGGGCGTGTGGTCTCAGGAGGGGCAGGGCGCCGTCTTCGGGATGCAGTTCCCGATCTCCCCAGAGGATCCGGCGGTGGAGCATGCGTCCGTCCGGCGTCCGTCCCGGGTGGGCCCCAAGCTTCGATTCACCGGGGAGGAGGTCGCATGAGCGCGCGCAGGGGGAGGCAGAGGGGCCGGCGGATGCGCTGGGTTGCGGTGTTCGCATCCGCCCTGTGCCTCGTGGGGTTGTCCGGCTGCGCGATGCTGCCGACCTCGGGGGCCGTGCACCGGGTGACGGTTTCGGCCGATACAGACACCGATGCCCGGTATGTGATCAACGCGAGCGGCCCAGCATCCGGTGCGAGCCGGACCGAGATCGTGCAGGGTTTCTTGGCCGCTGGAGCCGATTCTGCGAATGGCTACGAGACGGCGCGGGAGTTTCTGACCTCGTCGGCGGCCGCAGCCTGGCAGCCGGAGTCGCAGGTGACGGTGGTCGAGAGCACCCCGTCCCAGTCGACGGGCGCGTCGGCCAGCCAGATCACGGCGTCGGCCCATGAGATCGGCCTGGTGGATGCCGTCGGAGAGTACCAGCAGTCGGATCGGCAGTTCTCGGAGTCGTTCCATCTCGTCCGAGTCGAGGGCCAGTGGCGGATCGACTCCGTCCCGACGGGGACGGTGATTACCCGCGGGAACTTCCAGCTGGTCTTCGCGGGGCGGCGGCTGCCCTTCCTGGACGAGACCGGGCAGCGGTTTGTGGCCGATGTGCGCTGGTTCCCGGTGGGCGCATCGACTGCGACCCGGGTGGTGAGCGCACTGTTGCAGGGCCCGTCGGCTCAGCTGCGCGGCTCGGTGCTGACGGCGATCCCGGAGGGAACCCGCCTGGCGGTGGATGCGGTGGCCACGTCGGGGAAGACCACGACGGTCACGCTTTCCTCGGAGGCGCTCTCGGACGATGCCCGGCAGGTCAACCGCATGTTTGCGCAGATCCAGGCCGCTCTGGCGGAGGTCCCGGGAACGGGAACGCTCCGCCTGCTGTCGGGGACGACGGAGCTGCGGCCGGCGTCGGATACGGAGAGCCCCTCCTGGCCGCAGGTGGGGTCGTCCGGGCTGCTGGTGCGCTCCGGGGACGGGGCGATCAGTGCCTATGAGGGCGGGATTCGGGGGAAGTCCCTGCGATCGGCGTTGAACCGGATCGGGCAGGGCGAGGGCTTTTCCGTGTGGGGGGATGTCGCCGCGACGGCCCTCTCCGATGGCACGCTGCGGCGCGTGCGGGGGACTACGGTTCTCTCGTCGGCCTCGGCCCAGGCGGGCGGCTCGGTCTGGCTGGATGCGGACGGCTGGGCATGGCAACTGGCGTCGGGGAAGGTGACGGCGTGGCCGTCCCAGGGGTCTTCGGTGTCGCTGCAGGGGGAGGGGATGTCGGCGTTCGCGCTGGCACCGGACGGCGTCCGAGCCGCCTGGCTGGTCCCGAACGCGGATGGGTCGCACACCGATGTGGTGTTCGGTGTGGTGCAGCGCTCCTCCCAGGGGGCACCCCAGTCGCTGTCGTCTGGGGTGACGGTGGCGACGGTGGACGGTACCCCAGGGAGCCTGACATGGGTGGGGGCGAATGTCGCGGTGGCAACCCGGAGCGGGAACACCTCGCCGGTCTCGGTTGTGGGGGTGAACGGCGTCGTGTCGACGCTGACCCCCTTGGAACCGGTGCGTGAACTGGCCGGCGGGGACACCTCCGATTCGTTGCGGGTCCTGACCGATACCGGCATTCTGTATTCGCCACGGGGGACGGGCTGGGTTCGGCTCCGCACCGGTATCCGCAACATTGCGTATTCCTGGAACTGATCCGGTCTTGTTTCCCCTGCAATGTAGCGCTGCTGCTGTCCTCAGATAGTCCGGATTCTCCGGTTCGGCTGTCTGCCAGCGGGTACACCGGCTGGATGTGGTCAGTGTCGGCGGGACGGGTGTTGGACGCCTTCCTGCCGACTCGCTGCGCCGGGTGCGGGCTGCCGAGCAGTCCGTTCTGCGCGGGGTGCCGTTCGGAGTGCGAGGCGCCCCCGGAGTGCACCGAGGACGGGATTTGGGCCATCCCCGACCCGGAGGAGCACCTTCGGGCCGCCCTGCGGGCCTTCAAGGATCATGCGCGTTTTGCGGTGCGGGGGCCGTTGGGCTCGGCCTGGTGCCGGGCGGCGCGGGCCGCAGGCGCGGGGGTTTCGGATGCGGTGGTGCTCCTGGTCCCCTCCCGGACGAGTTCGTTGGCCCGCCGCGGATTCGATCCGGTTCGAGCGCTGTCGCGCGGGGTTCCGGTGCTGCCGGCCGCCGCGGCCTGGGTGAGCCGTCCGATGAGGGATCAGCGGGGGCTGTCGGCGGCACAGCGCCAGCGGAATGTTCGGGGCGGGTTCAGTGTCGATCCGGTCTGGGTGAGCGGGAGGTCGGTGATCCTGGCAGACGATGTGGCGACCACGGGGAGCACGCTGGGAGCCTTGGCCTCCGCGGTCTCCGAGGCCGGTGGGAGAACGGTGGGGATGGCTGCCCTGATCTCGGTGCACCGGTCTCAGACCCGGTAGACTGAAGCTCAGCTCCGGTGAGGGTGCCGGACCGTTTTCGAGGAGGCAATTATGGACCTGCGTTTCAATGCAAAGAACACCACTCTCTCGGATCGGTTTAAGGAATATGCGACGACCCGGGCCTCCAAGGTGGCCACGCTTTCTCCCCGGGCGCAGACCTTCGAGGTCAAAGTCAGTAGTGAGTCGGGCTCTGCTCGGTCGGATGCCCGTGTCGAGCTGACGGTCTCGGGTCTCGGCCCGGTCATCCGCGCGGAGGCCTCTGCCGGGGACAAGTTCTCGGCACTCGATCTGGCGTATGCGCGGCTGCTGGAGCGGTTGCGGCGGGCCAAGGAGCGGGCACAGGATCGTCGCCAGGGCAAGCGCGCAAGGGTGCGGCTGTCGGAGGCTGTCGATTCGGGATTCGCCGAGGTGGCGGTGACCCCGGTTCGTATCGAGCCGGCTCCGGTCGAGGAGCCGCCGGAGCAGGCCCAGGATGTTGATGAGGTTGAGGAGTACTCGCCGGTCGTCATCCGGCAAAAGCACTTCGACGAGAAGCCGATGACTTTGGATGATGCGCTGTACCGCATGGAGCTGGTGGGGCACGACTTCTACCTGTTCGTCGATGAGGTCACCGGTCAGCCCAGTGTGGTGTATCGCCGTAAGGGCTGGAATTACGGTGTCATTTCGCTCGGTCCTCAGCCCAAGTAGCGCGGGCAGTGGCGGCCGGGAACACTCTCGGCCGCCGTGCGCCCCTGCTTTTGGGTAGACTGTCTGGCGGTATGCCTGTCGTAGGGCAGCGTTCACTCCGTCAGAAAGAGCAGCTGTGGCTTCATTCTTGGATCGTATTCTTCGCGTTGGCGAGGGCCGGATACTCAAGCAGCTCAAGCGACTCACAAAGCAGGTGAATGCGCTTGAGGATGATTACCGCGAGCTCACCGACGACGAGCTGCGGGGAGAGACCGAGCGCCTTCGGGAGCGGTATTCACAGGGAGAGACGCTCGATCAGCTGCTCCCAGAGGCATTTGCGGCCGTTCGCGAGGCCGCCGACCGCACCATCGGGATGCGGCCATTTGATGTGCAGGTCATGGGCGGTGCAGCCCTCCACCTGGGCAATATCGCCGAGATGAAGACCGGTGAGGGAAAGACCCTGGTGGCCACCTTGCCGGCCTTCCTGAACGCGATTGCCGATGAAGGTGTGCACGTCATCACCGTCAACGACTTCCTGGCGAAATATCAGAGCGATCTGATGGGCCGGGTCTTCCGAGCCCTGGGCATGACGACCGGCTGCCTGATCAACGGGCAGTCGCCGGACGAACGCCGTCGCATGTATGCGGCGGATATCACGTACGGCACCAACAACGAATTCGGATTCGACTATCTGCGCGACAACATGGCCTGGGAGGAGGCGGAGCTGGTCCAGCGCGGGCACTTCTTCGCCATCGTCGATGAGGTCGACTCCATCCTGATCGATGAGGCCCGGACCCCGCCGATCATTAGTGGTCCCTCAGATGGCGATGCGAACCGCTGGTTCACTGTTTTCGCGAAGATCTCGAAGCGCCTGCACGAGGGCACCGACTATGAGGTCGACGAGAAGAAGCGCACCGTGGGCGTGCTAGAGCCGGGCATCGACAAGGTCGAGGACTATCTGGGTATCGAGAACCTGTACGAGTCGACGAACACGCCGCTGATCTCGTTCCTGAACAACGCCATCAAGGCCAAGGCGCTGTTCAAGCGGGACAAAGACTATGTCGTGATGAACGGGGAGGTGCTCATCGTGGATGAGCACACCGGCCGCATCATGGAGGGGCGTCGCTACAACGAGGGTATCCACCAGGCGATCGAGGCGAAGGAGGGTGTCGAGGTCAAGGCCGAGAACCAGACCCTGGCCACGGTGACCCTGCAGAACTACTTCCGGCTGTACAAGAAGCTGGCCGGTATGACCGGTACGGCCATGACCGAGGCCGCGGAGTTCCAGAGCACGTACAAGCTCGGTGTGGTTGAGATCCCCACGAACCGTCCGATGATCCGTGTCGACCAGCCCGACCTGGTGTACCGCAACCAGGAGGTCAAATTCGACGCAGTGGTTGACGATATCGCAGAACGTGTGGAGCGCCAGCAGCCGGTGCTGGTGGGAACCACGAGCGTCGAGAAGAGCGAGTACCTCTCGGCACTGCTGCGCAAGCGCGGGATCAAGCATGAGGTCCTGAACGCCAAGAACCATTCGCGTGAGGCCTCGATCGTGGCGCAGGCCGGCCGGCTGGGCGCTGTCACCGTGGCGACGAACATGGCCGGGCGCGGCACCGACATCATGCTGGGGGGGAACGCCGAGTTCCTCGCCGTCGAGGAGATGGCCCGGCGCGGCCTCACCCCGACCGAGACTCCCGACGAGTATGAGGCCCAGTGGGACGAGGTCTACGCCTCGGTCAAGGATCGGGTGAAGGACGAGGCGGTGAAGGTCGCCGAGGCCGGAGGCCTGTACGTCCTGGGCACCGAGCGTCACGAGTCCCGCCGCATCGACAACCAGCTGCGCGGCCGCTCAGGCCGTCAGGGGGATCCCGGCGAGTCCCGGTTCTACCTGTCACTGACTGATGACCTGATGCGGCTGTTCAACGCGGGGGCCGCCGAGGCGATTATGTCCCGGCACCCGGATACGAACATCGCCATCGAATCCCGGGTGGTGTCCCGTGCGATTCGGAGCGCCCAGGGGCAGGTGGAGTCGCGGAACTCCGAGATCCGGAAGAATGTGCTGAAGTACGACGATGTCCTGGATCGGCAGCGCCGGTCGATTTACACCGATCGTCGGCGCATCCTGAAGGGCGAAGACCTCCATCCGCAGATCCTGGGCTTTTTGCAGGACTCGGTAAAGGCGGTCATCCACACGCATGTCTCGTCGAGTAGTGCAGAGCTGTGGGAGTTCGGCCCGATGTGGGATGACCTCCGCACGCTGTACCCGATCTCCATCACGGTCCAGGAGGTCAAGGAAGAGATCGGTGACGTGGCCAAGATGACGGAGAGCTGGTTGGCCCGTCAGGTGGTCTCGGATGCGGAGCTCGCATACGCCCGTCGCCAGGAAGAGCTTGGAGAAGAGGCCCTCCGGAAATTGGAGCGCCTTGTCCTGCTGAGCGTTTTGGATCGTCACTGGCGCGATCACCTCTACGAGATGGACTATCTCAAGGAGGGAATTGGCCTGCGCTCGATGGCTCAGAACGATCCTCTGGTTGAGTACCAGAATGAGGGCTACGCCATGTACCAGCAGATGCTGGGCGCGGTGAAGGAGGAGACTGTCAGCCTGCTCTTCTACGTCGAGGTTGAGACTGCTGCCACCGAGGGCGATGTTGAGGTCCGGGCGAAGGGCCTGCCGGAACAGGGGAGCGGCCCGAGTGCTCTCAGCTATTCAGCTGCGGATGAAGACGACGTGACTGCCACCGAAGGCTTGGGATCTGGTCCGAAGACCGCGGCCGGTGAGCAGCTTGAGGCATTGGTGAAGGAACAGGCCAAGACGTCGCTCGATGCCCGCACAGATGCGCAGGGTGGGAACCGGGCGCAGCGTCGGGCAGCGAAACGTCGGCGCCGCTGACCTCGAGGCGCGGGCTGGCGGGTTAGAGGAGCCCGACCTCGACGAGGACCCAGTTCCCGGTACGGGGATGCGGTTCCAGGGTGAGGGTCATCGCACGGACCCGATTGCGCATGGAGATGACGACTGCCGCGTCTACGCAGCTGTGATGGTCTGTTTGGACTCGCGGAATACTCACGAAGACTGCGGGCCGGGTGAGGCGCCGTTGCTGCCCGCGGTATTGTTCCCGGGCGAGCGCCGCTCGATCTTCGAGCTTTGTGTAGACCGATGGGGAGAGCCATCTGGTGAGCGAATGGATGGGACGGACCCCGAGGAGGACCTCCAGAATGGCCTTCGACAGTCCTCGGATGTGCCGGACGAGTTCGTCGGCTTCGGGATTGTCAGGTGTGTACCACTCTGTCGTTCCTCGGGCCGTGCGCGAGGTGCGTTCGTCGTGTGCGGGCGTGAGGTTGGGCTCTGATGTGCGCATGCTGCCTCCGTCGTCGGGTGCGAGTACTGTAACAGTCGTTTTCTTCATTGTCTTGCCTGGAAATGGGCTGTGTAAAACCGTTCAACATGGGTCTGATCTGTGAGGAACGGCGGCTTCACGGAATCCTGGGGGAGCAGAGGCAGGTTCTCTAAACTGAAAGGGTGTCTACCCTCTCAGAGTTTGTTGCCGACAACCCAGGACTCTCGCCGAAGGATGTCGACCGGTTGCACAGCCTGCTCGGTGACTGGCAGATTGTGGCAGATCTGGCGTCTTCTGACCTGGTGCTGTGGGAGCCCGACGCGTCTGGGCGGTTCATCGCGATTGCCCATGCGCGCCCGTCCGGCACTGCTACGGTGTTTTACCGCGATATCGTGGGGCAGCCCATCCGCCGTCGGTGGGAGCCATTGGTCAGGGCGTCGTTCGAGGACGGGCGCATCCGTGACACCACCGCTCCGGACTGGTACGAACAGTCGGTCGCCCGGCTTCGTGTCATTCCAATTCGACGTCTCAAAGAGGGTCCCAACGGGCACCGGCGCACCGGCGCACCGATCGGAGTGATGACCCGCCACGAAAACCTGTCGGAGGCCAGGACCCAGACCCGAGTCGAGCTGGCGATGGCGAGCTGTGCCAACGACCTGTGCGCGATGCTGACCGCGGGAGAGTTCCCCGACCCCGATGAGGCCGAGGTTCCCCGTCGCGGTGCGCCTCGGGTGAGCGACGGGCTCATCCGTGTGGATGAGGTGGGCAAGGTCCTCTTCGCGAGTCCGAATGCGATGTCTGCCTTCGCCAGGCTTGGGGCCGCCCGGGAGCTGGAGGGGCTCAACCTCTATGAGGTGGCCCGATCGGTGGCGGTGCCTGAGAGCGCTGCGGACCCTGCTCTGGAATCCGTGTCCCGGGCGAAGAAGCCGTGGATCCTCGACCTGCTTGGCCGAGGGATGACGGTGACGCTGCGCTCGATCCCGCTGCGACGCGATGGGGTTCGGTTCGGTGGGTTGGTGATGTGCCGTGATGTCACCGAGTTCCGGCGTCAGGCACAGGAGCTCCTCACGAAGGATGCCACGATTCGCGAGATCCACCATCGGGTGAAAAACAACCTGCAGACCGTTTCCTCCCTCCTGCGCATCCAGGCTCGGCGTAGCCCGACACAGGAAACCCGGGAAGCCCTGCTCCAGGCCATGCAACGGGTCGAGGCAATCGCTGTGGTGCACGCCACCCTCGCCGAGGGACTCTCGCAGACGGTCGATTTTGACGAGGTGTTCGCCCGGCTGCTCCAGCTGGTCGCCGCGGTGACCACCGATGAATCGACCCGGGTGACGACCGTTCGGACGGGGTCCTTCGGTGTGCTGCCCGGGAAGAAGGCCACACCGCTCTCCCTGGTGCTCACCGAATTGGTCACGAATGCGATCGATCATGGATTGGCTGGGCGGGCCGGGACGGTTCTGGTCAACGCCCACCGCTCCGGCAGCACTCTGTTCGTGACGGTGTCGGATGATGGTGCCGGGATGCCCGGCGGCGTGATCGGGGACGGTCTGGGGACCCAGATCATTCGCACTCTGATGGAGGGACAGCTCCAGGGGACCATCGAGTGGATGCCCCGGGAGGGCGGAGGGACGGTCGCAAGTCTCCGGATTCCCCTCGCCGAGCTCCCGGGTGACGACCGCAGCTAAGCAGTCGGGCCGATGGGGCCGTCCGCAGGCCGCATCCGGCTCCGGAGACGGGGAAGGAGCCGTCCGCAGACCGCAGCTGCGAGTCCTGAGCCGACTGTCCCGAGGAGAATGCCGAGTTTGGCGGCATGAATCTGTCCGGGGTCGGTGAACGCGAGCCCCGCGAACAGCAGCGAGATCGTGAAGCCGATCCCGGTGAGGAGTCCGACTGGAACGAGTTCGTGCACAGTCTTGACCCCCGCGGGCAGTCGGAGCGGGGTGAACCTGATCGCAATCCAGGTGGCGGCGAGGACACCGATCGGTTTGCCGAGGAGCAGCGCGAGGCCTGCGGCGGCGAGCAGAGGCAGCCGGCTCGGGGTGAGGGCAGCCCCGCCGAGCGGTACCGCGGCCGCGGTGATCGCGAAGAGCGGGAGGACGAGGAACTCGGACAGCGGGCGGACGTGGCGGCTGGCGGTCTCTGCCTCAAGACGCCCCGGAGTGGTCCGCGCCGGTGTCCCCAGGCCGATGAGTACCCCGGCGAGAGTTGGATGTACTCCGGCGAGGTGAAGCGCACCCCAGCAGACGATCACACCGAGAATGAGCAGCCCCCACCCGAGGGGGCGGGGCGTGCGCCGTATAGCCCAGGCGTAGAGCAGCGCAACCAGTATCGCCGCGATGATCGGGAGAAGCTGCACAGAGATGCTGTAGAAGACGGCGATGATCAGAATGCCCAGGAGATCGTCAACGGTGGCCAGGGTGAGCAGAAAGATTCGGGCGCCGCGCGTCATCCCTGGGACGAGGACCGCAGCCGCCCCGAGTGCAAATGCGATGTCCGTGGCAGTCGGGATGGCCCATCCATGCGCATCGACTGGGAGGGTACCGGTGAGGGCCAATACCCCGAGAAAGACGCCGGCCGGGAGGGCCATCCCCCCGATCGCCGCAATGACGGGGAGGAGAGCCTGCCGGGGGTGCCGAAGGGAGCCCGTGGTGAGTTCGGTGGCGAGATCGAGTCCGACGGTCAGGAAGAAAACGGTGAGGAGCCCGGAGGAGGCCCATTCGGCGAGGGTGAGATGAAGCCCAAGGGCCGACGGCCCGATTCCGGTCGTGAGGATGGAGAGGAACCCGCGAGAGCTGGGGAGGTTTGACAGGAGGAGGCCGCAGGCAGCCGAAATCAGCATGAGGAGGCCCACAGTTGATTCTCTGCGGCGTGCGGTCTGTCCCGGGGACGGAAGTCGTGGAGTGGACGTGGACATCGGGGATCCGTTCTCTCGTCGAGTATTCTCGCCGACCAGGCTTCCCGGCACACCAGAGCCGTAATGGGCTCACTCTGCCCTATTTTAGCGGTTCATCTGCCCGTTCGGGAGTTTGATGAGACTCAGGGGGAATACAGCGGATCCGCGTAAGGTCACTCACAAAACTGTTTTCTCGATTAGGAGTCCTATGTCCACGCCTCGGCGCCCCCATTCTTCATCTCTGTTCGTAACTTGGGGGGTGTGGGTCGCATTGCTGGTCACCGTGATTGGTGCCGTGGGCTCGCTCTCTGCATACCTGGCAATCTCGAGTGGTATTAGCCAGAATTCGGCCGTCATCGTGTACCTGTCTCAGGCACTGCTGCAGATTTCGGTGGGTGTTCTGGTCGTCGGTGGCATTGGCTTGTTCGCTTCGTTGTCGGCACGCGCACTGGTGAAGACGGCACAGTCCTCGGCTCGTCCTGAGTCGCTTCCGATCGCGGCCGTCGAGGGCGACGATGAGAAGTCCTGCGCATGCGGGCATGAGCACCATGACGGTGACGAAGCACACGCGTGCCACCACGAGCACCACGAGGGCCAGGAGCAGGCGTGCCACCATGAGGGGCATGCCACCCCTGCGGCGCAGGCGGCCCCGGAGACGCCCCAGGCTGCCACGGCTCAGGAACCAGCTGCTGAGGGTGCCGAGGCTCCTCAGGAACAGGTCTCACCGAAGGCTTGAGCACGGGTGTCCGTGTAGCCTGAGCATGTCGTCATGTATTCATGGGCGGCGTGCACCGGAATTTCGCAGGAGGATCTATGAAGATCATCAATGTGGCACTGACCATAGACACCGCTCAGCGGGAGGCCTACGAGACGTTCATCGACGCACTTGTGCAGGGGTCGCGTGGAGAGGCGGGCAATCTGGACTATGCCCACTACCGCAGGCTGGGTACCGAGGATCAGTACGAGATTATTGAGCATTGGAAAGACGCCGATGCGGTTGAATTCCATAATCAGACCCCGCACTTCCAGGAGTTCTTGGCACATGTGGGCGACTATTTGACGAAGGATCCCGAGATCATCCGGATGGACTACGCCGACTAGACGTCCCAACAGGGTGTGGCTGCGGCTCGACAACGAGCCGCGGCCACACGTGTTTTGAGACGAAAATCAGTACATCGAGACGTTTACGATCTTGAACGTTCCGGTTTTGACCTGATTCGCCTGGTTAACTTCGGTGACACCCTCGAAGGCATTCTCTGCGGTTGACTGACCCGCTCCCAAGGAATTCACATAGACCGTGTCATCGGTAATGCGGTTCCCGCTTGCATCGATACTCTCGATCTGGACGGAGAAGGAGTGCGACTTCGAAGAGATGTTCGTGATCTGAACAGGCAAGACGCTATCGGTCGCCATCCCGTATTCTTCGCTGAATGAGTACGTCCCCAGATCGACCTTGACCTGTTTCCCCAGGATGTCCTGGGTATGGTCGCCGTTCGCATCCGCCGCGTCTTTGCTCGCGCTGGCCTCAACGCTTGACAGTGCCTTCGAAACTGATTTTCCCGCGTTGTCCAAGGCAGCACTATACAGAGCCTGGGTTACCAGAACTCCGACGATGGCAAGAATAGATAAGACGAGCCCGGCCACTGCGAGCCCTCGGCCCCTGCGATGGCGTTTGGCGGCTGTGAACACCAGGGCCAAAATACTCAGGATGACCCCGACGATGGCGAGAACCAGAGCAAAATTATTGATGATCGGGATTGCGCACAGCACGACCGAAATGGCACCCACGACGAGTGCGGTGACGGCGGTGCCGGACAGGGAGCGGGTGCTTCGATGCGGAGTTGGCGCAGCTGAATCTGACATATGAAAACCCTTTCAGAGGCCCGTCAGGATGACGGAGGCGATGTCCACAGCGTATGAAGAGGGTCTGACATTCAGGGATCGCGGCACCCCTGGGCTTGTGCCAATCAGTTCGACGGCGTGCCCTGCCCTTTCTCCCAGTGCTCCACCGGGCCCGGAATGACACGGAAGAGAGGATGAGGTTCTGGCACAGAGTGGTTCCATTCGGCCCAACGATCGGGGCTCCGCGTCTCCATCTTGGCGAGCAGGTGGCGCCATTCGTAGGAGAGCTGTCCACTCGTCACCGTGAGCAGTCGCGGGGATACTCCCGGGTGAAGAATCCGGGTGCGGTCGAAGCGATAGCCACGATGGTCCGCCTCGAGAGCCAGTTCAGAGAGGTATGCGCCGATGAGCGCCAGGCCATCATCTCCCCTGAACCGGTCGAGTTGCGGGTGATGTGTGTAGCCCCGTGTGCGCCCGGCGAGGACTGCCTGTGCGAGGAGGCTTTCGCGCCAGCAGGCGACGAGGGCCTGTCGGTCCAAGTGCCGCGGATGAAGAGACCAGATCCTCATGCGCGGATCTTCCGGGAGGGCCACCAGAGCGAACGGCCAAGCTCGAAGCCGAGAGCGGGGACGAGGAGCGTCCGCACGATCACGGTGTCCAGTAGCACGCCGAAGGCGACGATGAAGGCGAGCTGGAGGAGGAAGAGCACGGGGATAACGGCTAATGCTGCGAAGGTGGAGGCAAGTACGATGCCCGCTGAGGTGATGACGCCGCCGGTGATGCTCAGACCGCGCGACATCCCGGCGCGGGCACCGACGACGAGGGCCTCTTCGCGAACCCGTGTCATCAGGAAGATGTTGTAATCAACCCCGAGCGCGACCAGAAAGACGAATCCGAAGAGCGGCACGGAGGGGTCAGCGCCGGGAAGTCCCATCACGTCATTGAACACGAAGGCGGACACGCCCATGGTGGCGGCGAAGGAGAGCACGACGGTGGAAATAAGCAGCAGCGGCGCGAGTATCGCACGCAGGAGCAGCACCAAGATGAGGAAGACGACGAGGAGGATCAGGGGGATGATGAGGTTCCTGTCACGGATGGACGCGTCGTTCGTATCGACGTCTGTCGCCGAGACCCCGCCGACGAGCGCATCACTGCTGATCGATGTGCGGAGGGTGTGAAGAGTGTCTGCGGCGGCCTGGGAGTCGGCCGCGTGCGTCAGCGTTGCCTCAAGCAGGACGTTGCCGTCGACGGTCGTCGGCGTTGGGGAGGCCCTCCCAGGGATGAGGGACTTCACCCCAGCAGAGGTCACCTGCGCCGTACCGCTGGGGGACTCCTTGGATGCAACAGAGACTGCCTGTACACCGTCAATGCCGAGCATCGTGTTCGCCGTCGAGACAAGTTTCTCCGCAGGGATGATGACATACACGGGAGATCCAGATCCACCTGGGAAATGCGTCCCGAGTAATTTCTGCCCGGTGCGAGCCTCGGAGCTCCCGAGGACGAGGTCGCTCGAGGGCACGCCGTCGGCTTTCAGCTGAGAGATGCCAGCGGCTGCCGTGAGGAGCAGGATGACCGAGATGATCCAGATCGGGCGGGCGTGCGTGCGGATGAAGCGTGGGATTCTCGCCCACAGGCCGGTGGATGAGGCGTGCACCCGCCCAGAAGCGTCAGGGGAGGGGCCGAATCGTGGGGCCCTGGGCCAGAACGCTGCACGGCCGGCGAAGAACAGGAGAGAGGGCAGCAGCGTGAATGCGGACAGTGCCGCGAAGACAATGCCGATCGCAGCGATGGGGCCGAGCGCACGATTCGAGCCGAGCTCGCTGAAGAGGAGCATCAACAGGCCGGCGATGACGGTCCCCGCCGAGGCGAGGATGGGCTCGACCGATCCTTTCAGCGCTGCCTTCGTGGCATCCCCCCTCTTTGCAGAGTGGAGCAGCGCCTCTCGATATCGCGATACATACAGCAGCGAGTAATCGGTGGCTGCACCGATGACGAGGATGAACAGGATTCCCTGCGTTTGACCACTCAGTGGGAATATCCCGGCCTTCGCGAGCCACCAGACGGTGAGGAGTGCCGCACACAAGGCGAACATGCTTGAGGCGAGAACGAGGAGCGGCAACAGGGGCGAGCGGTAGACGAGCACGAGGATGACAAACACTGCGAGGACCGCGACGAGGAGGAGCAGGCCGTCGATTCCTGCGAAGGCATTGACGAGGTCACTGGTGAACCCGGCGGGGCCCGTCACATACGCTGCGGTTCCTGAGGGGAGGAGGCCATCGACATGGGTGCGAAGCGCATCCACGGTTGAAGCGACGTCGGCGTTCGAATTGAGCGGCACGGCGATCTCCACCGCTTTTCCATCCTCGGAGGGGATCGCCGGGCTCGTTGACTTGAGCACCCCGTCTATGCCCGGAAGCGTGCTGGGGATGTGGTTGATCGCGTTCAGCTGATTGGTGCTGAGCTTGGTGTCGGCGGTGATGAGGATAATGGCGGGGATCGCGTCTTCTCCAAGGAAATCCGCTAAACGATGCTGCACCTGGGTCGACTCTGCACTGGTGGGCAGGTAGGCCGTCGGATCGTTGGAGGAGACCTCGTCAATGCGACCGAAGTAGGGCCCGCCGATAGCCCCGGCGGTAATCCAGAGCAGGATAAGGATCGCAGGAAGGAGGATGCGCAGCGGCCGCTTCTGATGGAAGCCTCTCGGGGGGAACGACTGCGACGCTGTCATGTGCGGCTCCATTCTGGATGGGAGGCACGGACGACGCCACTGCGATGGTGAGACGTGCCTCAAGCCTCGTCCTTAATCGGAGCGCCCTCAGCCTATCTCCCGGATGCCGCTGCGGGAAGAGAGTGCCGCGATCCGGAGGAATGAGGGAGAGTGCGATCCTGAGAGGAATGGAGGACGCGTCTCTTACTGTTCCCCGCGCTGTCCCCGCGCAGGATTCGGTGGGCTGTCCCCGTTGATGCCTCCGTGGAGCGTGATGGTGTACCCATCAGGGTCACGGAACGAGAACTGGAGGCCGAACGGACCCGTGAACGGTTCCTGGGTGATCGGCGTGCCGGCCTGCACGAGCCGGTGATATATGGCGGATGGACCAGATGAATGAAACCAGACGCCAACGCCAACACCGAGGCCCGCGGCTGCGTCGAGGTCTGTTCCGGGGAATGGGTCACGGACAGCGAAGGCGACTCCATCTCCGGTGGTAAACACAACCACTGCGGGATTGCTGGGCGGGATCTCGCTCGATCCCGATGTACGAGGAGGGGTACCGGGAGAGGATTTCGCTGGCGGTGCGCCCGAGCCTGGGGGGCGAACTCTGCGACTCTGGCGCCCGTGATCCGTGCGGAGTCGAGCATCCACCTGGTGAGTTCCGTCCCTCCGGGGCGGAGAACGCGCCTACCCAGCCGTGCGAGGAGCCAGTGCCCGGAATCTGCCCAGCATCTCGCTCCCCCTGAGGGAGTGGGGGGCGTTCGGAGGCATGTGCGTCGTGTCCGGTGTTCGTCATTCTGCCTCCTGCCGGTGTTCCTGCTGAAAGTCTGGTCGTGTGGGCTTTCGCGAGCTCACGATTCAATAGGCCTCTTCCCGGTAGCGTCGATCGGCTCGGAGCTCCACGAGACGTCGGTCCGCAGCCGCAAAGCCACCGAGACGTTCGGCGAGAATTCCGCGGATCGTGAGCCGGACCGCTGGGACCATCCCGTTGGCTCCGCCGCAGACGTAGATGATCGCTCCCTTGTGCAGCCAGGCGAAGATCTCGTCGCCGTTGTCCCTGAGAAGGTGCTGCACGTAGCGGCCTGGCTGCTCTCTCGAACAGGCGAGGTCAAGCCGGGACAGTGCCCCGGAGCGCTGCCACGCCTCGAACTGGTCACCGTAGAGAAGGTCTTCGGTGTGAGATCGGATTCCGAGGCAGAGCCAAGCTGGTCCGTGGTTCCCACTGAGTTCCCGATGGTCTATGAAGGACCGGAACGGAGCAACTCCCGCACCTGTTGCGACCATGAGTATTGGGGTCGAGGGATCGTCCGGAAGCCGGAAGGCCAGTTCGGGGCGGATCTTCACGGGGATGCGATCTCCGGGCCGTACGGCTCGGGAGAGAGTGCCGGTTGCAGTCCCAAGATGATGACGACCATTCAGTGAATACTCAACGGTACGGACGGTGAGGGAGATCCGGGACGGCGTCTCGAACGGGCTTGAAGAAATCGAATAACGGCGTGGCCGGACTGTCTGGAGGAGGTCCAGGAGCTCGGAGGCAGTGATTCCGGCGTCAGGATGATCCAGGAGCAGCTGGGCCACATCCATTCCGCGAAGATGCTGTTCCAGGAGCTCCGGGGCCGGGCTTGTCAGGAGCATCCTGAGCTGTGCGTCTTCGGCTGCAAGCCGCTCGAGGAGGGGGCGGGAGATCTGGCGCAGCTCACGTTGTGTGAGTGCGTTCAGAAATGCGGGATCAATACCCTCCGGGGGGCCTCCCGGTACATCGTGTACAAGACCCGCGACGAGTTCCGCGAGCTCTGGGGTACTGGGAATATCGAGATCGATTGAGTCGCCAGGTTCCCAGGCAGGCCGTGCACCGGTCACTTCGAGCTCAAGGTGACGTACCTCTCGATCTGAGGCAGGGGCGGTGATCCGGACATTCTTCCGGACCACGGCCTCCTTCCACGGGGATGGAGCCTGATTCTTCGAGGGCGACTCAACGTCAGGGGGTGCACCGAGACAATGTAGTGCGCGGGAGATCCATGCCAGAACGCGATGATCCTCATCGATATCGCTGTCACAGCGGTCAAGGACGCTCCGAGCACCCAAGTGCAGAAGACGTGTATCGAGTTCCCGAGCCGCCTGACAAAAGTGTCCGTAGGCTCGATCGCCGAAACCGAGCATTCCATACGCGAGACCTTCGAGGCGCGGTGCATCGGGGGAGCAGAGCGCATTCCAGAAGCTCAGTGCTGTATACGGCATCTCGCCAATGCCTGTCGTTGAGACAAAGAACAACGCGCACTGCTGTTCCGCCAGTTGTTCGGGGCGAATCCGGTCGAGCTCAAGTACCCGAGCCGTTCTCCCGATCTCCTCGGCGCTCTGTGCTGCCCGCTGCGCGAACCACTCAGCGGTGCCACTCTCTGTTCCGTAGAGCAGGAGAAGTGGCGAGGAGTCTTCAGCAACAGCCTGGTGCCTCAGGGGTGTCCTGCCGTCCATGTACTCCTACTCCCTGGCAGGATGCACTGCTGCGACGTGCCATCCAACCATTTATGAGGATGATGATACGATAAAATCGTGCACACGGAGAGAAAATCCACCACAGTGATCACCGAGGCCGCAGCCACGGTCCTCGCTGCCCTTCGTGAATCAGCGAGTGATCGCAGCGTGCGGGAGCTCGGGAACGAGCTGGGATTGCACCCCACCACTGTGCGCTTCCATCTCGCGCGGTTGATGTCCTGCGGCCTCGTGGCGGAGGTCCCGCCAGCTCCCGGCGGGCGCGGGCGCCCTGCTGTGCACTACCGGGCACTGGGTGAGGTGCCCCGATCAACGCCATGGCAGGCCATGGCTGAGGCACTCGTCGTGGTTGCCGGAGCGGGTCCCAAGGCACGCGACCGGGCACGGCGGGCGGGACGGCACTGGGCTGATCGAGCCTGGGCATCGGAACGAGTCAGCGTGCTTGAGCTTTCTGCCCGCCTGGGATTCGCCCCGCATCGCACGTCATGGGGTGCTGAGCTTCGGGCGTGTCCCTTTGCGGTGCAGCCCGGCTCCGATGAGGAGGTGATCTGTTCGGTGCATGCTGGGCTTGCGAGTCGCCTCGGCGAGCTTCAGGAGGTGCCGCAGCGGGTACGGCTCATCCCCTTCGCCGGTGGTGAGCTTGGCCCGTGTGCCCTGTGTTGCGATCCCTCGGGGCATGAAACGGCTACGACTTCAGATGAGTGAGAGCACTGGCAATGGCCGATGACAAACTCGGGCAACGATCTGCGGTGAGTGAGGGAGAGAAATTTGGACTGTGAAAATTGGTGCCCCCCGTGGGACTTGAACCCACAACCCACTGATTAAGTAAAGGCTATTCCGCCACGTTCCCGGAACGTCCCTGTTTGGCATGTTTGCGGGGAAGTTGGGCATATTCAACATCCCGGGTGTTCCCTAGATTTCCTCTGCAAAGTGGTTCGTTTGTGGTTATTTTGAGCCTGTGGAGAACCTGCGCTCACGAGGGTCGAGCCGCAGACTCTTCGGCATGGATGTTCCGTCGTTTTCTCCGTGTTGTGGTGCTCTCCTGCATCTGGTGGCGGGGCGCTGTGTTTGTGAGTGGTGCTGTGAGGTTTGGGAGTGGGGTGAGATCGCGTGGTGGGAATGACACGCTGGTTGAAACTGCACCGGCCTTGCCTGCGTTCGTGCCTCGGGCTTGACAGGAGGCCCGGTGTGAGACACCAGCAGGTTGCAGCATCGGAAGGGCAGCCTGCATACTTGTGGGACTCCGTGAAGCCGTTGGGGGCCTCACCGGGTTGGGTTCAATGGGTGTTGTGTGCTGGAGGTGGGGCTCCAACACACAACCATTGGAACAGCCACCATCCAAAGGTGTGATGTTGAATCATCATCTTTGATGAAGCAGATCGGTTGCTCCCCTCAAGCCTGATACCCAGGGCCCACGAACAACCAACAGCTCAAACAGTACCGCCAAAACGTCCGTGTCATAGGAAGCCTCTACGCTTCGCAGGATGCGTCTGAGATCGATCCGTGCCACCCAGACCATTCAGCACGGAGTATGGCACTGTGAGCTCCTCGACCAGGACGGGGCCACGATCCTCTGGCGAGACATCCGTGCCTCACTCCTCGACGAGCTTCGGGTCAAACTGACAAGGCTGCACGTGAGAACCCACCAGTGGCGGAAAATCCGGTCAACCCCAATCCGGTGGGAAGGCTTAGCCGAATGGATACGGTGACCCACGTCAAGTTCATAAAAATGCCCCGCCATCTCGCATGGAGCTGGCGGGGTAACAGGTAGAAGATACGCCGTTTTAGATCCCTGCGGGAGTGGCATCGCCATCTAGAGCAGGGACTGTTTCTGCGTGGCCTTCAGGACTTTGCTCAAACACAGCTCGTCGCAAAGTCGGTTGCAGCAAGTCAAGAATGTCGACCTGGCTGGAGTGAATATGGAAACGACGCTCAACCTCAGCCAAAGGAATACGCGCATCGAGATCCAGAATCTCGATACCGACTGCCATATCGTAACGATCCAAATCAACCAGGAGGCAATCTGACAGCTCAGCTGTGTGCGCAACTTCGGCATCAGACAAACGGACATAGGCGGCCTGGGCCTGCTCATCGATCTCCACGCGTACTGGATGGATGACTGCACTCATTATTGTGGAGCTCCCTTCCAAACCGTTGTGATTATGCGGACGCCTACGGTGATCTCACAGTATACGACCTTCAGACGACCTAAACCCAGTATGTCCCCTTCGCAGCAGATCGCATTCCGGCGATTCCCAGGATATGTCATCATCGGATGCTCCAACACCTGTTTTACTTGTTCGTTGGAAATATGCCGTTCCTGCATTCGACATCTTGCATGCCAGGTGAAGGTAATCACCATCTCGGGGTCATTGCTCCTGCGAAGGCTGCAGCTCAGCTTCGAATGCCAGGGTCCTCACAAGTTCGTCCTCAAGATGAATATTGAACCGGTACAGCCCAACAGCGAAGATCGGAAGCTGTAACGAGAGTGAGAACAGGAGCCCGACCTT
>JAKVJE010000005.1 GCA_022487185.1 Microbacteriaceae bacterium
CAGTTCTGCGGAGTGCTCCTGCTGAGCGTTGAGCGCATCCTGTGCCTGCGTCTGAGCCGCATTGGCCTCATTGACCTGCTGGGCGAGGGAAGAGGTCATCTCTTGGAGCGCATCACGGGCTGTGCGAGCCTGGGAGGCGAGGGCGTGAACCGTCTTCTCCTCGGCTCTGGCCGCCTCGACCAGCTGCCGGTTGCGGTCACTGAGACGACTCAAGGCACTGTAGCGGTTGAGCGCCTGCTCCAGGTCCTTTCCGGACGTCGGGAGCTGCATCTGGGGGGTGAGCGTTGAATCTCCTCCGCGTGCGAGCAGTGCGATGATCCGTCCAGCCTGTTTCCGGGCAGTCTCTGCTCGCTGGCGCGCCTCGGTGACTCGTTGCTGGAGCGCAAGATAGCTGCCGAGCGCATAGGTGAGTTTTGCCTGTGAGGCGGAGAGCGCATCCTGGGCCTGCTGCGCACGCTGGGTTGCAGATTGCGCGTCGGCATTCAGCTGGGTGAGCATCCCCTGGACGCGAGAGATTTCTTGCTGCGTGGCTGAGACTGAATTCTTGGCTTGCTGAATTTCATCCCAGGACGGATAGTTCGCGGCGTATGCGGGCCCTGGGGCGATGCTCCCGCCGAAGAGCCCGCCGAGAACCCCCAGGAGGAGCGCTGTGGCCACGGCCACGCCTCTGAATCGTCGTGAACGCATCGTGCCCTCCACCCTAGCCGACCCCACCGGCTCCCACAGGGGTCCGTCAAGAGAGACGTGTTCCGTTCTCCGGTTCAACGAGGTACTATTTCGCTTGCAATGATCCGGCTATCACCGGGGAGCACCTGGAAGAACGGGCAGGAGCCCCAGTAGAACCAGGCGGGGGAGCCCGACATCGCTCGACTTAAGCGGCGGATCCGTGTGATCCGCAAGCGGGGTGGTACCGCGCGGAGGATCGCCGATCCGATGCGTCCTCGCAGCTGTCGAGATGATGGAGCGTGGCACATGGCCTACCCAGTCAACCCAGAGCCGACGGATGATTCCGTTTCCGCATCCCCCTCGTTTCCTCGCATCGAAGAGGGAGTGCTGGCGTTCTGGAAGAAGGACGATACCTTCCAGAAGTCCATCGATCAGCGCAGGGATCAGCATGCCCCAGAGTGGGTGTTTTACGACGGCCCGCCGTTCGCAAATGGCCTGCCTCACTATGGGCACCTGCTGACGGGATATGCCAAGGACGTGTTCCCCCGGTTCCAGACGATGCGCGGACATCGTGTCGAGCGCCGCTTTGGATGGGATACGCACGGCCTGCCCGCCGAGTTGCAGGCAGAGAAGGAACTCGGCATCGTCGACAAGCGGGACATCGAGGCCAAGATCGGGATCAAGGCCTTCAACGAGGCGACCAAGAAGTCGGTGCTGCGCTTTACCGATGAATGGCGGCAATACGTCACCCGTTCCGCTCGCTGGGTGGATTTCGACCACTCCTACAAGACGCTCGATCTCTCGTATATGGAATCGGTCATCTGGGCGTTCAAGGAGCTCTATGACCGCGGTCTGATCTACGAGGGCTTCCGGGTGCTGCCGTACTCCTGGTACGAGCAGACCCCGCTATCAAATCAGGAGACCCATCTGGACGATGCCTATCAGATGCGCCAGGATCCGACGGTCACGATGACCTTCCCGTTCGTTGGGGAGCGTGCCGAGGAGCTCGGTCTGACCGGGGTCAAAGCGGTGGCCTGGACAACGACCCCCTGGACGACCCCAACCAACCTGGCGCTCGCAGTCGGGCCGGATATCGAGTACGCCGTGGTCCCTGCGGGTCCGGCGGGCTCCGGGGATGGCGATCCGGAGGGGCAGTATCTCCTGGCTAAGAACTTGGTCGGGTCCTGGGCAAAACAGCTTGGATACGCATCGGCGGAGGCCGCCGATGCGGCGGTGACACGCACGATCCGGGGGAGCGACCTGGAGCACGTCCGCTACACGCCGCTGTTCGACTACTTCACCGACACCGAGCAGTGGCATACCGAGAACGCCTGGCAAGTTCTGGTCGCCGATTACGTGTCGACCGAGGACGGTACCGGAGTGGTCCACCAGGCTCCCGCCTATGGCGAAGAAGACCTCGCGACGTGCCGTCGGTACGACATCCCGGTCATCCTCTCGCTCAACCTCGCCGGGGAATTCCTCCCGAATGTTCCGGAGGTTGCGGGCACAAACGTCTTCGAGGCGAACAAGCCGCTGATCGCGTTGCTGAAGCAGCGCGGACGGCTACTGGAGCGCTCCACGATCGAACACAGTTACCCGCACTCCTGGCGTTCCGGAAAGCCGCTGATCTACATGGCTCTTCCCGCGTGGTGGGTGAAGGTGACCGCCTTCAAGGACCGGATGGTCGAGCTCAACCAGGGCATCAACTGGGTCCCGGAGAACGTGAAGGACGGCCAGTTCGGAAAGTGGATCGGCAACGAACGCGACTGGAACATCTCTCGCAACCGGTACTGGGGAGCCCCGATCCCAGTCTGGAAGTCCGACAACCCCGACTACCCTCGCGTGGATGTCTACGGGAGCCTGGCCGAGCTGCAACGCGATTTCGGCGTTGAGGTCACCGACCTGCATCGCCCCTTCATCGACACCCTGGTGCGCCCGAATCCGGATGATCCGACCGGGAAGTCGATGATGCGTCGGGTGCCCGAGGTCCTGGACTGCTGGTTCGAGTCGGGCTCCATGCCCTATGCACAGGTGCATTACCCCTTCGAGAACAAGGAGTGGTTCGACACCCACAACCCGGCCGATTTCATCGTCGAGTACATCGGGCAGACCCGTGGCTGGTTCAACTCGCTGCACGTGCTCGGGACGGCGCTGTTTGACCGTCCGGCCTTCAAGAACGTGATCTGCCACGGCATCGTCTTGGGTGACGATGGACAGAAGATGTCAAAGCATCTGCACAATTACCCGGATGTGAATGAGGTCTTCGACACCTATGGGTCGGATGCGATGCGCTGGTTCCTGCTGTCGAGCCCGGTCCTGCGCGGCGGCAACCTCATCGTGACCGAGGGCGGTATCCGGGATGCAGAGCACCAGACCATCCTTCCGCTCTGGAACACCTGGTATTTCTTCCAGATGTACGCCAACCGGGCGTGCCCGGGCGGATATCACGCCCAGTGGAGCACCGACTCTCAGGACGTCCTCGATCGATACATTCTGGCGAAGACCGGCACCCTCGTTCGAGAGGTGGCAGAGAGCCTCGATGATCTGAATGCCGTTGCGGCCTGCGACCAGCTGCGGAAATTCATGGAGATCCTCACGAACTGGTACGTCCGGCGGAGCCGGGGCCGGTTCTGGGAGGGGAGCGACACCGCGGCCTTCGACACGCTCTACACGGTCCTCGAAACCGTGTGCCGTGTGGCGGCGCCGCTCCTGCCGCTGCTCAGCGAGCGCATCTGGAAGGACCTGACCGGAGGGGAGAGCGTGCATCTCACCGACTGGCCGGATGCGGCTGCGTTCCCTGCGGACCCGGATCTCGAGGCGGACATGGACGCGGTGCGTATCATCACCTCTGCGGTCCTGGCGGCCCGGAAGGCCGAGCGCATCCGCGTCCGTCAGCCCTTGGCCGGCGCCACCGTCGTGGTGGAGCACGCGGACCGGCTCGAGCGGTTTGCGAGCGTCCTCACCGACGAACTGAACCTCAAATCGGTCTCGCTCGTTCCGCTGGATGAGAGCTCCGCCGAGCGCTTTGGCGTCGACAAGCGACTGACCGTGAATGCCCGAGCCGCCGGTCCCCGTTTGGGGAAAGCTGTGCAGGGGGTCATCCGCGCCGCGAAGCAGGGTAAGTGGACAGAGGATGCGGGCAGCGTCGTCTGCGGCGGCGTTCCGCTGCAGGCTGGCGAGTATGAGCTCAGCCTCGAGGCGGGAGAGCTGGAGGGGAATGAGCACCAGGCCATCGGGGTCCTTCCCGACGGCGGGTTCCTTCTGCTCGATACAGACATCACCCCCGAGCTCGCTGCGGAGGGCGTCGCTCGCGACACCATCAGAGCCGTGCAGCAGGCGAGAAAAGATGCCGACCTGGATGTCTCTGACCGGATCTCGCTGAAGATCTGGGCGGATGCTGCGGCCTCGGCCGCACTCGAAGCGAACCGGGAGGTGCTCTGCTCGGAGACACTTGCGACCTCTCTGGAGCTCAATCCTGCTGGAGTGGCTGCGGCTGCTCCGGTGGCGGTGGGCGACCCCGCGGAACCGTGCACGGTGCAGATCCAGGTGGGGCGCGCATGACGCACCTGCCGGAGTCCGACATCACGACCCTGGATGAGCTTGTCGGACGGTTGAGTGCTCGAGCCCTGGAACATCGAATTCAGCCTCGGCTGGATGCGACGCGGCTCGCGTTGGACTTGTTGGGCAATCCGCAGCGTGCGTACCGGATTATTCACATCACGGGCACGAACGGGAAGACCTCGACGGCGCGCATGATTTCTGCAATCCTGCGCGCGCACAATCTGAAGGTCGGGTTGTTCACGAGCCCCGATCTGGTCTCGTTCACGGAGCGGATCGTGATCGATGGGAGTCCCATTCCCGAGGCAGAGATGATTCGGATCTGGAATGAGATCTCACCGATTCTCGATTTGGCCGATGCTCAGCTTGAGGAGCGGGGCGAGGCGCGGCTGACCTTTTTCGAGGCTCTGACGGTTCTCGGATTCGCCGCGTTCGCCGAGGCCCCGGTTGACGTGGTCAGCCTGGAAGTCGGGATGGGGGGAGAGTGGGATGCCACGAATGTCGCCGATGGCGAGGTGTCGGTCTTTACCCCGATCGGGCTGGACCATGTTGGCATCTTGGGGGATACCCTCGGCGAGATTGCCAGGACGAAGGCGGGGATTCTCAAGCCCGGTGCGATCGCGGTCTCGAGCGCCCAGGCCCCGGAGGCTCTGTCCGAGCTGCGTGCCCGAGCTGAAGAGCTGCAGGTTCCCCTGCTCGTTCAGGGGGACGATTTCTCGACGACTTCCGTGACCCCGGGTATCGGTGGGCAGCTGGTATCGGTCCATGGCCTGGCGGATGACTACCCGGACCTTGCGTTGCCACTGATGGGTGACTATCAGGCCCAGAACGCGGCGGTGGCGGTGGCGGCGGTCGAGGCGTTCCTCGGGGGCGGAAAGGTTCCGTTGCATCGAGAGCTCGTGGCCGAGGGCCTGGCGGGTGTCTCTTCACCGGGGCGGCTTCAGGTGGTCGATCACGCTCCGACGGTGATTGTGGATGGGGCCCATAACCCACATGGGGCGGCGGCGCTCGCGAGGTCGTTCCCGGAGTACTTCCATTTTCCGCGGACCGTGGGGATTCTCTGCATTCTCGGTGATAAGGATGCGGAGGGGGTTCTCCGCGCGCTGGAGCCAATCTTCGATTCCGTGGTGCTGACGACCTCCGGGTCGGTTCGGGCACTGTCCCCGGATGCGCTTGCCGCCCGGGCTCTTCCTATCTTCGGGCAGGGGCGCATCACCGTGGCCGACTCGTTGGAAGAGGCGCTCGACGAGGCCCGGTATCAGTGCGGTCCCGACGACGGCATCCTAGTGACGGGGTCGCTCACCCTGGTGGGTGAGTATCTGAGAGAGCACCCGGCCTCTCCTTCCCAGAACGGGAACTGATCGCTGATTCGATTCTGGGCCCGGTGCGCTACCCTAGTGAGCATGTGTGAGTCGCCTCGCACAGCAGACTTTGCGCTCGGTCTTTCCGCGCGCCGACCGGGAGGACGCGGATGCGTCCGCCAACACAGTTCGCTGGTTTCCGGCGTCTACGAGTGAGGTTGGTCCGCCCGGCGACGGGGTGGGCTGGTGCCGAAGGAGTACGTGACCGATGGAGGAACAGACAACGTTCCAGTCCGGAGAGAATCCGGAAGAACCCGCGGCGGAGGGTAGTCCGCAGCTGATGCCGTCCACGACGTCGCTCATTTTCCAGGCTCCGGTGATTCCCGAGCCTCGCGTTGCCGAGCCGGATGACGGCGAGGACGATGCTTCCGAGGAGGGGAGGCGCTCTCGGCACCGGACGAGGAAACGGACGCGGGAGGCTGAACGACCGGCTCGTCGGACGACTGAGCCGATGCGGGTGAAGGGGTCAACTCGGCTGGAGGCCAAGAAGCAGCGTCGCAATGCGGGGCGTGAGGTGGGGCGTCATCGTGGATCGGTGACAGAGGTCGAATTCCAGGCCCGCCGTGAGGCAGTCGATCGTCAGATGATCGTCCGGTCCGAGCAGGGCAAGATGCAGATTGGGGTGCTGGAGGATCATTCCTTAGTCGAGCATTACGCGGCCCGGTCCGAGGATCTCTCCCTCATCGGAAATGTCTATCTCGGGCGCGTTCAAAACGTCCTGCCCAGCATGGAGGCGGCCTTCGTCGACATCGGGCGGGGGCGGAACGCGGTTCTCTATTCGGGTGAGGTCGATTGGGAGGCCGCGGATCTGGCCGGAAAGCAGAAGCGGATCGAACTCGCACTGCATCCCGGGGATGTCCTTCTCGTGCAGGTCACGAAGGACCCGGTGGGGCATAAGGGGGCCAGGCTGACGTCACAGGTTTCGTTGCCCGGTCGCTATCTGGTGTACGTGCCGGGTGGGCAGATGAACGGTATCAGCAGGAAACTGCCGGACACCGAACGCGCCCGACTGAAGAAGATTTTGAAAGAGATCGTTCCCGAGAACGTGGGTGTCATCGTCCGGACCGCAGCGGAGGGGGCGACTCCGGAGCAGCTTCGGCACGATGTGGAGCGGCTGCAGTCCGAGTGGGCGGAGATCACGGCCCAGCAGCAGTCGGCTCAGGCACCAGCGCTGCTGCGCACGGAGCCGAGCCTCCTGGTGAAGGTCGTTCGTGACGTCTTCAACGAGGACATTACGAAGATGGTGGTCAGCGGGGATGAGGCGCAGGACGTCGTCGATCGGTACTTGGGCAAGGTGGCCCCCGATCTTGAGGACCGTGTCGAACGCTACACGGGTGATCAGGACGTCTTTGACGCATACAGGATCAATGAGCAGCTCGACAAGGCCCTGCAGCGGAAGGTCTGGCTTCCCTCGGGAGGCACCCTGGTCATCGATCGGACTGAGGCGATGACGGTCATCGATGTGAACACCGGCAAGTTCGTGGGTACCGGTGGCAACCTCGAGGAGACAGTCACCAAGAACAACCTCGAGGCGGCCGAGGAGATCGTGCGCCAGATGCGCCTGCGGGATCTCGGGGGGATCGTCGTGGTCGACTTCATCGACATGGTGTTGGAGTCGAATCGCGATCTCGTGTTGCGCCGTCTCGTGGAATGCCTGAGCAGGGATCGCACGAAGCACCAGGTGGCCGAGGTGACCTCGTTGGGGCTCATCCAGATGACCCGGAAGAAGATCGGGATCGGGCTGGCGGAGACCGTGGACCGGCTTGAGGCGGGCGGGCACAGTCCGGACCAGGTGCCGAACCGTCCCCGGCACCGTCGCAGCGGGAAGGCCGCTGGCCACAAGAATACGTTGAACGCTCAGGTGAAAAATGCGGTGGCCAAGGTGGCCGCCTCGACGATTGCTCCGGCCCACGATGGCGAGGAGGCGGATGCGCCGGTTCCGGATCCCGCAGAACCGCCCAGGTCTGTGCCGGCTGTGGAGGAACCGGCTCCCCGCTGGAATACGTCTCGGCGCCGCGGCCGCGGCACCGAGGGCTCCGCCAAGACAGAGGGATCGGACGGGCTGGAGCTGCCGCATCCGAAGGGGGATGCTGCACGGCATCCACGGGCAGACGCTGCCCACCTGCTGGATCAGGTTCTCAAGACATTGCCGGATGCACAGCCCACTCTCTCGAGACCGGCCAGGCGGCGGCGTCGGGTCACCCTGAAGGCGGGGGAACCGGTGGCGGAGGCCCAGGCTCGGGACGAGTCTGACTCCCAGGGATAAGTTGATTGTTGAACGCTCTTCCAGTAAAGTAGACGCTCGGTGCGCGTTTCTGCGCGAACAAGCTTCGAGCACTTCGAAAAAAGGTAGGCAACTGTGGTGTACGCGATTGTGCGAGCCGGCGGGCGACAGGAGAAGGTCGAGGTCGGGTCTGTGGTGACTCTCGACCGCGTCAAGAATGTCCAGAACGGGGAGATCACTCTTCCCGCACTGCTTCTGGTCGACGGCGAGACGGTGACCACTGATGCCGAGGCGCTCAAGAAGGTCGCTGTGACCGCCGAGGTTCAGGACGATCTTCGGGGCCCGAAGATTTCCATTCAGAAGTTCAAGAACAAGACCGGGTACCGTCGGCGTCTTGGCCATCGTCAGGAGCTGACTCGCGTGAAGATCATCGGGATTGACAAGGCGGAGGCGTAGAGATGGCACATAAGAAGGGCGCGAGCTCCACTCGGAACGGGCGCGATTCGAATCCTCAGTACCTGGGCGTCAAGCGGTACGGTGGCCAGCTGGTCAACGCCGGCGAGATCTTGGTGCGTCAGCGCGGGACTCACTTCCACCCCGGCGAGAACGTCGGACGTGGGTCTGATGACACGCTCTTTGCCCTCTCTGCGGGTTCCGTGGAGTACGGCAGCAAGGGGCGGCGGAAGGTCGTGAGCGTTCTCCCCGAGCAGGGCTGATCGCCGGCTTTCATCCCAGGCCGAGCACCGGATATGGTGTTCGGCCTGTTTTATATCCGAGGCGAGAGGAGCACGAATGCCGACAACCTTCGTGGATGCGGTGGTGCTCCATGCACGTGCCGGAGATGGCGGGGACGGGTGCGTCTCGGTCAAGCGCGAAAAGTTCAAGCCGTTAGCCGGCCCCGATGGCGGCAGCGGAGGGAATGGCGGTTCGGTAATCCTGGTTGCCGACCCGGCCACGACGACGCTCTTGAGCTATCACCGAGGTCCGCACCGCACCGCGCCGAACGGCGGGGACGGAATGGGCGATTTCCGGAATGGGACTGCTGGAGAAGATCTTGTCCTCCCGGTGCCCGTGGGAACCGTGGTCCGAGACTCGGAGGGTGTGCTTCTCGAAGATCTCCAGGTTCCGGGAACTCGTCTTGTGATCGCGGCGGGCGGACGCGGTGGACTCGGCAATGCGGCGCTCTCTGGCCCGCGGCGGAAGGCCCCGGGGTTTGCTCTGCTCGGAACCCGCGGTGCGGCGCTGGACGTCCAGCTCGAGTTGAAGACGATTGCCGACGTCGGCCTGGTCGGGTTCCCCTCGTCTGGCAAGTCGAGCCTGGTCGCTGCGCTGAGCGCGGCGCGTCCGAAGATCGCGGAGTACCCCTTTACTACACTGGTCCCGAATCTGGGCGTGGTTGAGATGGGGGAGACCCGGTTCACTATTGCGGATGTCCCGGGGCTGATCCCCGGTGCTTCGGAGGGCAAGGGGCTGGGCCTCGACTTCCTCCGGCATATCGAACGGTGCCTGGCGGTCGTGCACGTGATCGACTGCGCCACCCTTGAACCAGGCCGTGACCCGGTGAGTGACTATGAGGCGATTGTCAACGAGCTGCGGCAGTACGAGGTGCCCGCCGGCGCTGTTCCGCTGGCTGATCGTCCTCAGCTGATCGTCCTCAATAAGACGGATGTTCCCGAGGCTCGAGAACTCGCAGAGTTCGTGACCGAAGAGTTCGCGAGGCGGGGGCTTCGGACATTTGAGATCTCTGCCGCGACTCATGAGGGGCTCCGCCCCTTGGGGTTTGCCCTGGCCGAGATGGTGGCCGAGGCGCGTCGTGAGGCTCCAGCTGCTCAGCCCCCTCGGGCAGTGCTGCGTCCGAAGGCCCGGCGTGAGCGGGAGTTCGTGATTACTCCGGAGCAGTCTGGACAGGATGAAATTTTCCGGGTCCGGGGCGAGAAGCCGGAGCGCTGGGTCGAGCAGACCGATTTCTCGAATGATGAGGCCGTTGCCTTTCTGGGGGACCGTCTGTCGAAGCTGGGCATTGAGGATGAGCTGTACCGCGTGGGGGCACGTGCCGGAGCCACCGTTGTCATCGGGGAAGAGGGGCTGGTCTTCGACTGGGATCCCACGGTGACCAGTGGGGCCGAGATCGCCGGCCCCCGGGGGTTCGATCAGCGTCTGCATACGAGCCGCCGGGCCAGCCGCGCCGAGCGGCGGGCCGCATACTATGAACGTATGGATGCGAAGGCGGAGGCCCGGGAGCAGCTTGAGCGGGAACGTCAGGCGGGCTTCTGGAGCGGGGAATCGACTCAGCAGGGCAGTGAAACATGACGCTTCAACGCATCGAGGACCTCGCCGAGGCACGTCGGTTGGTCGTGAAGGTCGGATCTTCCTCCATCACGGGGGAGAATGCGTTTCAGCTTCCGGTGATCGCCCATGCCTTGGCCGCGTTGCGGCAGCGGGGAATTGATGTGGTGCTCGTCTCCAGCGGGGCGATTGCCACGGGTATGCCGTTGCTCAAACTGGCGGGACGTCCGCGGGATCTGGCGACCTCCCAGGCGGCGGCTTCCGTTGGGCAGAGTCGGCTCATGTACCGATACGAGCAGGTCTTCAACGAGTACGACATCGTGGTCAGCCAGGTGCTGCTCACCGCGTTCGACCTGGAGGATCGCTCCCACCGCGCGAACGCCCTGCGGGCTCTGGACCGTCTGCTCCAGCTTGGCGCCGTTCCGATTGTCAATGAGAACGACACCGTTGCGACCAACGAGATCCGGTTTGGAGACAATGACCGTCTGGCGGCGCTGGTCGCGGTGCTGGTCCGTGCAGATGCCCTCCTGCTGCTTTCGGATGTTCCGGGGCTGTTTACCGCACCTCCGGATACTCCCGGGGCCAGACTGATCTCTACGGTCCGGCATGGGGATGCGCTTGAATCTGTGCGTTTCGGCGGGGCAGTCGATACTGGCGTCGGCACCGGAGGTGCCCTCACGAAGGTTGCCGCAGCACGGGTTGCCGCGGATGCCGGAGTCCCCGTGTTCCTGACCCAGGCCATGGGAATTGCGGAGGCGCTGCGCGGGGCCGCTCATGGTACGTGGTTTGAGGCCTGGACGCCCGATGATGCTGGGCTCACGGTGACGGGTGCGATCCAGACGATCGATGAGGCGACTCACGGGGCATCCGCAGGGGGACGCTGAGGCGTTGAAAGGGACAGAGAACTGATGACAAGTGAAACGACTGACCTGTTTCCCGCTGACGATTTTCAGGCCCATCTGGATGAGGCCGCCGCAGCGGCCTCTGTCTTGCGGACAGCCCGTTCTGCTCGCAAGGATGCGGCTCTGCGCGCCATTGCCGATGCACTCAATGCGGACTCGGAGACAATTCTCGCCGCAAACCGTGCCGATCTCGACCGTGGGAAGGATACGCTCTCCGAGGCGCTTCAGGATCGACTCCGTCTGACCCCAGAACGGATTTCTGCACTGGCCGCGGCTCTCCGGCGCACCGCCGACCTGACCGATCCCGTGGGCGAGGTCGTCCGAGGACACCAGATGCCGAACGGTGTGTCGCTGCAGCAGATCCGGGTTCCCTTTGGCGTGGTTGCGGTGATTTACGAGGCTCGCCCGAATGTGACCGTCGATCTCGCGGCACTCTGCATCAAGAGCGGCAACGCCGTCGTTCTGCGCGGCGGATCGGCTGCACGGATTACGAATGACTGTCTGGTGGCGACGATCCGGAGAGCGCTTGAGCAGACGGGTCTTCCTGCGGGGGCTGTGGTCACCGTCGACAAGTTCGGGCGGGCTGGTGCCCATGCGCTGATGCGCGCCCGTGGATCGGTGGACGTCCTCATCCCGCGGGGCGGGGCGGGGCTCATCCGGAGTGTCGTCGAGGAATCTCGTGTTCCGGTCATTGAGACGGGTGCCGGAAACGTCCATATCTATTTGGATGCGTCCGCAGATGTCGAGAAGGCGGTGCGGATTGCGGTGAATGCCAAGACACAGCGCCCGAGCGTCTGCAATGCAGCCGAGACACTGTTGGTCCATGCCGATGCGGCGGCTCGGGTTCTTCCCGCGGTCGCAGAGGCCCTCCGAGGTGCGGGAGTACGACTCCATGCGGATCAACGAGCTGCGGCCCTGATCGGAGAGTGCGTCCCGGCCACGGATTCGGATTGGGAGACTGAATACCTCTCTCTAGATATGGCGGTTCGGGTGGTCGACTCGATCGATGACGCAATGGCCCATATCGCGAAGTACTCGACGCATCACACTGAAACGATCATCACCGAGGATCTCGGATCTGCCGACCGTTTCCTCGCGGAGGTCGATTCGGCGGTGGTGATGGTCAACGCGTCGACCCGATTCAGCGATGGCGGTGAGTTCGGCTTCGGTGCCGAGGTGGGGATCTCGACACAGAAATTGCACGCGCGGGGGCCGATGGGGCTCCAGGAACTGACGAGTACGAAGTGGCTGGTGCGCGGTAACGGACAGACCCGAGGCGAGTGATGCCGACCGATGTCTGACTACAAACCGCGTCGCATCGGCGTTATGGGCGGGACGTTCAATCCGATTCATAACGGGCACCTGGTGGCGGCCAATGAGGTCGCCCATGTGTTCGGACTCGACGAAGTGATCTTCGTCCCGACGGGCGATCCGTGGATGAAAGCAGGGTCTGAGGTCGCTCCCGCCGAGGACCGGTACCTGATGACGGTGATTGCCACGGCCGCGAATCCTCGGTTCACCGTCTCACGAGTGGACATTGACCGGGGCGGACCGACCTACACAATTGATACCTTGACAGATCTGCACCGGCTGCATCCGCGCGACGAACTGTATTTCATCTCGGGGGCCGATGCGATCGCAAAGATTCTGCAGTGGAAGCGGGTGGATCAGCTGTGGGATCTGGCTCGATTCGTGGCGGTGACGCGCCCTGGGCACCCCCTGACCACCTCCTCGCTTCCACACGAGGACGTAGACTTACTGGAGGTTCCGGCCTTGGCGATTTCGTCCACGGACTGCCGTGCCCGGGTGTCTCATGGCATCCCGGTGTGGTACATGGTTCCGGATGGGGTTGTACAGTACATAAACAAACGCGGTTTGTATCGCAGTGAGGATGAGTGTGGCTGAGCAGGAGCACAGGCTGACCCGCCGGGAGATGCGTGCCCGGGAGCGGGCCGAGGAGCGCCGTCTGCACCCGGATGCAGAGACCTTCCCCCCGGAGACATCCGCACGACCTGATCGTGCCGGGGTGTTTCCAGAACCTGAGCGGGAGGAGTCCAGGGAGCCGCTGCTGTCTGCCCCGCTGCTCGCCGACGAAGCGCCTGCAGGCCCTGCCGACTCGACTTCCCGGGAGCCTTACGGGGAGCATCCCGTAGCCCATACCCATCATCACCATCGGCATGCGGGGGCGTCTGAGGACCTTCCCGTTGAGGCAGAGGCCCCGGCGTCTACGATCTCGGCAGCGTCTGCACCGGCTCAGGAACAACGGGAGAGCAGAAGGGCTGGTTCGACTGAGTCTGTTCCGGCTCGTTCCTCGCTCTCGGAGACCAGCTCCCATCCGCAGACTGCCGAGATACCGGCGGCGGTGCCTCAGTCGGAGTCTTCTCGGACGGAAACAGGCCTCGCGGAGGCGGCACCGACCAGTACCGCTCCTCCGACCGCCAGTGTGCTGATTCTTCCGCAGGTCCCGCACGCAGATCTGACGAAACCGCTGGATGAAACCGGTGAGGTTGTGCTGACCGGCAGTATCACCTTGCCGTCCATTACCAGCAGCACGGGGCGCATTCCGTTTGCCTTCGAAAAGGACCAGGGGAGTGTGAAAGAAGACGCCGCGTCGATGATCCCGGTCCGCGAGGAGGCCCAGCCCATTCGTGCCTCGGATATGGTGAATCGGTACCAGAACGAATCGGTCTTGCCCCCCTCGGCGGGGCCGCGGGTCAGTCGCTCCGGTATTGTGCTGGTTGTCATCTCCGGAGCGTTGCTGGCTCTTGCTGTGGGGATTGCGATCTTCACGATTGTGAGTTCGCGGTGATGGGGCTCCCCGAGGAAACGCGGGAGGCAGTCGATCTCATCGTCGCCACAGCGCTGCAGCACGGAGCGTCCGAACCCGTGGTGCTGGATGTCTCCGGCAGCACTCCCTTTACCGATGCATTTATCGTGTTGACGGTTCAGACCGCGAGGACTGCCGATGCACTGGCCGACAGATTGATTGAGGCACTCCGCCCCACCGGTGTCCGGCTTCGGGCATCGGAGGGACGGGAGACCGGAACCTGGGTGCTGTTGGATTTCGGTCTGGTTGTCGTGCACCTGTTTCTGCCGGAGCAGCGGGAGTTCTACGCTCTCGAACGCGTGTGGCGCGAGGCCCCCGTCATCCCGGTTGCGGAGACACTCGTCACCGCGACCGCCGGAGGCGAATCAGCCTGACATCAGTACATCCCTTTGGATGTGCTATACTTTTTGAGTTGTCCGTTACGGGCCTATGGCGCAGCTGGTAGCGCACCTCCATGGCATGGAGGGGGTCGGGGGTTCGAGTCCCCCTAGGTCCACTTTCCCGTCTGTTCCATTTTTTGTTCTCACTACCCGATCCATCTCCGGGCTCATCCTGTTGTTTTTCTTAGCCGGATCCGGAGATTACGCTGCGTGCCGATCCGCACTTCCAGGGTTGGGATGCGCCTCGCCCGAAGCTGAACACACGTCGGTTCAGGGACACGATTTCTCTTCCTCCACCGGTCGCAGGTATTCTTATATACAAGTAAGACCACGAGAAACGGCGGCCGCGCCTGGGTGTGCGGCCGCGGAAAGTGACGAGGACACCGATGGTGAAGATTCTGTCGTATGACACGCGCGAAGACGAGCTCCCGTATTACGAGAGGTTCGGTTCTGAGATCGGAATCGAGTACGACACGGTGAGTGTTCCACTGACCGCGGAGACCGCCGCTCGCGCTGCCGGGTACGACGGCGTCAGCGTGATGAGCGCGGGCGCTGCTCCGTACGCTCCGGAGGTCTACACGGAGCTCCAGAAGGCCGGGATCAAGTTCTTCAGTGCTCGTACTGCTGGTTTTGACAATATCGATCTCGCCGCAGCCGCCGCCGCTGGGATTCATGTTGCACGCGTCCCCGCGTACTCTCCGAACGCGATTTCCGAGCTTGCGATCACTCTGGCCCTGACCCTTCTGCGCAACGTCCACCGGGCCAATACCCGTGTGAAGCTGAACCAGAACTTCACCATTCCGTCATTGGTCGGTCGTGAACTCGGCCGTCAGACCGTCGGTGTCATCGGCACCGGGCGGATCGGCCGTATCGTCGCGCAGATCGCCAAGGGTTTCGGGGCCACGGTGCTCGGATACGATATCTATCGTTCCGATGAGGCCACCCAGTACCTCACGTACGTGGATACGCTCGATGAGCTGCTCGAGAAGTCGAATGTTATCTCGCTGCACATGCCGCTGACCCCCGATACCACGGGGATGATCGGCGCCGACGCCATCGCCAAGCTTCCCGATGGGGCTGTCGTGATCAACACGGCCCGCGGTCCGCTGATCGATTTCACTGCGCTTGTCGAGGCCCTGGAGTCGGGGAAGCTCGGCGGAGCCGGCCTGGATGTGTACGACCACGAGTCCGGGATCTTCGGTCATGATCTGGATGGCGAGCCCATTGATGACCCGATTCTCAAGCGCCTGCTGCAGGCCCCGAACGTCGTCATGACCCCGCACATTGCGTTCTACACCGATGTCGCGGTCGAGGAGATGGTGCGTGTTTCCCTGCAGAACCTGTTCGACTACGGCACCACTGGCGCCTGCGCGAATGAGATTGCTGCATAGTACTGAGTATTGAGAATGGCGGGCAAGGTCTCCTTGCCCGCCATTTCTTTAGCACGTCCGTCCAAAAAATCAAGTGACACGCTTTCATTGGATTGGATCGGGTTGGACAGCTTAGGAGCTCCTCGCCTAGGCTGGAGCACAGCTTCACGGTCAACTTGAAGCTGAGAGGATGTCCATGTTGCGTGTCAAGACACCGCTTCTGAGCCTCACGCTGGTTTCAGCTGTCTTTTTCGCGGGCGTTCAGGCCTTGGGGATGCCAGCGGCCATCGCGCAAGCGGATACTACGAGTACGGAACAACAGATCGCGAGCATTCAGCAGCAAATTCAATCTCTGCAGACTGAATATTCAACAGCATCTGCCAACGTGGAGCGATCTGCCTCTGACTTGACCCAGCAGCAAAGCAAAGTTGCAGATCAGTCGGCTACATACCTTGCACTTCAGGCTCGTCAGGAAACCGCCGACCAGCAGGCGTCACAGGCGAAAAGACGTGCAGGGGCGATTGTGGCTCGGTTCGCACGAAACGGACAGGCCACAGATTTAAACTTGGCGTTTGACTCTTCCGATGCCGCTGGGACATTAACCCGGCTGAGTTCTTTGGGGCGCATTGGGCAACAGGCCGCTGGTGTCTACAAAGATGCCGTGCATGAGTTGAACGAGGCTCGACAGCTTACCAAGCAAGCTCGGCAGGCACAGAATGCTCTTCAACAGCAGATGTCTGCATTGACGGCTGCAGCGAATGCAGCACAGAGCGCGCAGGACAGCCTGCAGAAGTCACTGCGGGATCAGCAGAACAATGCCGTTCAACTGGCGAGCGAGCTTGCCACGCTTCAGCATCAGGATGCTGCTGCTGCTGCTGCAGCAGCAGCAGCACAGGTCCAGCAACGTCAGGCCGCAGCACAGTCTCAGCAGCAGTCAGCGGTACAGCGGGTTCAGGCACTCGCACGAGATTCATCAAACCAGTATGCTCAGCGAGCACAGCAGTCAACATCTTCTGGTCGTACGAGTCCATCCTCAGGAAGTAGTGCCTCATCCGGATCGAACACGACGGGTGCGAGCCGGGCAACTGCATCATCATCCTCTGGGACAGGCTCGTCTTCAGTTCCCTCGGGAGCAGGCATCGTCTCCACAGCCCTAATGCTTGCGAATAAGAATATTCCGTATGACTGGGGCGGTACAACTCTTTCCGGGTTCGATTGCTCCGGTTTCGTTCAGTACGTTTTCAGTCTGAATGGAATTCGACTACCTCGCACTTCTCAAGCGCAAACTGTTGCTGGAACTCAGATCTCAGTTTCTCAGGCTCGAGCTGGTGATCTTGTGTCTTGGGGGTATCACATCGGTATCTATCTGGGGAACGGACAGATGGTCGACGCCCCACGCCCGGGGAAGACAGTTGGTATCCATTATATCAAGTACTACGGGGGATCTCCGGTGTATGTACGTATTTAGGCAACGAGCTGACGAGAGATGATACGCTAAACGCGTTCACTAATTTCATATACATCGCGGGAACCCGTTTGGGCTGAGAGGGAGCGTTTGGCTCCGACCGTTGAACTTGATCTGGTTTATACCAGCGTAAGGAGCGTTTTATGTCCACTTCTGTGCACTCACGTCGGCTGCCCTGGCGTGTCGTCGATATCGTCGTCGCCAGCGTATTGGGCGTGGCCCTTGGCGTGCTGTTCTGGATCTGGGCCTTCGTCTACAAGGCTCCATCCGCTGGGCTGGAGGCGCTGCTGCCCGGGTTCCAGGGGCTTGTGAACGGAATCTGGCTCATGGGCGGTGTCGTGGGTGGCCTGGTCATCCGCAAACCCGGGGCTGCGATCTACACCGAGCTTCTGGCGGCGGTGGTCGAGGCCCTTCTGGGCAGCCAGTGGGGTGTGCTCACCCTGGTCTCGGGCATCGTGCAGGGGCTCGGTGCAGAGGTTATTTTCGCGATCTTCCTGTATCGCCGTTGGAACCTGGGTGTCGCGATCCTGGCCGGTGCAGTTTCGGGCCTCTTCGGGGCTGTCAACGACCTGATCTTCTGGTACCCGGGATCGAAACCGGCCTTTATGATAATTTATCCGGCGTCTACGGTTATCTCTGCGGCGATCGGTGCAGGACTTCTGGGCTGGCTGCTCGTCTCGGGTCTCGCGAAAACCGGTGCGCTGGCCAAATTCCCTGTGGGGCGCACCCGGGTCTGAGCATGGGCCGCCGCGCAGGTTCAATCGAGGCCCACGGATGGGGTTGGCGGTACGGGGAGCGCACGGCTGCAGCGGTTTCTGACGTTTCGTTCCGAATCGACCAGGGCGAGCATGTGCTCTTGATCGGCCCTTCCGGTGCGGGGAAATCCACATTGCTCGCAGGACTGGCCGGGGTCCTCGGGGCTGAGGACGATGGCGAGGAATCCGGCGAGCTCCTCATCGGAGGGCAGACCCCGCGGCCTGGACAGGCCGGGTTGATGCTCCAGAACCCGGAGTCACAGATCGTGATGTCCAGGGTCGGTGACGATGTGGCGTTCGGGTGCGAAAACTTCGCGGTTGATCCCGCCCAGATCTGGAGCAGGGTCACGCAGTCCCTCCACGATGTGCAGCTTGACGTTGCCCTGTCCCGAGATACGGGTGAACTTTCCGGGGGACAGCAGCAGCGGTTGGCTCTCGCCGGGATCTTGGCGATGCGTCCCCAGGTGCTTTTGGCCGATGAGCCGACGGCGAATCTCGATCCTGAGGGCGTGGCTGAAGTCTCTGCCACCTTGACAGCGGCTGCACGTGAAACCGGGGCCACTCTGGTGGTCGTTGAACACCGGGTGGATGTGTGGCTCCCTCTGGTGGATCGTGTGCTCGTTGTCGCCGGGGGACGCCTGGTGGCAGACGGTACTCCGCAGCAGGTCATCCGGGAACAGCTCGGGGTGCTCCGGTCTGCCGGGGTTTGGCTTCCCGACGAACACCCTGAGGTGTCCCTGGGGAGCGCCCCGCAGGGCGATACCCTGCTTCAGCTTGAGGATGTTTCAGTTGGCCGGGACTCGCAGCATCTTCTCCTCTCGGGGGTTGAGACACAATTCTCTGTCGGGGAACTCGTGGCGTTGACCGGGAAGAACGGTCTGGGCAAGACCACTCTGGCCTATTCGCTGGCCGGACTGGTCGCTCCACGTTCTGGGTCGGTGGTGGCAGCACCGGCGCTTCGACGCGGATTGGGGTCGGATCCGTTTTCGTGGCCATCCAAACGGCTGGTCTCCCGGATCGGCACGGTCTTCCAGAATCCGGAGCATCAGTTTGTTTCGAGCACGGTGCGCAGGGAGCTTTCCGCTGGGCCACGGGCGGCGAACGTTCCTGAGGATGAGATCCGCAAACGGTGTGACGAGTTACTGGGCCGGCTTCGTCTGGAACGGCTTGCTGAGGCGAACCCCTACACCCTCTCGGGTGGCGAACAGCGCCGCCTGTCCGTGGCCACGATGCTGGCGACGCGTCCGTCGTTCCTCGTGCTGGACGAACCGACGTTCGGGCAGGATGCGAATACGTGGCGGGAACTGTCTGCACTCCTCCGGGAGCTCCTCTCCGAGGGGGTCGGCATTGCTGCGATTACTCACGACCGCCTGTTCGTCGATACCGTCGCAGACCGGGAACTCCCCTGCGGGAGGTGGCGGGCTGTATGAGCATTTCTCTGCAGACACGGCACGGCGGGCCATCGAGTCTCAGCCGGTTTAACCCATTGGCGTTGATTGTCGCAGCGCTCATCCTCTCGCTGACGCTGCTCGGGTCTCTCGACCTCGTTTCAGCGTCCGTCTCGTTGTGCCTAGTGCTGGTGGGACTCGTCGTGCTGCGATTCGGGTGGAGACGCTTTTGGCGGACGACCTGGCCGATCTGGGTTGCGGCGCCGACAGTTGGGATCACCCTGTTGCTCTATGGGCAGACGTCTGGCCGCGTGTACGTGCATTGGCTGTTTGTCGAGATTTCGGATGGCTCGATTCAGGTGGCCCTCTCCTCCGTGCTTCGTGTGATCGCCATGGGGATCCCGGCAGTCCTGGCACTGGCCGGATCCGACTTGACGGCACTGGCCGATGCACTGGAGCAGCGGGCGCGTTTCCCGGTCAGGTTTGTACTCGGAGCGCTGGCGGGGCTTCGGCTGATCTCCCTCTTCTGGCAGGACTGGAAGACGCTCGAGCTCGCACGCAGGGCACGCGGGCTGGGGGATGGGGGCCGAATCCGCCGGATGTTCTCACAGGGCTTCGCTCTTCTGGTGCTGGCGATCCGCAGGGGGACCAAATTGTCGGTCGCGATGGAGACCAGAGGCCTCGGTGCAGGACCCCGGACGTGGGCCAGGCGGTCGGAGTTCCGGGCACGGGACTGGGTACTTCTCGGTGTGGCCGTACTGATCGCATCGGCCGCGGTCCTGGCGTCGATTTTGACTGGGACGTGGAATCCGATCCTGGGTGCGGGGTGATACTCGGGACCTCGAAATTGGGAGAAAACTCTGGCGAATAATTATGCGCGTGCTCAGGTTGGACGTAAGATTGAACCATTGGAACGGCCATCACACCGACGGTGGGATGGTTCAAGCAAAGGAGCTATCAAATGGTCCAAACATCAGAGTTGCAGACCGCTGGGAGGGGCAAGGTTCTGACCGGAACCGTCCTCGCTCAGATTGGCCTGGGAACCGTGTACGCCTGGGCAATCTTTAACATTCCTCTGGCAACACGAATTATGGGCGCCGACGCGGTTGCGAGCGACCCGACACTGCCATTCAAGATCGGTGGCATCACCTTCTCCATCATGATGATCTTCCTGTCGCTGTCGACACTGACGATCAACACGATGCAGGCGAAGTTCGGTGTTCGGAAGACTCTCGTCGCGTGCGGCATTCTTCTGTGGCTGGGGCTGTTCCTGGTTGGCGTCTGGGCCATCCCGGCCAAGCAGGCCTGGGTACTGTACATCTTCGGCGGCGTCGTCTGTGGTATCGGTGACGGCATCGGCTACCTGCTGAGCCTCACCAACTGCCTGCGCTGGTACCCGGACAAGGCCGGTACCATTTCGGGTATCTCCGTTGGGTCGTACGGTATCCCAGCTGTCATCATCCCGTTCATCTTCACCCCGATGATGGGTGCTGGCCCCTCGTACCCCGGCCTGGTGACGACCTACATCGTGTGGTCCTTCATCGCCCTGATCCTCGTGTCCGGTGGCGGACTCCTGCTCAAGGATGCCCCGGTCATCAAGGGGAATACCGGCTTCGCCGGTGAGTACACCCGCAAGGAGATGCTCAAGACCCCGCAGGCCTACATGCTGTGGATCGGCATCATCGCTTTCTGTCTCGCCGGTCTGTACATCATCGGCACGTCGGGCTCTGCTGCGAAGAGTGCCGGAGTTCCGGATGACCAGCTGCCTGCCTACCTCATCGGCACAACGGTCTCGATCGTGGCTCTCGTCGGTCTGGTGAACACGATCGGCCGGTTCTTCTTCGGCTGGCTGTCTGACCACATCAAGCGCACCCTCATTGTGGCCTGCGCCCTGACGGTGCTGGCGGTCTTCGCCTTCATCCTCGGCGCGTCCTTCTTGGGCGGTGCAGGGCACTACCCCGCTCCGTGGCTCTACATCCTGGTCTACCTGCTGTTCGGTCTGTCTTTCGGCGGTTGCATCACGATTTACCCGACGATCGTCGGCGAGTTCTTCGGCAAGAACAACCAGGCTAAGAACTACTCGATCATCTACCAGGGCTTCGCCATCGGTGCCGCCATCACGTTGATCTTCAACCTGATGACCTCGGTGTTCAAGGTTCTCGACTTCGGCCAGACTCTGATCATTGCCGGCGTCCTGCTGGCGATCGGTGCCGTGCTGCTCTTCGCAGTGCGTCCCCCGAAGCCGCTTGAGGCCAAGACGGCCGAGCCCATCGCAAAGTAAGTCCGCAGATCCGGTCGGGTCGTCGATTCGGCCGGACTTGCATCCGCAGAGTTTTCTGCTGGAAACCAGGAGCCCCGCACGACGCCCGTCGTGCGGGGCTCCTTCCATGTCCAGTGGGGTCGCACGCTAAACTACACAGGTGCACTGTTGTCCCTCTGAGCTCGTCCGGTTTGCGTGGTTGCGCCGCGGGCCGGTCCTGGTGGATGGGCGCTCGGGAGCTGGCAAATCGACACTGGCGGAACAGCTGGCCGACCGTGGGCCGCACGGGACGCGCCTCATCCACCTGGATGACCTCTACCGGGGCTGGAATGATCTGGAGGCCACGAGCCGTCGGATGGTCTCGCTGATATCGCGGTGTTCACGGCGGTACCGGAGGTGGGATTGGAGCCTCTCTCTCCTCGCAGATGAGGTGCGCATCCCTCCGGCCGCTCCCCTTGTGATCGAGGGGAGCGGAGCGATCACACGGCAAAGCGCCCGGCTCTCGAGCTGTGCCATCTGGGTGGATGCCCCCGTTGCGGTGCGCCGTTACCGTGCCCTCCGCCGTGATGGATCGGGATACGCCGATGGAGAGTACTGGAATGTCTGGCAGGCTCAAGAGCAACGTCATCTCCGTCTCGACAGTCCTGAGATTTTGGCGGATGTGTCGCTCACCTGGGGTGATGCGGGATCCGCAAGTTTGACGTATCGGTGCTCCCGTGTGGCGCCGACGAGTTGAAGAGGTGAGTTGATGCGGATCATGCACTGGATCTCTGTGGGAATCAGCGATCTCCGAGCGTTGGTGAAGATGCTGCGGTCGCGTTCCCGGGCGCGTGCGTACCGACGGGGCATCGGCGTTGTCCAGGGCCAAATGCCTTGGAGTGATCGGGGATATGAAGTCGCGATTTACTTCGCGGATCAGCCGCGCAACATGTATCAGATTCGACAGTGGTACGAGCCGTTTCTTGCGTTCGCGCAGCGGCATCCCACCGTCATTATCACGCGCAGTTCCAAGACCACCCTGGTGCTGCAGGAGGAATGCCCCCTCGACGTGCAGTACTGTATGCGTATCACCGATCTTGAACGCTTTGTAGCGGCGCAGGAGCGTCTTCGACTCGTCTTCTATGTGAACCAGAATCGCTCAAATCTGCAGATGCTCGGATTCCATCGGCCGGCACATGTCCATGTGAACCACGGTGAGAGCGACAAAGTTTCGATGGTTTCGAATGCGCTGAAGGCGTATGACCGCGTATTTATCGCGGGTCCCGCCGCCAGGGATCGCATTCTCTCGAGACTGTTCAGTTTCCCCGCGGAGCATCTTGTGGAGGCTGGGCGGCCGCAAATCGATGTTCCGGTGCCCGGCCCGGTACTCCCGGAAGACAACCGGACCGTGGTGCTCTATGCCCCGACCTGGGAGGGGGACCGACCGGGGATGACCTACAGCTCCATCCTTTCGCATGGACAGCTGCTGGTGAATGCCCTGCTTTCCCGACCGGACGTCCGGCTCATTTTCCGACCGCATCCGCGCACAGGGACCTATGACCGGGCATATCGGCACGCCCTCCATGAGATCGAGCGCGCCATCGCTCATGCCAATGAGCGGGATCCGGGAGCGGCGCATCTCATAGACACGGAGTCACGTTTCGGATGGCAGACGAAGGCAGCTGACCTCTGCGTGTGCGATATCTCTGCAGTGGCCTTTGACTGGCTGGCCACCGGTAAACCATTCCTGATCACGGAACCCGTCTCCGGAGAGGCCACTGTTCAGCACGAGGGAATCGTGGCGGAAGTCCCGTTGCTCTCTGCAGCTCGTGCCGGTGCGGTCTGGCAGGAACTTGCGGTCGCCGGGAGGAGCGAGAATCTGGAGCGGATGCGGGAACTGTGCGCCTACCATTACGGTGATACCACACCAGGCGCCAGCATGGAGCGGTTCCTGACTGTTTCGGAGCGCGTGTGGAGCGACCGAGATGCACAGATCCGTGTTCGTGAGGACCACGCATGACCGAAACCGTTGTGTTGTTCCCCCCCGTCCAAGGTCTTGACGACCGGTCAGTTCTCGCGACCCGGATCGGCCCACGGCCAATCGGGAGTTTTCCGCGGGTTATCGTTGCGGGTGCTCCGCTGACGGAATCCCTTGGGCTGGAGTCTCCGTCGGTGCAGGCGGTTGGCCATCCGGGGGACTCGCTGGAGGAGCTGCTTCGTGCCGTGCACAGTGCTGGAGACGGTAGCCCCCTGATCCTGGTCCCGGGAGCCTCCATGGCACCAGCGGTCTCCGGGATGCCGTCGCTGGAGGTGAGTCCGATCCTGTTGGATGGTTTGGTGACATCTCCATCCGCCTTTTCAGCCTTTGTGACGGAGGTATTCGTCCCCGCTCTCGCTGCGGAGCGTTGGCAGCTGCGCTCCCCGGCTGAGCGGGAGCGCTGGGCCGGTGCGGTCGCGGGGCTTCTCTCGCGCGCGCAGGACGAGGAATTCTCCACGGCTCTGGACTCGGTGGAACCCCCGATGCAGCAAGTTCTCCGTGCGTTTCGCGGCCTGGGGACCGCGGAAGGAGTCAGGCTCGCGGATGCGCTTGGAATCCGGGCGGTGTGCCAACGGCTTTGGCAGCACCGCGGAACCCTATGGGCGTGGATCGCGATTCAGGGGGCCCGTGAGCTTCCGCGGCGGGGACGTGTGACGGTCGCGAAGACCTCTACCCGGTGGCGCAGGCTCGTGGGTCCTGCCCTGATCGTCCGGCTCCCCTCCTCAGGAGCGGAGCGGGGAACTGCAGACTTGTCTCCGGTCCGTCCAGAAATCTCTTTGAGCGGAATTCCGTGGTCTCTCCCGCTCCGGGCACCATTCCCCGGTCCAGCCAGGATTGTTCTGGGGGATGTGGGAAACGATCCGGATTCTCGCCCGCCGATACAGCCCGAGCTGGATGAGCGCGGCGCCGTTCTCCTGGCCCCGATCCAGCCGCAGCATCGTTCCAAGAGCTCCGATTCGCGGCGGTGACCGCTACCGTGGACGGAGCACAGTACACATCTCTGTGGGGAGGATGGGGTAGATGACCGAGGAGTACCCGAGACCGTGGAGGGAACAATTCCCTCCAGAAGTTCCGGTCGATATGCCCCCAGTCCCGGTATCGAGCCTGGCCGAGCGCATCGATATGGCCTGCCGGGAGTACGCGGACCGTCCGGCCTTCACGAACATGGGGACCACCCTCAGCTTCTCGCAGATCGGAGAGCTGAGTGATGCGGTTGCGGCGTACCTGCTCGGAGAGCTGGGGCTGTCGAAGGGCGACCGGGTGGTCGTCCAGATGCCCAACGTGCTGCAGTTTCCGATTATCGAGTTCGGCATCCTGAAGGCGGGAATGATTCCGGTCAATATGAACCCGCTCTATACGGTGCCGGAGATGCGTGTGCTCCTGGACGAGGCCCGTCCGAGGGCCTTCTTCGTCCTCGAGAACTTTGCCTATAAGATCGCGAAGCTTGTTCCGGAGACGACCATCGACGCGTTTATCGTCACCGGTGCTGCCGACGTTTTCGGAGCGGGGAAGCGCGCCGCGGTGTCGGTGGGTCTGAAGGTCAGGAGGATGGTCCCCGCGTATCAAATCCCCGGGGTCATCCACTTCCGAGAGGTGCTGCGCGTTGGCCGGGGGAGGCCGTACACTAGGCCAGAGATTTCCCTCGATGATGTGGCCCTGCTGCAATTCACTGGCGGCACCACAGGGCGTCCGAAGGGGGCGATGCTGACCAACCGCAGTCTTCTTTCCAACGGACAGCAGATGCTCGAAGAAATGCGCGTGGTGTTGCGTGAGGGCGAAGACGTCGTGATAGCGGCGCTGCCCCTGTACCATATTTTTTGCCTGACCGTCAATTGCATCACCTTCTTTAGCTTTGGGCTCCACAACGTTCTCGTGACCAATCCGCGTGAAGTGGATGTCCTGGCCCGGATCATTGTGCGACGGCGTCCGGCGCTGATGATGGTCGTCACCACCCTGGCCAACGCGCTGCTCGATGCTCCGAGATTCCAGCGAGGGGATCTCTCGTCCTTCAAGTTCTGCGTTTCCGGGGGAGCGGCGCTGGATCCGACGACCGCCGAGCGGTGGCTTCGCCGGGTAGGGACGCCGATCGTTGAGGGGTACGGGCTCACGGAGGCCTCTCCGGTGGTGGCAGTGAGTCCGACATGGCGTCTCCCGGAGACGCGCATGGGGACGGTGGGTCTTCCTCTGCCCTCGACCGAGATCCGGATCTTGGATGAATCCGGTGCCGATCTCCCGCTGGAGGAGGCCGGTGAGCTCTGGGTCAGCGGTCCACAGGTGATGGCTGGCTACTGGGGGCATCCGGAGGAGACCCAGGAGGTCTTGAGCCAGGACGGCTGGCTGGATACGGGCGATATTGCGGTTCTGCACGCGGATGGCTCCTTCAGCATTGTCGACCGCCGTAAGGACATGATCTGCGTCTCGGGATTCAACGTGTACCCCACCGAGGTGGAGCAGGCCCTGCGGCAGATTCCCGGCATCCGGGACGCCGGGGTCATCGGGGTGCCAGATCAGCATTCCGGGGAAGTAGTGAAGGCGTTCCTGGTGCGAGACGATCCATCGGTGACCGAGCAGGCTGTGCGGCGTGCGGCGCGCACGAGACTGGCCGGGTACAAGCGCCCGAAGCATATTGAGTTCTGCTCAGAGCTCCCCATCTCAGAGACTGGGAAGGTGTTGCGCCGGTCGCTGCGGGCCCCGGAGAAGTAGCCCTCCCCCGAATGTCACGGTTCAATATCGATGGACCGCTTCCGGGGGAGAAACCGTTTGCGGCTTCGTACAGTTGAGGCATGACGATTCAAGCGACGATCCTGGCAGCTGGCATGGGTACCCGTCTCGGGCGCCCGTATCCGAAGTCTCTGACGCACCTCAGTGATGGGCGCACCATCATGGGGCAGCAGCATGACAACATCGCCACCGCTTTCGGCGATGATGTTCGCCTGGTGACGGTGGTCGGCTTCAAACTTGAGGCGATCATCGAGAGCTTCCCCGACAGCGCCTTCGTGTACAACGAGCTGTTCGATCAGACCAACACCTCCAAGAGCCTCCTCAAGGGGCTCCACGCTCATGGTGAGGGCGGGGTGCTGTGGATGAACGGCGACGTGGTCTTCGATCCCGAGATCCTCCGCCGTGTCAAGCCCCTCATCGAGGCCGACCAGTCCTTCTGCGTGGTCAACACCAGTGAGGTCGCCGATGAAGAGGTCAAGTACACGGTGTCCGCCGATGGCGGGCTTTCGGCCATCTCGAAGCGTGTTCCCACCGGCATTGCAGAGGGAGAGGCCGTGGGTATCAACTTCGTGTCGAGCACCGATCGCGAACTCCTCGTCCACGGCCTTGAGCTGGTTGATGATCAGGAGTACTTCGAAGGCGGCATTGAGTGGGCCATCAGCCAGGGGGCACGGTTCCTGCCGGTGGACGTCAGCGATCTCTCGGCCGTCGAGGTCGACTTCCCGGACGATCTGGCTCGCGCCAATCGTGAGTTCGCCCCGCAGATCCTGGACGAGGAACCCATCGCGGTCTCTGCCTGAGTCGCTGTTCGGCTGCTGTTTCGCAAGTGCCCCGAGCCCTCCGGCTCGGGGCACTTGCGGTTGGGTACTGCAGATCCGAGCGGGGCTAGCTCTCGCTGCGATGCAACCCGTCGAAGGACCACTGGCGTTCGGTCAGCATCCGAGCCACCGTCAGCCCGACCGCGATGCCGCCGATCACGAACAGTCCTTCGAAACCGCTGCTCACGGCGGTCGTTACGCTCCCATTGCTCAATGAGACGAGGGCCCGGTAAATCATGGTTCCGGGGATCATGATGAGGATGGAGGGGACAGTGAGCGTGATTCTGGCGGCATGCACCCACGTCGACAACCGGGCCGCGAGGAGACCGACCAGGAGTGCCGCGCAGAAGGTGGCCAGAGCTGGCATCCAGCCGATACCGATGACGCTGAGCCGGAGTCCGTTGCTGAGTGAGCCGATTGCGGCGGCCCCCAGCGCGACCCGGAGCGGGGTGTTGAACAAGAGGGCGAAGCCGAGGACGCCGGCGAACCCGGCGGCGATGCGGGCCAGGAGGAGTGCCCAGAACGGCCAGCCTGGAGCAGGTGCGGCCTGAGGGTCCAGGCTGAACATGAGGGAGACGACCCAGCCGCCGAGCCCCGCCGCAACGATGACCAGACCGCCGTAGGTGAGGCGGCTGATCCCGGCCTGGAGATCCAGCCGAGCCAGGTCGAGTGCTCCAGTGATCAAGGGGAATCCGGGGATGAACAGCAGGAGTGCCGAGGTGAATCCAGCCGCGTGCTGCCCCAGAGGGAGGCCCCAGAGCTGCGCGAGGATCGTGGCCATCCCGAGATAGAACAGGGCTGCGATCGCCGCGCAGACCCCGACAACGGCCAATTGATTGAGTCGAATGCGCAGGAGAACGTAGCGCAGGGACTGGGCCACGGCCATCGCCGACCCAACGGAGAGGCACTCGACCCATCCGCCGTTGTTCAGAAAGGCGAATCCGGTACAGGCCATGACTGCGGCGAGGACGAGGATCCAGAACGGGTATCCGGTCCGGCGGGCGGCGATGCGGTCGAGTTCCTCCTCGAACCACTGCAGTGAGGTCCCGGGGCCGGTGTGCCGCGAGAGCGTCTCGAGCTCGACGATCCGGTCGGCATTGACGCCGATTCCCTGGACACCGGCGACCCTGGTCCGGAAAATTCCGCCGTGGATGAAGGTGGCGATGATCTCGGTTGCGCTGACGCTCAGCTCCATCCGCTCAACCCCGAGGCCCGCCGCTACCCGTTGCGTCGCCTGCCGCACACGGAACGATCCGGTCCCCGCTGCGAGCAGCATCTTGCCGAAGCGGATAATCGCCCGCGATTTCTCGATGAGATGCACCGGCTCGAGGTTGATCTCATCGGTAAAGTCTGATGGTCCTTGAGGCATGACCCCTATTGTCCCACCAGTCTGGAATACTCCGACGAAGCCGGTGTTGGGCTCAGCGGGATCGAACGATCCTCTTCCTCAACGATATTGGAGCATACGATATGACGGCATTGACTGCAGGTACATGGACGATCGATCCGGCCCACAGCGAGATCGGGTTCACGGTACGGCATCTGGTGAGCAAGGTCCGCGGGAGTTTCAGCGACGTCGAGGCGACCGTAGTCAGCCAGGGCGAGGTCGAGACCGCCAAGGTTTCCGGGAGTGTCGCTGTGGCCTCGGTTTCGACCGGGAACAGCCAGCGTGATGGGCACCTCCAGTCGGGGGACTTCTTCGAGGCGGAGGCTTTTCCCCGGCTGTCGTTTGTCTCCACCGGCGTCGAGGGCTCAGGTGATTCGTTCACGCTCCACGGGGACCTGACCATGAAGGGCATCACCAAGCCGGTGGACTTCCAGGTTGAATTCGGTGGAACCACTCAGGACGCGAACGGCGTGACCGTGGCAGGTGCCGAGGCGACTGCCAAAATCTTGCGCGAGGACTTCGGCCTGAGCTGGAATGCCTCGCTTGAGGCCGGTGGTGTGCTTGTCGGCAGCGAGGTCACCATTCGTATCGATGCAGAATTCCAGCTGCAGGCGTAGGGACTTCCGGATTCAGCCGCCCCATAACCTCTATGGGGCGGCTGAATGCACGCTGAACGGATTCGGCGTCAGAGGACATACCTATTAAGCTGGTGGCCGTAGTGCGTTATTGCATGATCCATTCTGTGGGGAGGCCACGTTGAAACAATTCCTGTTCGTGCTCGGTGACGAGGCGGGCTCCGGTGCGTCGCAGACGACGCTCGCTGTCTTGAAATCTCTGGGTGAGACGTTCTCAAAGATTGCGCTCGTCCGCCCGGTATCAGTATCTGATCCCAAGACCGACGCCGTGATTGCGAAGGCGCAGGAGATCGCGGGCGCAAAGCTGGTCGCCGCTCAGGCGATCTTCTCTGAGGCCGACGCGCTCAGGGCCTACCGTGCGGATGCCGATGCATTCGTGAATTCGGTGTTGGACGTGTTTGACACCGTTCCGGAGGATGCCGAGGTTGTGCTGGTCTCCGGTGCAGACCAGGCCGCTGGCGATCCCGTTGAGCTGCATGCGCTGAACGCTGAGCTCGCCCGTGAGATCGGGACCCGCGTGATCGCGGTGGCCCCATCTGCGGGGCTCGGAGCTGAGGATGCTGCCGCCCGCGTCACCTCGTTGGAGCGGAGCCTTGCCGCAGACCATCTGCATGGAGTCTTCTCAGTTCTTCTCGACGCCGCAGATGCCCCCGAGGGTGCCGTCGCGGTGCCGTCGAAAGGCCTCGTGGAGGCGTGGGGAGCGGCTGGCGATGCCGCTGTGGCAGCTGCCGTTGCCTGTGAAGAGCCGCTGCCCGTGGGGCCGCTGCACTTCCGTCACAGCCTGATTACCCGGGCCCGGGCCGCGCACGCCCACATCGTGCTCCCCGAGGGTGATGAGCCTCGCGTGCTCACCGCCGCCGGACGTCTGGTCGAGGACGGGATCGTCGAGATCACGCTGCTCGGCAAGCCAGACAGCATCGCGAAGACGGCCGCCGAGGTCGGTGTCGACACCTCCAAGATGCACGTCATCGACATTGACGATTCAGAGCTCCTGGAGCCTTTCGCCGAGCAGTTCGCCGAACTGCGCAAGAAGAAGGGTGTCACCATCGAGCAGGCCCGCGAGACGATGCACGATCTGTCGTACTTCGGCACGATGATGATCAAGGAGGGGAAGGCCGACGGCATGGTGTCCGGCGCCGTCCACACCACTGCGAACACCATCCGCCCCGCCCTGCAGATCGTGAAGACCGCTCCTGGCACATCCACCGTGTCCTCGGTCTTCATCATGTGCCTGGCCGACAAGGTCCTGTTCTACGGGGACTGCGCGGTCAACATCAGCCCGGAGCCCAGCCAGTCGGCAGATATCGCCATCGCCTCGGCCGCGACCGCCCGTCAGTTTGGCTTCGAGCCGCGCGTGGCGATGCTGTCGTACTCCTCCGGGACCTCCGGGAAGGGCCCACTGGTGGACGCCGTTCGGGAGGCCACCAACTTGGTCAAGGAGCGTGAGCCCGAGCTCGCTGTGGAGGGGCCCATCCAGTACGACGCCGCCTCGAACCCCCGGATCGGCTCCCAGAAGCTCCCGGGTTCTCCGGTGGCGGGCCGTGCAAATGTCTTCGTATTCCCCGACTTGAACGCTGGGAACAACGGGTACAAAGCCGTGCAGCAGTCTTCCGGAGCGGTGGCCATCGGACCGGTGCTGCAGGGGATCGCCAAGCCAGTGAATGACCTTTCTCGTGGCACGACCGTCGACGATGTGATGAACACCATCCTGATCACGGCCATCCAGTCCGAATCCACCAAGTAATTGCCTGCGGGCCACTTCCACATCCAACAAGGAGACAAACCAGAATGAAAATGCTGCTGTTGAACGCCGGGTCGAGCAGTCTCAAGGTAAACGTCGACGACGGTGACAACACCATTTACGGCCGCACCGTCGAGAAGCCCCCGAAGACGATCAGTGACGCCGAGTGGAACGACATCCTCGCCGACGTCGAGTCCAAGGCCGGCACGGTCGAGGGCGTCGCACATCGTGTGCTCCACGGCGGTGAGCTCTTCAAGGAGGCCCAGCTGGTCACCCCCGAGGTGATGGATGGAATCCGGTCGCTCATCGATCTCGGCCCGCTGCATCAGGCGCAGCAGGTCGCCGTGCTGGAGCGTGCGCTGCAGCTCTGGCCGGATGTGCCGCAGGTCGCGTGCTTCGATACCTCCTTCCACTCCCATATGCCCGCGGAGGCATACACCTACGCCCTGCCCAAGGAGTGGAGCAAGGATCTGGGCGTCCGTCGGTACGGGTTCCATGGGCTCGCCCACGACTACAACCTGCAGAAGGCCGCTGAGCTTCTCGGGGCCGATGCGGCCTCGCTCAAGCTTGTGAGCGCCCACCTCGGATCGGGCGCCTCCCTGGCGGCCATCGCCGATGGCCACACCATCGACACCACGATGGGATTCACCCCGCTTGAGGGTCTCGTTATGGGTACTCGCTGCGGGAATATCGATCCGGCCATTGTCCGCTGGGTCGTGGACCACACCGAGTTGACCCTCGAAGAGGTCGACGATGCGATGGTGCACAACTCCGGCTTCCGGGGTATGACCGGAGATGACGACATGCGCAACATCGAGTCCCGTGCAGCCGAGGGCGACGAGGACGCGAAGCTTGCCCTCGTCGTCTGGGCACACCGGGCCGCCTCGCAGCTCGCGTCGATGTTCGCCGCCCTGAACGGCGGAGAGGTTCTCGCCTTCAGCGGTGGCATCGGGGAGCACTCGGTCTCCGGGCGCAAGATGATCATCGATCGTCTGGCCTTCCTGGGGATCACTCTCGATGAGGCTGCGAACGCTGCAAATAAGACGGACACGGTCATCAGCGGACCCGACTCCAAGGTGAAGGTCGTTGTCGTGGCCAGCCGTGAGGATCTCACGATGGTGCACCAGAGCGCTGCGCTCATCGCGGCCGCCTGAGCCTGTTTGTAGAACACCGCCCCCGTGGACGGCTCCGAATTCCGGAGCTTGTTCGCGGGGGCGGTTATTCTTAACGCCCGTGAAGCATCGTCCAGGGTATTCAGCGCAGAGTCTGCCGCCGGCGTTCCCCGCACGCAGCGCGCGGGGAACCGCCCCGAAGCTCCGGGCCTGGCAGCAGGAGGCACTCGGACAATACTTCCGCAACCCGCAGCGGGACTTCCTCGTTGCGGCAACTCCAGGTGCGGGGAAAACAACCTTCGCCCTGCAGCTCACCTCCCGGCTATTTGCCGAGGGAACCATCCAGCAGGTGATCGTGGTGGCCCCTACCGATCATCTGCGGGGACAATGGGCCGAGGCAGGGGAGCGCGCCGGGCTTCTGCTGGACCCCAATTTTCGAAACGCCGATCGGCAGTACGGGGCACAATACGCGGGGATCTCGGTCACTTATGCGCAGGTTGCGGCGAACCCCGATATCTTTGCGCGCATCGTGACATCCAGGCCCGCACTGGTCGTCCTGGATGAAGTCCATCACGGCGGGGACGCGCTGAGCTGGGGGGAGGCGATTCGCGAGGCGTTCAGGCAGGCAACCCGGCGGCTCTCCCTGACCGGAACCCCGTTCCGCAGCGATGATGCCCCGATTCCATTCGTCCGGTATCGGCGGGAGCCCGATGGGACCCGGGTCTCGGAATCGGACTATCAATACGGGTATTCGAAGGCCCTGGCCGACGGGGTGGTACGTCCTGTGTTGTTCCTCGCCTATTCGGGAAAGCTTCGCTGGCGCACCAAAATGGGCGAGGTCATGAGCGCGGTGCTGGATGGGATTGGTCCTCGTGATCTTGTCTCGGGGGCGTGGAGGGCGGCTCTCGACCCCCGTGGTGAATGGATTTCGCAGGTGCTGCGGGCGGCCGATCGACGCCTGACCGAGGTCCGGAAGGGAATGCCGGATGCGGGGGGCCTGGTCATCGCAGGCGATCAGCGCACCGCCCGGGCCTATTCACGGATCCTGGCAGACATCGCGGGAGAACCTGTGACGACCGTGTTGTCGGACGAGGCGGGGTCGGGTGAGCGAATCGCCGCCTTCAACGCCGGAACGCAGCGGTGGATGGTGGCAGTCCGCATGGTCTCTGAGGGAGTGGATGTTCCGCGGCTCGCTGTGGGTGTGTACGCAACGAGTGCTTCGACGCCCCTGTACTTCGCACAGGTAATTGGGCGATTTGTCCGTGCCCGTCGTCGGGGGGAGACGGCAACGGTATTCCTCCCGAGCGTTGCCCAGGTACTTGGCCTGGCAACGGGGCTGGAACGGGAACGGGATCATGTCTTAGGAGCTCCGAAGGAGCAGGGGGATGATCTCTTGGCCGAGGCGCAGCGCTCCGAGCGGGCCTCGGAACAGCTCCTGCAGCCCGATGCTCAGGAGGAGACCCTGGACGCGGACGCCTCGTTCGATCGAGCGCTCTTCGATGGCGATGAGCTGGCGGTCGGTGCCGGTCTCAGCCTGGAGGAACAAGATTTTCTGGGATTTCCTGGACTCCTGGACCCCTCCGAGGCCCATGCCCTGCTGGCCCGGCACCGGTCCACCGCTCCGGCTCCCGAGGCAGCTCGTCCGGCCCAACCGCTCTATGTCCGCCTCCGGAAGGAGCGGAAAGAGCTGGCGCGGCTTGTCTCCGTCTGGTCCAAAATCTCGGGCGAACCGCACGGCTCGGTGCACATGCGGCTGCGCCGTGCCTGTGGAGGACCTTCGGTGGCCCAGGCGGATGAATCCCAGCTGAAGGCCCGGATTGCAAAGGTCCGTGACTGGATCAACAATTAGTCAACTTACGCTATATGTCTGATAGGCAATAGCAGTGACTGCCATTGAATTCCTGTGAATCCGTCGGTAGTGTTTCCAACAGTTGTCGGAGAGAGAGCGGTGTTCTGCTGCCCTCAGAGAGAAGGATCTGAACATGCTCGGATCAATGGCTCAGATGGGGGTGGACCCGGCCGCGCTGATCCTGTCACGTTGGCAATTTGGCCTCACCACGCTGTACCACTATCTGTTCGTCCCGCTGACTATTGGCATGATGCTGTTGGTCGCCATTCTGCAGAGTGCCTGGGTGCGCACCGGAAAGGTCAAGTATCTTCAGCTCACGAAGCTCTACGGGAAGCTCTTCTTGATCAACTTCGCGATGGGGGTCGTCACTGGGATCGTCCAGGAGTTCCAGTTCGGGATGAACTGGTCGGAGTACTCCCGCTTCGTCGGGGATATCTTCGGTGCTCCCCTTGCCATGGAAGGGCTGTTCGCCTTCTTCCTGGAGGCCACCTTCATCGGCTTGTGGATCTTCGGATGGAACCGCCTTCCGAAGGGGGTTCATCTCGCGACCGCGTGGCTGACCTCCATTGCCACGATTCTCTCCGCCTATTTCATCATCACCGCGAACTCGTTCATGCAGAACCCGGTAGGCTACCACCTCAGTGCTGCGAATGGCCGGGCTGAGCTTACCGATATCTGGACGGTGCTTTCCAACCCTGTCGGCATGGCCGCCTTCCCCCACGCCATCACCGCTGCGGTGATGTTTGCCGCTGCCGTCGTGGTCGCGACCGCTGCCTATCACCTGAAGCGCAACCAGCATGTCGAGGCCATGCGCACCGCGCTGAAGTTCGGATGCTGGTCCCTGCTGGCTGGATTCGCGGCCACCTTCCTGACCGGCGATCAGCTCGGACTGGCCATGGTGAAGGCCCAGCCGATGAAGATGGCTGCGGCCGAGGCCCTCTACAACACCACCGGGAGTGCGTCGTTCTCCCTGTTCACCTGGCCATCCGACCACGCGACCGGCGCCCCGGGGATCCGAGTGCCCTTCCTGCTCTCCTTCCTGTCGACGCACACCTTCACTGGACGCGTCGAGGGGCTCAACAACCTGAATGCGGAATACGCGGCCAAGTACTGTGGCTCCGGTGCGCAGGCGACGGCAATCAGCTGCCCCGACGGCAAGGTCTTCAACCCCATCGTGTGGGTCACATATTCTTCGTTCCGTCTGATGATCGCATTCGGTGCCCTCGCCGCGCTGCTGGCAGTGGTGCTGCTGGTCGTGAACCGCACGAAGTCCAAGTGGACCACGCCGATCTGGCTGTGGAATGTGTCGATTTGGTTCGCAGTGGTTCCACTGATCGCCAACCTGCTCGGCTGGGTGTTCACCGAAATGGGGCGGCAGCCATGGATCGTGATGGGGTTGATGACCACGAAGATGGGGGTCTCACCAAATGTCCCCGCATGGACGGTTGCGATCTCACTGGCCGGATTTACCGTGGTGTACGGGATCTTGGCCGTCATCGAATATCGATTGATCACTCGGGCCGCGAAGAATGGACCTGAGGACTTTGGCTCGGGATCCGACGAGGCGGAAGCCGTTGATCCCGCCCGACTGGCAATTACGTACTGAGGACGCTGATATGACTTTGCAACTCTTCTGGTTCCTCGTCGTCGGGGTGCTGTTCGTCGGCTATTTTGTGCTTGACGGCTTCGACTTCGGTGTCGGCATGTCGCTGCGAGTGGTCGGGCACACCGACACTGAGCGGCGTCAGGTCATCAATTCGATCGGCCCCGTGTGGGACATGAATGAAACCTGGGTCATCGTCGCGGGCGCGTGTCTCTTCGCGGCCTTTCCCGAGTGGTATTCAACCCTGTTCAGCGGGGCGTATCTGGCCCTCTTCCTCATTCTGTTGGCTCTGATCTTCCGTGGCGTCTCCTTTGAGTATCGCCACCAGGGGAAGGGGGCGAAGTGGACGAACATGTTTGACTGGTTCATCACGATCGGTTCCGCGGTGCCGGCCCTCCTCTGGGGGGTTGCAGTGGCGAATATCATCAATGGCATGCCGATCCTGGCTATGCAGCCGGGGGTTTCGCAGGACGGATTCACCAGCGCCACCGGCGGACACGTCTTCACCGGTTCGCTGCTGACACTCCTGCTGAACGGCAACGGCTATGCGCTGCTCGGCGGGCTGACCACGCTGCTGCTGTTCTGGCTCCATGGTGCGCAATACCTCGCGCTCAAGACCGATGGGGTGGTGCGCGAGCGCGCCACTCGGCTCGCCAAGCCGCTGGGCGGGGTGACCCTCGTCGTCGCGGCGGCGTTCCTGCTCTGGACGGTGCTCGCACACTTCTCGGTACTGGTACTGCTGTGCTGCGTGATCGCCGCGGTCTGCCTGATCGCGAGCATCCTGTTCAACCTGTCCGGGCGGGATGGCTGGGCCTTCGCATCCACCGCGCTCACCGTGGTTTTCGCCGTCCTGGGGCTCTGGCTCACCCTGGCGACGAGCCACGTGGTGAACGGAACGCTTACACCGATGGTGCTGCCCTCGACGCTCGATCCGGTCGGTGAGAACAGCCTGACGCTCATGGGGGCCTCGAGCTCACACGCGACCCTGGTGTTCATGACCTGGGTGGTGTGCATCGCCCTGCCAATCGTGCTTGCCTACCAGGCATGGACCTACTGGGTGTTCCGTGGGCGCGTCGCGCATCGGCAGATTGCCGATGCTGCGACCTCGGCGCACTAACCGGACCAGAACGTATCGGCCGCCCCTCTCCACTGGAGGTGGGCGGCCGATACTATGTACGGGGTATCCGGGAGTAGGTGAATCGTGAAGCCCTTCGATGTGCGGCTGCTCCGCTATGCCCGCGATTCACGCTGGTTTCTCGCTCTGAGCGGGGTGCTCGGTCTGATACAGACCGCCTGCATCATCGTCTTCTCCGCTTCTATCTCCGTGCTGATCGTGGATCTCTTTCTTCACCACGATGCGCTCTGGCGAACGGGTACCCCCATCCTCCTGGCCATAGGGGCGGTCTGCCTGCGGGGAGCATCCGCCTGGGCCTGGGACGCGGCCTCGAGAGCGGCGGCAACCCGTGTGAAGCGTTCGCTGCGGGAGCAGATCGCAGAAAGCCTGAGCCCCAGGATGCTGCGTGGGCGCTCGTCTGCCGATATGTCCGTGATCGCGGGGCGGGGACTGGATGCGCTGGACGCATACTTCTCGCGATATCTTCCGCAGCTCGTCCTCTCCGGGATTGCGACCCCCATTGTGGTTCTCGTCCTGTGGAGTCAGGACGTCCGAAGCGGCCTGATCACCATCATCACCCTGCCGCTCATCCCAGTGTTCATGATCCTGGTGGGCTACTTCACGCAGAATGTGCAGCAGGCGGAATGGGAGACGCTACGTCGACTCTCGGCGCACTTCCTCGATGTGGTCTCCGGTTTGACCACGTTGCGAATCTTCGGACGTGTGCGTCACCAGCAACGGGTGATCGCTCAGGTGGCCGACCGCTACCGGGAGCGGACGATGCGGGTGTTGCGGGTTTCTTTCCTCTCCGGATTTGTGCTTGAGATCCTCTCGACGCTGTCTGTCGCAGTGGTGGCGGTCTCCATCGGGACCAGGCTCGTCGCCGGGCAGCTGGACTTGTTTACAGGGCTCTTCGTGCTCCTCCTCGTGCCGGAGGCCTTCACCCCGATCCGGATGGTCGGGGCTCAGTACCACGCTGCCCAAGAGGGAGTCCAGGCGTCGACCGACGTGTTCGAGATCCTCGATGCTCGCGGTGCCGAGCCGCAGCCCGCGGAGCCGCTGGAATGGGGAAGCCCCGTGTCCCTGCAAAAGGTGTGTGCCGAGTACGGGGATGTGGTGACACCGCCGTGCAGCCTTGAGCTTCGCCCCGGGGAGCTGACCGCGTTGACCGGTCCGTCGGGGACGGGCAAATCGAGTGTCTTCGCGGTGCTGCTCGGATTCGTTCCCGGTCGGGGTCTTCTGCGCTCCGGGGCCCGGACCATCGATCTTCGGTCGGCCCACGCGAGATCGACCATTTCGTGGGCAGGACAGCGGCCGGAGCTGGGGCCAGGGACCGTTCGTCAGAATGTCGCCCTGGGGATGGACCTGTCAGACATGGTGCTCGAGCGAGCCCTCCGCCTCGCTGCACTCCCAGATCTCCCCGCCGACCGGGTCCTGGGGGAGCTGGGCAGCGGTGTCTCTGGCGGCCAGGCTCAGCGCCTCGCGCTCGCCCGTGCCTATGCGCGAGCACTGATACGTCAGACCCCGCTTCTGCTGCTCGACGAGCCCACGAGCGCGCTGGATAGTGAAACCGAGGCAGCGGTCATCGCCGGGTGGCGGGAGCTGGCGAACGAAGGTTTTGCCCTCTGCATCATCACCCACAGAGAAGAGGTCGCCAGCGTCTGTGACGTGCGGCATCGGCTCGTCCGGGAGGAGACCGCGCATGTCTGAATCAGACCGGGTGGAGACGGTCCCGGACGAGGTCGTCCGGAGGATTGAGCGGCTCGCGCAGCCCGAGACCGGACGTTTTCTGCTCGGCGTTCTCCTGGGCGGGGCATCCGCGGCCTGCGCAGTCGGACTGATGTGGACGAGCGCGTACCTCATTTCGGCGTCCGCTCTGCGTCCCCCGATTCTCTTCCTCATGATGGTGGTCGTCAGCGTCCGGTTCTTCGCCCTGGGGCGGGCCGTCTTCCGCTATTTGGAACGCCTCGCGAGCCATGACGCGGCGTTCCGGATGCTGGGCGTGATCCGGACGACGATCTTCTCGGCCCTGGCCCCGAAGGCGCCTGCCGGTCTGGGCCGACTCCGGCGGGGAGATCTTCTCAGCCGATTCATGGCGGACGTCGACCAGCTTCAGGACCTGCCGCTGCGAGTCCGGCATCCGGCGCTGGCTGCCGGCACCGTTGCGGCGGCCTCCGTGCTCGGTATCGGCATGATCTCCTGGCGTACCGCCCTGGTACTCATGGGGTTTTTGGTCCTCGGGGGCCTCTGCGGAACACTCGTGCCGTGGACGGTGCACCGGCGGGGCAGCGGAGCCCTGGCGATTCAGCGAGCCGCGGTGAATGATGATCTCCTGGACCTGGCGGCCCGGAGTGAAGTCCTTGCCGCGTTCTCCGCAACCGCCCCGGTACTGCGGGGGCTTCGAGAAGATGATCATCTCCTGCAGCGCACTGCCGACCGGCTGCAGTACTCGGCTTCTCTCACCGGGGCCCTCGCCGTCGTGCTGGCTGGTCTGGCGGCGCTCGCCTGTGCCTGGACCGGCAGCCTGGATCTGGGGCGCGGGTTCTTCGACGGCCCGATGCTGGCAGTGCTGGTTCTCGTCCCCCTGAGCGTCTTCGACGTTATCGGGGAGGCAGCGCAGGCTCCCCAGAACCGGATGCTGGTGCGGGAGTCAGCTCGACGTATCGCCGAACTCACCGGGCCGGTCCCGGCTGGAGGCGGGCGGATCCCCGAACCGCAGTCATCCGCACCGCACGAATCGCCGTCGCCGCCTCCGGCCCAGTTCCGCGGCATGCGGCTCCAGGGCGCCGCCGTGGGATGGCCCGGGGAGGAACCGGTGTTGCGGGGACTGGATCTTGACATCCGTCCGGGCGAGCGCCTTCTCCTGACGGGCCGGAGCGGCCTGGGCAAGAGCACGCTGGCGCTCACGCTCGCCGGATTGCTGCCGGTGCGTGAAGGCGAGTACCTCCTCAACGGGGTTCCGGCGGGCTCCCTCAGCGGCCAGAGGCTGCGGAGGAGCATCGGGCTCTGCGAGCAGACGCCGCACCTTTTTGACGGCACGGTGCGTGATAACCTCCTCCTCGCTGCCCCGGGGACCTCGGATTCAGCCCTTCGGGAACGCCTCCGGAATGTGGGGTTGTGGTCGGACCTTGAGCCGCGGGGCGGTCTCGATCTCGACGTCGGAGAGAATGGGGAGCTCCTGAGCGGGGGACAGGTTCAGCGGCTCTCTCTGGCCCGGGCGCTGTTGGCCGGTTTCCCGGTGATCATCCTCGATGAGCCGACAGCCAATGTCGATCCGGAACGGGCCCAGGCACTCGTGGAGGATCTCCTCCGGATTGCGGATGACGGGCGCCGGACGGTGATCTTGATCAGTCACGACGTTGTCCGGGACCGGGTGGATGCGGCCATAGACCTGGATGCCTACGCAACGGCTTCGCTGTGATGCCGGGACGGGTATTCTGGAGGACGTCTGCCGTTGGCGTGTCGCCGCGGCTCGGGATCATGGAGCAGGTGGGAACACAGTGAGCAACCAGACGGGTACTGAGCCCTTCGAATACGACGCAAAGTCCATCCAGCGAAAGTGGCAGCCGGTGTGGGATGAGCTGGCGCCGTTCGATTCCGGACGCCCCGATGATCCCCGGCCCAAGAAGTACGTCCTCGACATGTTCCCGTATCCATCGGGGGACCTCCATATGGGGCATGCGGAGGCGTATGCCCTGGGCGATGTGGTGGCCCGCTATTGGGTACAGCGCGGCTACAACGTGATGCATCCGATCGGCTGGGATGCGTTCGGCTTGCCGGCTGAGAATGCGGCGATCAAACGGGGGTTGGACCCGCGGGAGTGGACGTATGCGAACATCGAGCAGCAGCGTACCTCGATGCGCAACTACGCCTGTTCCTTTGACTGGAAGCGCACGCTGCGAACCTGCGATGAGGAATATTATCGTTGGAATCAGTGGCTGTTCCTGCGCATGTTCGAAAAAGGATTGGCGTATCGCAAGGATTCCTGGGTGAACTGGTGTCCCAAGGATGAAACGGTTCTGGCCAATGAACAGGTCGTGCAGGGCCGCTGTGAACGGTGTGACACCCTCGTCACGAAGAAGAAGCTGACGCAGTGGTACTTCAAGATCACCGACTATGCGGATCGTCTGCTGGACGGACTGGAGGATCTGCGCGGGAACTGGCCCGATCGAGTGCTGTCGATGCAGCGCAACTGGATCGGGCGATCGGTCGGAGCGGACGTCGATTTTCAGATCGAGGGCCGTGAGGAACCCGTCACGGTATACACGACGCGCCCCGACACGCTGTATGGGGCGACCTTCATGGTCTTGGCCCCCGATACCGAGCTGGCCCAGGAACTGGCAGAGGACGCGGGTGCTGAGACGCTGCAGGCGTTCACAGAGTATCTGGAACAGGTGAAGGCCCAGACTGAGATCGCCCGAGAGTCCACAGACCATGAGAAGACGGGCGTCTTCCTGAACCAGTACGCGATTAACCCGGTCAACGGGGAGCGGCTGCCGATTTACGCGGCCGACTATGTGCTGAGCGACCACGGCCATGGCGCGATTATGGCGGTGCCGGCCCACGACCAGCGCGATCTGGACTTTGCCCGGAAGTTCCACCTGCCGATACGGGTTGTGGTCGACAGTGACGAGCCAGATCCTGCCGAGTCCGGTGTGGCGGTGCCCGGGGACGGGGTGTTGATCAACTCCGGTCCGCTCGACGGACTGCACAAGGAGGAGGCATTCCAGAAGGCAATCGAGGTGCTGGAGCAGCGGGGGACGGGCCGTGCCGCCAAGAACTACCGCCTGCGGGACTGGCTTATCTCTCGGCAGCGATATTGGGGCACGCCGATCCCCATCATCCACTGTGAGCACTGTGGCCTGGTTCCTGTCCCTGACGACCAGTTGCCGGTCCGGCTCCCGGCATCCGCCGGCCTGGATCTGCAACCGAAGGGAACCTCTCCGCTCGGTGCGGCAGAAGACTGGGTGAACGTCCCGTGTCCGAAGTGCGGGGCGCCGGCACGCCGGGATCCTGACACCATGGATACCTTCGTGGACTCGTCCTGGTACTACCTCAGGTTTGTTTCGCCGCATGATGATGCAGCACCGTTCGATCCGGAGCTTGCCGCGCAATGGCTTCCGGTCGACCAGTATGTGGGCGGGGTCACCCATGCGATCCTGCACCTCCTGTATGCCCGGTTCATTACCAAGGTGCTGCACGATCTCGGCAAGATCGATTTCGAGGAACCGTTCACTCGACTCCTGAACCAAGGGATGGTGCTCATGGATGGCTCCGCGATGAGTAAATCTCGCGGAAATCTGGTGCGCCTCAGCGACGAACTGGAGGCGGTCGGGGTGGATGCGGTGCGCCTCACCATGGCATTCGCCGGCCCGCCCGAGGACGATATCGATTGGGCAGACGTCTCCCCGACGGGGTCTGCGAAGTTCTTGGCCCGTGCATGGCGACTTGCCCAGGAGGTGTTCTCTCCAGCCGGGGTCGATCCTGCCCTGGGGAACCGGGCACTGCGGGTTCAGACACATCGGTTCTTGCACGATATCCCGGAGATCATTGAGGGATTCCGCTTCAATGTTGCGGTTGCCCGGCTGATGGAGCTGGTGAACACCACTCGGAAGGCGCTGGATGACCCCTCGATCGGTGCGACGGATCCTGCGGTTCGGGAGGCGGTTGAGGCGATCACCATCGTGTTGAGCCTCTTCGCTCCGTACACGGCCGAGGACATGTGGCAGGTGCTCGGATATGAGCCGTCGGTGTCGTTGGCCGGCCTCCCCGACTGCGACCCAACACTGCTGATGGAGCACACCGTCACGGCGGTGGTGCAGGTCAACGGGAAGGTGCGTGGCAGGCTGGAGGTGCCTCGCAATATTGCGGAGGACGAGCTCAGGGAGGGTGCCGCAAAGCTCCCAGGAGTCGTCCAGGCCATCGGAGACCGGCAGATCGTGAAGTGCATCGTGCGTGCCCCGAAGATTGTGAATTTTGTGATTGCTCGCTGAGCTGGGATCGGTTTTCCACACGGAATTCCTGATCTCTAGGCCGAGGGGCGCCGATGCCGGAGACGGCGGACGCTCTTCGGTCTGATCATCCTGGAGGGGTGACCGCCCCAGAACCCCTCGATGCACCGCACTCACCCTGGCGTGGCCGTGTGACGGCAACGGTGCTCCTTGCCCTGGCCGGAATCGCCTTGGCCGTGCTGTTGCTGTCCTGTGGGGCAGGGACCTCCACCGGTCGAATGGCGCTGCCCGCTTCGTCTGCCTCTCCGGTCTCCTCGGCGTCGCCGGGGATGGATGAGGTGGTCGTCTACGTCAGCGGGAGGGTCAGAGATCCGGGGGTCTATCGGCTTTCCCGGGATGCTCGGATCGGCGACGCGGTGGAGCGGGCCGGAGGGCCGCTCGAGGATGCCGATGTTGCACAAATCAATTTGGCCCGCCGCGTGATCGACGGCGAGCAGATTCATCTTCCAGCGGTGGGAGCCGCCGGGAGTGCTTCGGAGCCGATGGAAGAGAGATCAGATCCGGGGCTCATCAATCTCAACCGGGCAACTGCGGAACAACTTCAGCAACTGCCGCGCATTGGGGAGGCCACCGCGGAGAAGATCATCGCGGACCGGGAGGCGAATGGTCCTTTCTCCTCGGTGGACGATCTCACACGGGTCTCGGGCATTGGTGAAAAAACCGTCGAGGGTCTCCGAACACAGGCCACGGTGTGAGTCTCTTCCGTGCGGATGTCGTCGAGACGGTGGCCGTCGGCGGCCGGAGTCCCTACCGGCTCACCTGGGCCGAGGCCAGAGTTCTGCTCCTGGCGACGGCGCTGTGGGGTGTGGCACTGGCAGTGACCGAGCGCCCGCCGACGACGTCTGTGACTCCTCTGTGGGGTGCCGGTCTGCTGCGGGACTTCTCGAACCTTCTCAGTCCCTTTGGAGACGGTGGCGACCTGCTTCCGGGACTTGTGTTCGGAGATGAGACGGGGCTTTCGAAGGATGTCTCTGAGGCGATGTTGACTTCGGCTTTGAGCCATCTCACGGCGGTCTCGGGAGCGAACTGTGCCATCTGGGCTGCTGCGGTGTCCGTCCTCCTGCGGGTCCGCTGGGTTCGATGGCGATGGCGGATCGTGCTCCAGCTCGGGGCGGTCTGGGGCTTCGCAACCCTCGTGGGTCTGCCCCCGACGGTGCTCCGCGCCGCAGCGCTCCTCAGCGTGGTCGGAGGAGTGCGGCTCCTCGGCCGCGGGACACATCCGCTCGTCGGTCTTGCCTGGGGATGCCTGGGCCTCCTTGTACCGTATCCCGCGATCGCCCGATCGTTTTCATTTCAGCTCTCGGTCGCTGCCACAGCGGGGATCATCCTCCTGGCCGGCCCAATCGACGCCTGGTCGCGACGGTGGCTTCCGTCTCCCCTCGCCGGAGTGCTCTCCGTGACCGTCGCCGCGCAGATGGGGTGTCTTCCGCTTCTGCTCAGCCTGGGGCAGCCGCCGACGCTCGGGGGTGTCCTGTCGAATGCGCTGGCCGCTGTGGCGGTGCCGGTTGCCTCGGTCTCGGGCATCGCGGCGCTTCTTCTTCTCTGGTGTCCTCCTCTGGCGGCACTTGCGGCGGTACCTGGGGTCCTCGCCGCCGGATGGATTGTGCTGGTGGCCCGTTTTTTCTCTGTCCGCCCGCTGGGGAGGATTCCCTGGCCAGAGGGGAGCGCGGGGCTGATCTGTGCCGTTGCGGCGCTCGCGGCTGTCGGAGTGCTCACCCAGCTGGGGCGTCGGAGCAGAATGCTGCTTGGTGGATGTGTCGCGGTGGTGCTCCTGGTGGTGACGGTCGGGACTGCGGCGAGACAGCTTCGCGCGGATCTCTCCTTCCCCAGGGACCCGTTCCTGGTGTTTTGCGATGTCGGGCAGGGGGATGGATGGGTGGCGCGGGCGGGGTCGCAGGTGGTTCTGATCGACACAGGTCCTGAGCCGAAGGCGATCGATTCCTGTTTGCGGATACTGGGTATCCGAGAGATTACCGTGCTGGTCTTGACGCATTTCGAC
>JAKVJE010000006.1 GCA_022487185.1 Microbacteriaceae bacterium
GATGGCCCCGACCTTACATCCGAGTGCGGCTGCGGCGTCCGCGGCAGTTTTGGTCGAGGCAGCGAACTGCTCAATCTGGGGTTCGACTCCGGCCTGCCGCAGATCCGAGGCGACGCGCTCCATACGTTGCCGGTCGTGTAGGTTCATGCCCGATGCTCTCCTGACTGGTCCGACGGGGTGGGATGGTGCTGCTCGGCAAAACGCTGCAATTCGGCTCGGTCGGCCGGGGGCGTTCCGGGCGGTGTCGAGATGTGGCGGCCTGCCGCGGCCATGGCGAGTTCGAGGGTCTCCTGGACCGCATCCACATGCGCGGCGGGGGAGAGCCAGGGGCCGGCCAGCCCCCAGGCGAGGACTCCGGCGACTGTGTCTCCGGCGCCGTTGGCGCTCAACACCGGGAGGGACAGCGCATCGAGGTGGCCCGATCCCCGGGCCTCACACCAGACGGCGCCAGCTGCCCCCTGATGGAGCAGGACGAGCGGATGGCGGGGCAGACCGTGGTGTAGCGCCGTGGCCAGGGCTGGTGCACTGCCCGAGGCGCTGCGGACCCCGAGTGCCCGGGCGAGTTCCCTCCCCTCCTCCTCGGTGCAGGTGAGCGCGGTGACAGCCGCACAGACGGCCTGGAGCCGGCCCGCCTCGGTCCTGGAGATCACGGGGCCGGGGTCGAAGAGGACGGCGGCCTCGTCACAGCCACGCAGCCAGCGCAGCAGCGTGCCACCGGCCTCCGCCCGGGCCACGGTGTAGCCGCTCACGACCACCACATCCTCGTCGGTGGGGCAGAGCCCCCGGAGTGTTTCGGGTGACAGCACCGCCTCGGCCCCGGTGGCAGAGAGGAAGGTGCGCTCCCCATCGGGTTCCACCAGGGCCAGCGAACAGCCCGAGTCTGTCCCGTCGACGCGGGGCGCCGGATGGGGGATCTCGGAGTCCTTGAGCCGGGCCCGCAGGAAATCGCCACGAGGGCCCGTCCCCAGGCTCCCCGCGAAGATGCACTGGGCCCCGAGCCCGGTGGCTGCGGCGAGCGCATGCCAGGCACCGCCCGGGGCCGAGACCGGCTCCTCGACCGACAGATCCTCGCCACGGAGGGGGAGCCGGGGAACTCGGAGACTCAGGTCCACGACCAGGTTCCCAGTGTGCAGTACCCGGCCTGCCCGGGGGCGCGGCGCGGTCATCCGCGCTCCCGCAGCCCGAGCAGTCCCCGGACGGTGGCATCCAGCGGCAGGGCATTCCGGGCGAGTACCTGGGCGCTCTCGGCTGCGGGGAATTCGGCTCCGCAGGCGCCCAGGACGGCCCCGCACATGGCGCCGATGGTGTCGGTGTCGCCTCCCAGGTTGGCGGCCTGCAGCAGGGCCTGCCAGGGGGCGTCGGCGAAGCGGACCGTGAGGATCAGTGCGGCCGGGACCGACTCCTGCGTGAGGAGGCTCGTGCCGATGCGCTCCCGCAGAAACGCGGTCACCCGGGGAGTATCGAGCCCGGCGGTCTCCCGGATGCCGGCGGCGGTCCGGGCCGCCACATCCGCCGCGGCGACCCAGTGCCCGCGAGTGGAGGCCTCTGCGGCGCGTGCCAGCCCGTACTCGATAGCGTCCGGGACTCCGGCCCCGTCGAGTCCCGCGCTGATGGCCCCGGCCACGGCCGCGGCCCCGGAGAGGGCGATGCCCGTGTTGTGGGTGACGAGGCTCAGCCGTTCGACCGTGTCGAGGAGGCGACTCGGATTCTCAGGGGGACAGACGATTCCGACCGGTGCGATCCGCATGGCTGCGCCGTTCGTGGTGCCGGTGCGGCCGGTCTCCGTGGCGGGGACCCCGTCGCGGACGGCCTGGATGGCGCGCCGGGTGGATGGGCCGAGCAGGTCGAGCGACCCCTTGGCCCGCATCCGGTCCTCCCAGTCGGCCAGGGCTGCGGCGATCTGCGGGGGCTCGGTGCGTCCAGTGATGAGCAGGTCGGCAAAGACAAAGGCCTGCTCGGTGTCATCGGTCACCGAGCCGGCCGGCATCCCCGGGGCAATCGGCTGCTCCGCGACCGCCGGGAGCAGCCCGGTCACCGTCCCATAGGTGCCCGCAATGGTGGATGGGGACATGGACTGGGTAGGCATTCCCAGGGCGTCCCCGAGGGCGAGCCCGAGAAGGGAGCCCCTGGCACGGGAGAAGAGGGTGGTGGTCACCCCTCCACGCTAGTGCCCCTGAACGGGCTTCTTCACGCCGAGCTCCGTGTCGCGGTACTCCTCGGGGAGCCGGACGTGCTCGGCCGCGGCCCGCTGCTCGCGCTCGCGGAGCTCCACGCGGCGGATCTTCCCGGAGGCCGTCTTCGGCAGGGTGAAGAACTCCAGTCGCCGCACCCGCATGTAGGCGGGCAGGCGCTTGCGGGCAAAGGCGAGAATCTCGGTCGCGGTCTCCGCATTTGGCTCCCAGTCCGGAGCCAGCCCGACGTAGGCCTTCACCACGTTCAGCCGGGTCTCGTGCGGGGCCCCGACGACGGCGGCCTCGGCGACTGCCGGGTGCTCGATGAGGGCGCTCTCGACCTCGAACGGCGACACCTTGTAGTCCGAGGATTTGAAGACGTCGTCGGTGCGACCGATGAAGGTGTAACAGCCGTCGGAATCCCGGGAGGCGACGTCACTGGTGTGGTAGAAGCCGTCGCGCGTGGCGATGGCGGTGCGCTCAGGGTCTCCCAGATAGCGGTCCATCAGGTTCAGGGGGCGGGGGTTCATGGGCAGGCAGATTTCGCCCTCGTCGGTGGACTTGCCCGTCACGGGGTCGAGTAGCACCACCCGGTTGCCGGGCAGGGGGCGCCCCATGGCCCCCATCTTGATCTTCGTCCCGGGCGGGTTGCCGAGGGTCGCGGTGAGCTCGGTCTGGCCGTAGCCGTCGCGGATCTCCAGCCCCCACCAGTCCCGGATCGTGTTGATTACCTCGGGATTCAGGGGTTCTCCGGCGCTCAGCAGCTCGTGGATGGCGCTCGGGCGCTGCTCGATGCGGGCCTGGATGAGCATCCGCCATACGGTGGGCGGGGCGCAGAAGGTGTTGACTCCTGCGCGGTCGAGCTGGGCCACGAGGGCCTCGGGGATGAACCGCTTGTAGTTGTAGACGAACACCGTGGCCTCGGCGATCCAGGGGGCGAAGAAGGAGCTCCAGGCGTGCTTGCCCCAGCCGGGCGCGCTGATGGCCAGGTGGACGTCCCCCGGCTGCACACCGATCCAGAACATGGTCGACAGGTGCCCCACCGGGTAGGAGAGCTGCGTGTGCACCACCATCTTGGATTTGCTGGTGGTCCCGGAGGTGAAGTAAATCAGGCACGGGTCATCGGAGCCGACGATGACCCCCGGTGCCGTCTCCGGGGCGGAGTCGACCTCCGACCAGCGCTCCCAGCCGGGCAGCTCCCCGTCGACGAGGATGCGCAGCGGAGCCCCCTCCACCGCGTCGAACCGCGGAGAGGTGCGCGCATCGGTGATGACCGCGCGGGCCTGTGAACGATCGACCCGCTCGGCGAGGTCCCGGGGTGTGAGCACGACCGAGGTCGGCAGGATGACTCCACCGGCCTTCATGACGCCGAGCATCGCCTCCCAGAGCTCCCAGCGGTTGTCGAGCATGATGATGACTGCATCCCCGGGGCGCACGCCCTTGCCGATCAGCCAGTTGGCCACCCGGTTGGAGCGCCGACGCATCTCGTCGTAGGTGATCTTCCACTCATTGCCATCGTCGTCCACAATCCAGAGGGCCAGGCGATCGTTGCCCTCCGCGATGGCATCGAACCAGTCGACGGCCCAGTTGAAGTGGGTTCCCACATCCGGCCAGGAGAAGGCCGCACGGGCCGCATCCTCGTCGGTGCGATGGGCGAGCAGGAGGTCCCGGGCAGCGCGGAACGCCTCGGTAGGTGTCTGATGAGTCACGCAAGCCAGACTACGGCCCCGCGCGTCGGCGCGGCCGGAAGGAGGAGGCCAAGATTCTCAGACTGAACTGGTATACAGCGCACAAGGCGGATGCGGCCAACGGAATAACTCCGGGTCGCGGCCGGTTCGCATGGGTGTGACCTCGTCCCCGCCTCCCGCGTCCGTTCCCAACAGCTCCGAGCCGGGTGTCCCCACGCCCGTCGACGTGGTGATCATCGGGGGCGGGCAGGCCGGACTCGCCTCTGCCGGGCAGCTGCGGCATCGAGGCTTCGCACCGATCGATGACCCAGCTGCACCTCCGGCGGCGACCGGGGCCAGGGAAGGGGAGGGGCGCTTCGTCGTCCTCGATGCCGGGGCTGCCCCCGGTGGCGCCTGGCGGGATCGGTGGCCCGGGCTTGTGATGGCCACGGTCAACAACATTGCGGCACTCCCGGGACTCCCCTTCACCGGGAGCGACCCGGCGGCCGAGAGCAGACAGGTGGTCCCTGCATATTTCGCGCAGTACGAGCGGGAGATGGGCCTGCGGGTGCGCCGCCCGGTGGCGGTTCGGTCCGTGTCGCACCTGGGCGCGGATCCGACGTCCCGCTTCCTGGTCGACACCGATCATGGGCGTTGGGCGGCCCGCTTCGTGATCAATGCGACCGGCACCTGGACGCAGCCGATCCGTCCGGTCTATCCGGGGCAGGAGCGGTTCCGCGGGCGCATCCTGCACACGGTGGACTACCGGGGAGTGCAGGACGGATTCGCGGGCACGAACATCGTGGTGGTCGGCGCCGGGGTGACCGCCCTGCAACTGCTGGGAGAACTCTCCCGGGTGGCGCACACCTTCTGGGTGTCCCGACGGCCCCCGGATTGGAGGGAGGGGGAGTTCGACGCCGCTCACCGGATCGCCGCGGTGCGCGGCGTGCAGGAGCGGGTCGAGGCCGGACTGCCCCCGCTGAGCGTCGTCGAGGCGACGGGGCTCTGGCGGGGGACCGGGGCCACCCGGGAGGCTGAGGCCCGGGGCGTGCTCGAGAACCACCGCATGTTCACCCAGATCGAGCCCGATGGGGTGCGGATGGGCGACGGGGTCTTCGTCCCCGCAGATGTGATCCTGTACGCGACCGGATTCCGGTGGGAGCTCACCCACTTGGCCCCGCTGCACCTGCAGACCCCGCAGGGGGGAGTACTCATGGAGGGGACCAGGTCGGTCGCCGAGCCGAGACTGCACCTGGTGGGGTACGGGCCGTCGTCTTCGACGGTCGGGGCCAGCCAGGCCGGCTACCGGGCGGCCCTGCAGATCAGCCGGGAGCTCGGCCTGCTCCCGGTGACCGGCGCCGCTAGCTCCGCAGGCTGATGACGATCTTGCCGACAGTCCGATCGGATTCGACCGCGGCGGTCGCCTCTCGCAGGGTTGCGGCGTTGAAGGGCTCCATGACCTTCGACAGGGTGGTGTGCACCTTGCCCTCGTCGACCAGCTGGGCCACGGCATCCAGGATCTCGTGCTGGCGCACCAGGTCGGGGGCGTGGAATACCGAGCGGGCGAACATCGACTCCCAGTGCCAGGAGAGGGCCTTGCCCTTCAGCGGTGCCACGTCGATGGGCCCCGGGTCGTCGATGGCCACGATCTGCCCGAACGCGTTCAGGACGTCGAGGTAGAGCGGCACATTCCCGGCCGTGTGCGTGGTGTAGATGTAGTCGATGCCCTCAGGTGCCACCGCCGCGATCTGTGGGGCCAGATCCTCGTGGTGGTTCACCGTCTCGTGGGCCCCCAGCGACCGGATCCACTCGGCCTTCTCCGCGGTGGATGCGGTCGCCACGATGCGAATCTGCGGGGCCAGGATGTGGGTGAGCTGCACGATCATCGCACCCACCCCTCCGGTCGCCCCGACCACCAGGAGGGTGCCCCGGGTCGTGGCATCGATGCGGAGCTTGTCGAAGGTGCCCTCCCAGGCTGTCAGCGCAGTGAGGGGGAGTGCGGCGGCCTGCTCGAAGCTCAGAGAGATCGGCTTGCGCCCCACGATGCGCTCGTCGACCAGGTGGTATTCGGCGTCGGTGCCGGGGCGGTTGATGGTGCCCGCGTAGTACACGGTGTCTCCGGGGCGGAAGAGGGTCACCTCGGGGCCGACTGCATCGACGACCCCCGCCGCGTCGTAGCCCAGGACCTGAACGGTCTCGCCGGGGGCGCGCAGGCGCTGCTTCGCATCCACCGGGTTGACCGACACCGCGCGCACCTGGACCCGGAGATCGTGAGGTCCGGGCTCGGGGATGGGCATCTGGGCGTCGTAGAGGCTGCGGGGGTCCTCGATGGGCAGCGATTCGGTGTAACCGACAACATTCATGAGTGTGCTCATGCTCTCTATTGTCGTCGATCCCGGCGCCGTGGGAAAACGTTCGTATGCATGCGCCCCGGGCGGAATACCGCGTGTCTGCAGGGCGTTGTAGACTGTGGCGACTGGGCTTCGGTCCGGTACTGGTGCTTCGGCATCGTTGATAACTACACATGGGGATGATCGGTTTCGACACCGTTTCGCTGATGATGAACAGCGGGTCGAGGAGGCGTGGATGTTCTCGAAAACCAAGCCACGCAACCAAATAAATGCGAACGCTAAACGCGCTGATTTCGCTCTCGCTGCATAAGCTGAGCCAGTAAATCCGTCAGACTGGGCACGCCTTCGGCCCAGACCCTGGCGCCGTTGAGGAGGCTTACCTTCCGGGGGTGCTCAGACCCCGGGCGGGACACCTACTGAGCTGGGCCTGTTGACCAATGTGTCCATCCAATGGTCAAGGCCAAGCAGAACGCTTGATGGAATACACCCGTAGAACGCATCTGACCCGGACGGTGGACGGGGGTTCGATTCCCCCCATCTCCACAACAGCGCTCAGGGGCCGGTCATTCGTGACCGGCCCCTCCGTCGCGGATTTTTCGTTTGAGCGTGTCCCGCGCCATTTCCAGTCGCCGGATCCGCTGTTCGAGCGAATCGATCTGGGAGCTCATTGCCTCCTGCATCTCCCTGCAGATGCCGGGACTGTCGTTCCCCAGGCAACCGCGTATCTTCCATACCTGCTCGCACGGTATTCCAGCTGCGAGCAGGCAGTGTACCCGTTTGGCCCGAGGGATTTCCTTGGGATCGTATTCACGGTATCCATTGGTCAACTTGGTCGTGGGCAGGAGCTCCTGGTCGCTGTAGTACAGCATTCGATGTATAGTCATCGTGTGCTGACTATTGCGAATCGTCTTGAGGCAATGCACCGGCTCGGCCGCGCCATGGCCGATCCGACGCGCTCCCGGATCCTCCTGGCCTTGCTGTCCGGGCCGAGCTATCCCGCCGTGCTGTCGCGTCGGCTGGGACTGTCCCGCTCGAACGTCTCGAATCACCTGACGTACCTGCGCGGATGCGGGATCGTCGTGGCCGAGCCCGAGGGGCGCCAGACCCGCTACGAGATCGTGGACCCGCACCTCACCCACGCCCTGATCGCCCTGCTCGACGTCACGCTGGCCGTCGATGAGAGCGTGCCCTGCATAGACTCCGCCTGCGAGGTTGAAGGATGCACCGCAGGAGGTGCGCAGGCATGAGTGTGGCCACCCCATCTCGCCGGACCCCGGCTGACCTCGACGATGACGAGGAGGATCTGGCCTGGTACCGAAGCCCAAGCGTCCTGATCCCCATCGCCTCAGGCACCACCTTTCTCACCGGCCTGGCACTCGCATTCGCCGGTGCGCGGATTCCGGCAGTGGCGTTGTCCTGGGCCGCTCTCCTGCTGGGCGCCTCCACCTTCGTCCCCGGGGCGCTTCGCAGATTCTTCACCAAAGGCAGGATCGGCATCGGTCTCCTGATGACGATCAGCGCCACCGGTGCGGTCATCCTTGGGTACGTCGAGGAGGCCGCCGCCCTCGCGTTCCTGTACTCCATCGCAGAGGCCTTAGAGGACAAGGCAATGGACCGCGCCCGTGCCGGGTTGCGGGCGCTGCTCAAGCTCGTGCCCGAGACCGCGCTCGTCAAACGCGGGAACGCCACCGTGGAGGTGGAGGCGAAAGAGCTGCGCGCCGGTGACGTGCTGGTGATCCGGCCAGGCGAGCGGATCGCCACCGACGGTGTCGTGAAAAGTGGCAGGAGCAGCCTGGACACCTCGGCGATCACCGGAGAATCGATCCCGGTGGACGTCGAGCCCGGCGCGGATGCCTCCGCCGGGTCGATCAACACCACTGGTGCCCTCGAAGTCGAGGCCACCGCCGCGGGCACCGACAACTCACTCACGACGATCGTGGGGCTGGTCGAGCGGGCCCAGGCGGTGAAGGGCGACCGCGCCCGCCTGGCTGACCGGATCGCCCGTCCCCTCGTGCCCGGGGTGATGGTCCTCGCGGTGCTCGTCGGAGTCGTCGGCTCTCTGCTGAGCGGCGACCCGGGGCTGTGGATCACCCGCGCCCTCGTGGTGCTGGTCGCAGCGTCCCCCTGCGCGTTGGCGATTGCCGTCCCCGTCACGGTCGTCTCCGCGATCGGCGCCGCCTCCAAGTTCGGCGTCGTCGTGAAGTCCGGTGCTGCATTCGAGCGCTTCGGCGGCATCCGTCACCTCGCCGTCGACAAAACCGGAACCCTGACACGCAACGATCCCACCGTGGCCCGCATCGTCACTGTCGCGGATGTGACCGAGCAGGAGGTGCTGGCCTGGGCGGCGAGCCTGGAGGCCCACAGTACGCACCCGCTGGCCACCGCAATCACCAGGGCCGCTCCCGACGCCCCGCCCGCCCAGGATGTGAGCGAGACCGCCGGGAGCGGTGTGGCAGGCACCCTCATCGGCACCCGTGTTGCCGTGGGGAGCCCGCGCTGGCTGGGAACCGGCGCGCTGGCGGACGGCGTGGCGGCGATGGAGTCCGAGGGAATGACCGTCGTCGTCGTTCATCGGGATGGCCAGCCGGCAGGTGCGATCGGGGTCAGGGACGAGCTGCGTCCCGAGGTTCCCGAGGTGGTCGCCACGCTCGCCAAGCGTGGGATGGGGGTCACGATGCTCACCGGTGACAACGCGCGCACCGCAGCCGCCCTCGCCGCGCAGGCCGGGATCACAGACGTGCGTGCCGGGCAGCGTCCCGAGGACAAGGCCGCCGCCGTCACGGCGCTCTCGGCCATCCAGCCCGTGGCGATGATCGGAGATGGCATCAACGACGCCCCCGCGCTCGCTGCGGCTGACCTGGGAATCGCGATGGGGGTCAAGGGCGCAGACGCGGCGATAGAATCCGCCGACGTGGCGTTCACGGGAAACGACCTGCGGCTGATCCCGCGCGCACTCGACCACGCCCGTCGCAGCCGCACCATCATCGACCAGAACGTGGCGCTCTCCATCGCGATCATCGCCCTGCTGCTCCCCTTGGCGATCACCGGCGTTCTCGGCCTGGGGGCCGTCGTACTCGTGCACGAGGGCGCAGAGGTCATCGTCATCCTCAACGGGCTTCGCGCGGCGCGCCAGCGGACGGCCAGCATCGGCCAGGGCGCGTGACTGAGATTGACACGGATGGGAACGCCGCGTCCGGCCGCGGATGTCACGGTTCCGTGAGATCCGCGCGTGAGGCGAGGGAGGCCCTCCGACATGGATGAAGGCTCCCGGAGGCCATCGGAGCGCCGGCACTCGGCATCCCCCTATGCGTTCATCACCGGCTTCGGCCTGATCAGCTTGCTCATGGACATCGTGTACGAAGGTGCGCTGGCCGTGCAGGGTCCGCTCCTCGCCTCGGTGGGGGCCTCGGCCGTCGTCGTCGGTGTCGTCTCGGGTCTGGGCGAGGCGACCGCCCTGGGCAGCCGCGCATTCACTGGACCGTGGGCGGACCGCACCCATCGGTACTGGATGTTCGCCATCGCCGGCTACGCGATCACCGCGATCACGGTGCCGCTGATGGGGCTCGTCGGCAGTGTCGTCGCGGTGTCGTCACTGGTGATCGTGGAGCGATTCGGAAAATCGTTGCGCACGCCCTCGCGGGACTCGATGCTCGCCAGCGCCGCATCCGCCGTCGGCGTGGGGCGCGGGTTCGCGATCCATGAGGTCATTGACCAGATCGGGGCGGTGCTCGGTCCCCTGATCGTGGCCTGGGTGCTCGCCGTGACCGCGAACGACTATGCGCCGGCGCTCGGCATCCTGGCCGTGCCCGGCGTCCTCGCGCTCGGTGTGCTGATGGTGCTGCGCCGGCGGGTTCCGCATCCGGAGGCCTACGAGTCCGCAGAGCCGAACTCCCGGCAGCTGCGGGTCTCCTTGCGCAGGTCAGGGCCCTTCTGGTGGTACATGCTCTTCACCCTGGTCACCTGCTCGGCCATCGCCACGTTCGGCGTCATGTCGTTCCGCATGGTGAGCTCGGGCGTCGTCAGCGATGCCACCGTTCCCGTGCTGTATGCGCTCGCAATGGGTATCGATGCGGTGGCCGCGATGCTCGCCGGTCTCGCATACGACAGGTTCCACCTGCGCAGCCTGTATGTCCTTCCCCTCATCGCGGTGGTCATCCCGTTCGTCGCGTATCAGCGCGCTGTGGTGCCCGTCATCGCCGGGGCGGTCTTGTGGGGAGCCGCGACGGGCGTCCAGGAATCCACGATGCGCGCCGTGATCGCGGACATCGCTCCCCTGGGGAGCCGGGCCAGCGCATACGGGTATTTCGCCATCGCCCTGGGACTGGGCGCACTGGCCGGTGGCAGCATCGCCGGATGGCTCTCGACCGTTTCGATTCCTGCGCTCATCGGGTTCACCGTGGGTGCACAGGCCGTGGCCTGCTGCATTCTTGTGCGACTTAACGGGCGTACGCGGATCCCGTCCGCCCATTGAGCACTGCCGGGGCGATGAGCTGGGCGGGGTGCAGAGCCCGGCGTGCGCCCGATGAACGTCTCCGGCCCCGGTCTACGATCGATCTTGGAATCGTTTTCGCCTGAGGTGAGGGAGCGCGTGTCATGTCGCTGGTTGCGAATCCCGGGAAGCGCACCCCCAGGGTGATCCGTTTCGCTGCGCTCACCCCGATTCCCTGGCTCAACGGGCAGGGCCGCACCACCACCATTGTGCAGGATCCCCCGTCAGAGGCCCCGGACCGTGTGCGCTGGCGGGTGAGCTCCGCCGAGCTGCGGGGGCCATCGACGTTCTCTGATTTCAGCGGGTACCGGCGCTGGCTCGCCCCGTTGACCGCACAGCCGGTCAGAGTGCGCATCAACGGGCGGGACCATGTGCTTGGCCGATACGACGTGTGCACCTTCCTCGGCTCCGACCGGGTCGACTGCGACCCGGGCGACGCAGCGGGGAGCGACCTCAACCTGATGGTGCGCGGTGGCGCAGGAGACATGCGTCGGCTCACGCTCGCTGCGGGGGAGCACCTTGGGTTCGGTGCCAGCCAGATCACCATTGCCGTCGTCCTCGAGGGCGAGGCGGTGCTCGAGGGCGAGGGGCCTGGCCCGTCCGACACCGTTCGGCTGGGGCGGCTTGACACCCTTGTGGCGTATCCGGGGAGGCCCTGCACGTTGCGGGCCGCCCCCGGCCCGGTCACGCTCATGCGCATGCATGTCGGTGCCGCCACGGCCTCCGCGCGGGAGAGGCGTTAGCCCTTCCCATCCGCCGGACGCGCTATGCTGGGATCAGAACTGAACAGCAAATGGGTGCCTGTCTGCCAGACGCAGACCAATTGTGGCGATCGCCGCAGGGCTGAGATCACACCATTGAACTTGATCTGGGTAATGCCAGCGAAAGGAGTACAACGCTCATGTCCTCTTCTCCCTCCCCTCAGGCCGCCTTGGCCACACGTATCGGCGACGCGGTCCGGATCGCCCGGGGAGCCGACGCGCTGGCCCCATCCATCACCAACACGGTGAGCATTGAATTCGTGGCAAACGCGCAGCTGGCGGTCGGCGGCTCGGCGGCCATGGTGTATCTCCCCGATGAGGGGGAGACCATGGCGGCGGTCGGCGGGGCCGTCTACCTGAACATGGGGACGCTGTTCCCCGTCTACGCCGAAACACTGCCCCGGACCGTGCGGGCACTGCAGGCGCACGGCACGCCCTGGGTGCTCGATCCGGTTGCGATCGGGATCGGCGCGCTGCGCACGGAACTCCTGGCCGCCTTCAAGGAGTTCCGGCCCAGCATCATCCGGGGCAATGCCTCGGAGGTGATTGCGCTCGCCGCACTGTGGGGGCTCACCGCTCAGACGGGCCAGGGCGGCCGTGGGGTCGACGCGGTGGACGGCGTCGACACGGCCCGTGACGCGGCGGTGGCGCTCAGCCGGTGGACGGGCGGCGCGGTGGCCGTGTCCGGTGAGACCGATTTGGTCACCGACGGCCGCACCGTTGTGCGGCTGTCCGGGGGCTCCCCGCTGATGACCCGCGTGACCGGTTCGGGGTGCTCCCTGGGCGGGGTCGCCGCCGTCTATGCGGCGTCGGTTCCGGCCTTCGATGCGGCCCTGGCCGCCACCGCGATCTACAACGTGGCGGGAGAGCGTGCGGGCGCGCGGGCGGATGCCCCGGCGAGTTTCCGGACCGCGTTTCTGGATGAGCTGTACCGGCTGTCTCCGGATGAGGTGGCCGCGGTGAAAATGAGCTGTGAGGAGTGCGGAGCATGAATGTCAGGGAGCATCTCGATATCTCGTCCTACCTGGTGGTGGGCCCAGAGAACACGAATGGGCGTCCGGTGACGGACATTGTCCGGGCCGCGGTGCGGGCGGGATTCACCTGCGTGCAGATCCGCTCCAAGGTGGCCGGAGCCCGGGAGCTCATCGATCTGACCTCCCAGGCTGCGGATGTGATCGCCGAGGAGGGGCGCACCGGCCGCACCGCACTGGTCGTCGACGACCGCCTCGACGTCGTCCTCGCGGCCCGGCACCGCGGAGTGGCGGTCGACGGCGTCCACGTGGGCCAGTCCGATATCCCGGTGGATGTGTGCCGGGCGGAACTCGGACCGGACGCGGTGGTCGGATTGTCCGGCCGCACCCACGAGCTGCTGGACTACATCGCGACCGTCGACGTGACCGGCATCGACTATTTCGGGGTGGGGCCGCTGCACCGCACGGAGACGAAGCCGGATTGCGGGCTCGATGTCGATGGCACGGTGATCACCCGGTCGCTGGAGGAGATCACCCGGGTCTGCGCGGCCAGTCCGATCCCGGTGGTCGTCGGCGGCGGCGTGCACCTTGAGGACCTCGCCGGACTGGCCCGGACCGGGGCCGACGGGTACTTCCTGGTCTCGGCGGTGGCTGGGGCGACCGACCCCGCGGCGGCCGCATCCGCCCTGGTGGCGGAGTGGAGACGCAGTCTGGCCGCGGCGGGACGGGCGACCGGCACCGCATCCTGACGCGGGGAGCGCCGGCTGAGGGTCAGCTGCCCTCGCCCAGGCGCTGCTCCTCCTCGTGCTTCTGGCGGGCGATCCGGGCTGGCGTGTCGGGCCCATCCCATACCTTCAGCACCGCCCAGCCCGCTGCGGTGAGGGGAACTGCGATGATGGCTCCCAGGATGCCGCCGAGCGCGGACCCGACTGTCAGGGCGATCAGAATGATCAGGGGGTGCAGCTTGAGCGTGCGCCCCATCACCAGGGGCTGCAGCAGATTCCCCTCGAGCTGATTGACGAGCACCACGACAGCGGCCACCAGGAGCGCCGACACCGGCCCGTTGGCCACCAGCGCGACCAGGGCTCCGAGGATGCCCGCCAGTGTGGCTCCCACGATCGGGATATACGCCGTCACGAACACGACGACGGCCAGGGGGAGGGCCAGCGGGACCTGCAGAATCCACAGTCCGACCCCGATCCCGAGGGCATCGGCCGCAGCGACGACGGTGGTCCCGCGCAGATACCCACCGAAGGTGGATGCCGCGGCCATCCCTCCCCGCACCCCGCGGTGGTATGCGGCGCTGTGGAAGGGGCGCAGGCAGAACTCCCAGAGTGCTGGCCCCTCCTTGATGAAGAAGAACAGCAGGACGACGAAGACGCCGAAGCCGGTGAAGAACTGTCCCGCAGCCGAGACGCCGGCCAGGGCGCCGGTGCGGAACCCGGTACTGGTGAGCACATCGGCCGCCCAGGCTCCGAGCTTCCTCACATTGGGCAGAGAGATATCGAAGGGGAGGGTCCCCATCCACCGCTGCAGGGCCGAGAACCCGGCGCTGGCCTGGGAGGAGAGCTCGGACCACTGGCTCACCACGGCCCATCCGACCAGGAGGAGGATGGCTCCGATCACCAGAACGATCCCGACCAGGGTGGTCCAGACGGCGAGCAGGCGAGGCCACCCATGGCGCCCCAACCAGCCCGGGACCGGGTAGAGCGAGCATCCGACGATCACCGCCAGGACGAGCGGGATGGTGACGATGGAGAGGGCCATGATCCCGGCGATCACAATGGCGACGACGGCCAGGACCGCCAGGATCTGGAGGCTCCGGGCCCCCGCCCGGCCAAATCCGTCTTTCCACAGCGATGTGGTTTCAGCTCGTTCGCTCATATTTCCCCCTGGAGACCAGGATGTCATGTTCGAGTGGAAGCGAGCTACCCCATGCATTTCAGCGGATCAGTGCAGCGCCCCGATCTGTCGGGCCGCCTGGAGCGCCTCAGCCCTCGAATGCACGCCCAGGGAGGCATACAGGCGGCGCAGATGCGTTTTGATCGTGTTCCGCGAGAGATGCAGTTGCTCGGCAATCTCGGCCGTCGACCCGGTCAGAGCGAGGGCGTCCAGCACCTTCAGCTCTGCGGCAGAGAGAGAAGGGGCCTCCGTGGGCACCTGCACCGCCGTGGTGTGAGGACCGAACGGAGACTCCGCCCCAGCGGCCGGGAACAGCTCGGCCGCAACTGCCTCGGGGACGATCGACACGGCACTCGAGATCCCAAGCGCCTCCGTACTGCGCAGCGCCGTCCGAAGTACCGACACTGCCTCGGAATGATCTCCCATGCACCAGGTGGCCGCCGCCTTCACGAAGAGCCCCTCCGTGACCGCACGCTGACTGCACCCGGCCCAGGTGGTCAGTCGGGCCGTGCGACTGCGGGCCTCCGCATACTGGCCACTGAGCAGCGCCAGCCGTGCAGCGGCGAGCATCGTGAACTGGTCCTCTGACCACTCCAGGACCCCGGTGAGGATACGGCGGGCCTCCGAAAGCGCCCCCACCGATATCAGGGCCTGGGCCTTTGCGGACAGGGCCAACGCCATCGAGGGATCCCGGTGGCGCGGGGCGCCTTGAGAAATCATCTTCTCTATCGCATGCACGGCCACCATGTCCAGGTCGAGAGCGGCCGCCACCCGCTGTGCGACGAACACGCGGAACGCCCATAGCTCATCCGCATCGGGCTTCGGGCGCAAGGCCTCGGAGCGCCAGACCTCGACCAGCGCATCCCGCTTGCCTGCATCAACCAGGAGCATGGCCGCAGCCAGCTGTTCCGCAATCAGCACACGATCCTGGAACTTGAGGCCCGGAAGCGGGAACTCCGCGGCCCTGGCAAGGCCCTGCCGAACCGCGGTCATGGTCCCGTCAAATGCCTCGATCAGGGCCAGCTTGCCGATGGCATCCCGCTGGAGAAACCCGTGCCGGCCGCCCCCGGCCCGCAGGGAGCGCTGAAACGCCTCCTGCGCCTGCACATGATCTGCATTGAGCAGAAAGGTGATCCCCAGCTGCAGCCAGAAGAAATCGGCGAACGAGCGCACCGTCGGCGCATCCGTCGGGGCGGGATGTTCCAGATGCTCACGGAATGCCAGCCCGGCTTGAACGGCCTCCGGAACATGCCCATGGACGCGTGAGACCAGCATCGTGCGGAACGTCGACTCAAATGGCGACTCCACGAGGGGAGCCGAGGCCCGTGAGAGCGGGCTGAGCCCGCCCATCCCCGCCGCCGAGAGAAAGGCGACCGTGACACTTCGCACGAGACGGAGCATCGGACTGGTCGCAAAAACAGATGGGGGGAGGGACTCCAGCGTCCGGGTCGCCAGATCGGCATCGGCGGCCATGAGCTCGACCGCATGCGCCTGGTACGTTTCCGCGATGAGGGCCAGATCTCCAGTCTTCCGAGCCTGACGGAGCAGCACCGCCGGTGCCGTGCTGTCTTCCTGATAACAGCGAAGGAGGGCAAGGAGCAGTCGCTGGGCCTCCTTCGGAGCATGCTCACGGAGGTCTTCCAAGAAGACGGCCCGCCACAGTACTGGGATGCGCCCCAGCGTCGAGAGATCTGTTCCGAGGGAGATCCAGCCGGAGTCCTGTGCCCAGTGGAAGAGCTCCGCGCGATCGTTTTCCGGCCAGATCGTGCGCACTGCATTGGTCGTAAGCAGCTCCGCCGCCCCGCAGCGCCGCAGGAAGGCGCGACGCCGCTGTGGAAGATCCGCCTGGGTCATGATCAGGCGAATCGCATCCAACGGGGTGCCGTGGGTCGTATCCAGTCCGGTGAGTAGGGGAACCAGCTGAGGCCAGGGGCCGACCTGTTGAAGAACTTCATCAACGGTTGTATTGGAACCGGCGCGGTCGATCTGCCACTGCACATCCGCCCGGGTCAAGAACAGCTGGGTGCGTCTGAGCCAGACAAATGGAGTCGGCATCGACCGGCTGTCCGGCTAGCGCGGCGGATGCTGCCCGGCGGGATTCCTCGATCGAATCATCCGGAAGAAGCACAATCGAAAGTGTGTCCGGGGTGGCGGCGTGTGCGGCAGCCTCTCTCCAGACTGCCTCGGTTGGGGGACCAGCGGGAGCGACCCAGATCTCGGGACATGACTCCGTGCGCTCCTCGGCGCTGCGAAGAAGATAACGACGGTCAGAGAACTCTAGTGCGAAGAAACACTGGCCAGCTTCGATGGCGTGGGCCATTGAAGCGCCCCACACATGCGTCGCAAACACACAATCAACATCAAACATATTTATCCCCTCAAGTGACCGTACCAGCAGCGCACAGGGTGAACCAGAGAACGTGCGGTGTGAAAACGGGGATGAATACAAGCGCTGCATCTGTACACCTCATGCATTTGCCCGTTGAGTGAAGGGACATCCACTCAGTTGAGTGTTGGGGGCACCATCCGGTGCAGCTCATGACGTGGATGCCAGTTCGAATGGGGGACGAACATGCAACCGACGAGCCTGCGCGCATGTCGGCACAAGCCGCGGTGGCGGTCAGCTCTTGCAGCGACTGTTGGGGTAGGTGCACTTCTCGGGGGCGCGATCCTCGGGGGCGTTGGGGCCCTCGGAGCATCAGCGGCCGAGAATACTGGGCCAGCCGCCACCGCTTCGGCTTCTCCCTCTGAGAGCCCGTCCGCGGTCAGTGCGAGCCCGTCTGCAGCGAGTGCGAGCCCTTCTGCGGAACAGAGCCAGCGGAACAGCTCCTCGGCGACGCCTGAGGACTCCCAGGCCCCGCGTGCGCGATCGGCTGCTCTCTCCTGCACCGCGGGGAGCTTCTACACGATTGACAGAGCCGGAAGCGTCTATGGGGTGACTTCCTCGTCGAACACTCCGAATGCGTCGGCGACATCCACCGGAATGAGCTTCGGAAACGGTTCTGGGCAGTTTAATGGTCTCGCCATCGGGTCCTCTGGAACCTCGGCATATGCGTTTAACAGGACGTACAGCGAGTCGGCAATTGCGATCTACGCATGGACGCCCTCTGGAACAAGAACGTGGACTGGTGCATTGCCAGGACAAACCGGACTGAGCTATTCGAGTCTCATCGCCGGAGGCGTCAGCCCGGTCGATAGTTCGGGAAAGTACTATTTCGGTGGGTATACCTCGACAAATAGTGGAGGAACACGGTTCCAGCTCTTCTCATATTCGTATAACGCGTCAGCGACAAGTTCAGCAGTTACGTAAGTCGGATATGTTCAGATCCGTTCGGATACCAGTGACAGCAACAATGGCGATTTAGCTTTTGACGCACAGGGAAACCTGTACATCCTCTGGAATAATGCGGACGCGGGTGCCTCTCGACTCGTCTCCGTGACGGCTTCCGCTCTTCAGAATCATCAATCAGGACAGCCTCTTCCTGCGGGGTCGACCAGAACGATCACCAGTGCAAAGAATGCACAATACAATGGTCTCGCCTTTAATAACACCGGTGCCGTCTTCATCCAATATTCCGCATCGTCCTCGACATACGTGGCGGCGATCAACCCGGATACAGGGGAGTATGTCTCCTCGGTCGTCGGGCTTTCAGGATTAGGCTCGAGCACACAGGGAGTCGACCTTGCTTCGTGTCAGACTCCACCAACCATCCAAGGCCTCCGGAAAGATGTGGTTGGCCGTGTCGCAGATACGGACCAATTCGCACTGAGCATCACACGGCAGGGGCAGTCCGATGCCACCGCAACGGCAACAACCTCCGGGAACCAGACTGGGATTCAGTCAGAACTTGCTGGACCAATTGTGGCCCAAGCGGGAGCGACCTATCTTCTCGAAGAAACGGGCGCAGGTACACCAAACGCACTCCTCAGCAACTATGCATCAACATTGAGCTGCGTTGATACCGCGAATAATAATGCGACGGTTCCCGTGGCCGGAGTGAACGGAAGCACGACAAAATATTCGATGACAATTCCGACGTCTTCTCCTGCCGCTGCAGTGGTCTGTACGTTTCGGAATACACCGACTTCAGGCAGTGTGACGTGGACGAAGACCGATGCGTCAGGGGCAGCACTAGGGGGATCTACCTGGGGGCTTTCTGAGACGGATGGTTCTGGGCAGAGTACCGAGACAACAGTTGAGGACAATACCGGGCAGTCGGGCTATACGGGACTCGATACAGACCCGGCAGCCGGGAAATTTACGGTTGCCAGTCTTCCTCTTGGAACGTATTCACTTCGAGAGACCGCTGCACCTCAGGGATATCAACTCTCTCAGGAGAACCATCCCTTTGCGCTGACGGGAAGTGCACCCAACTATCGGTTCCTCACCGGATTCGTCAACACGCAGGCGCTGGGATCTGCCACATGGACGAAAACAGATTCTTCCGGGCATGAACTCGCTGGTTCAGAGTGGACGCTGACCTCTCCAGACGACAGCAAGAAAATTGTCACAGACAATACCGGACAGTCCGGATACACAGGATTGGATACCGATCCTGCCCCAGGAAAATTCCACGTCATCGATTTAGCCTGGGGTCAGTATTCACTAGCGGAGAGCAAGGCTCCGGCCGGATATCTGGTCTCTGAAACGGCGACGGCGACCTTCACCGTCGATGCCTCACACCTGGAACACGCCCTGGGAACGTTCAAAAATCCGATCATCACGACTCCCGCCTTGCCGCTGACCGGAGGCCTCGGGACGGATCGGTTCCTCTTCGCCGGATTGGGGATCCTGCTCCTCGCCGTTCTCACCGGCGCAACGGTTCTGATCGTACGTCGGAGAGCTCTTCACTGACGGTCAATTCAGAACGTCACCAACCGCACAATTTGCACTGAAACCAATATCCATGGGGGGAAAAATGAAAGCGCAAATCGGATACAACATCCGTTCAAAAGCCGGAGGGCTTTTGGCGATAGCGGGGGCTTTTGCTCTGGCCCTTGCCAGCACCGTCACGGTTGCTCCACTCGCGAGTGCGGCGACTTCAGCAACACCACCGACAGTTTCGGGTGCCCCTTCCTCAGGGACACTGACGTTGACCAAGCTCAGCGGATCCGAGACCGGCAACACCAACGATGGTACCGAGCAGAACGTCTCAGGGGAGCCCCTGGAAGGGGTGACCTTCTCGGTCACTCCAGTCACCGAGCACAACGGGAATGCCATTGACCTCACGAGTGCTTCTGGGTGGCAACTGATTGAAGGAGCCACCGTAGATACTGTCCAGAACAGTGGTACGTACACCTTTGGCTCGGCGCTTTCAATTACGACGAATAGCTCTGGAGTCGCCACAACCTCGTTGCCGTTGGGGTTGTATCTTGTCCAAGAGACCTCAAGCGGAAGCAATTCTGTGGTGAGTCCCGTTGCCCCGTTCCTTGTGACAATCCCACTGTTTCAAAAAGGCTCTACTGGGACCTGGCTCTACGATGTCCATGCGTATCCCAAAAATCAGGAGCTGACGAACCCGACCAAAACGGTGAGTACTCCAGCATCTGAGCTCAATGGTCCGGTGACCTGGACCGTCCGGGCGCCGATTCCGACATTGAATACGACCGATTCCCTGACAAGCTTCTCGATCACCGACACCCTGGATTCCAGGCTTGAGTACATTGCGAGCTCTGCAACTCTGGAAGTGAACGGGGCCTCGTTAACAACGGGTACTGATTACACGCTGAACTATGATTCGGGGTCCCGGACTCTGACCGCCGCGTTCACCACTTCCGGGCTTACAAAGATCTCAGATCTTACTGATACGGACGCGGTCCTCACCTTCAAGACAACGGTGACCGGTGTGGGCCAGATCCCGAATACCGCCTATTCCAATATCAACGGCAATACCTTGGAGACCACTCCGGTCAGGACGAACTGGGGCAAGCTGACGATCGAGAAGGTGGATGCAGCCTCCAGCAGCACGAAACTTCACGGTGCTCAGTTCAGCCTGTACGCATCAGATCCGAGTTCCGGATCCGCAGCCTCGCCGGTCGCAACCGGGACGACAGATGCCGACGGTGCTCTGACGTTCAGTCCGCTTTGGGCCGGGAACGGTTCAGAGACGCAGAAGACGTATTGGCTCGTTGAGACGCGGGCTCCGGATGGCTATGTCGTCGATCCGACACCAATCAAGGTCCAGGTCGTCGCCAATACGGAAACATCCACCGTGGTGAAGACGGTGACGAACCGGAAGCCGCTCATTCCCGGGCTGCCGTTGACCGGTGCCTCAGGCACGTACACCCTCCTTGGGATTGGGGCCGGGCTGATCGCGCTCGCCCTTGGATCCGCGCTGATGCTCCGCGCTCGTCGCCGGAAGAGCTGATCCTTGAGCCGGCAGGGCGGTGAGAGACGCCATCGGTGGCGTCTGCGATGGTGGTCGATCCCCATCGCTCTCACCGCCCTGCTCGGCGTTGGCCTGCTCCTGTATCCAACTGCGGCCTCATGGGTCTCTCAGGTCAATCAATCTGGTGCCATCAGCGCCTACTCGGATCATGTGCAATCAGCCGATCCGGGTGCGAAGGCACAGCTTCAATTGGCGCACGAATATAACGCCGCACTCAATTCTGGGGCCGTCCTCGAAGCCGGGAACCGGAGACCCACCGGAGACGGTACCAACAGCGGAGGGCTCCAATACGATCAGATGTTGCGAGCGGACGACAGCGGGCTCATGGCGAGGCTCAAGATCCCCGCGATCGCGGTTGATCTGCCGGTCTACCACGGGACAAGTGATTCGACCCTTCTGCGGGGCGTGGGGCATCTCGAAGGAACGTCACTCCCTGTCGGGGGAACCGGCACGCATTCGGTCCTGACGGGGCATCGGGGGCTCGCTTCGGCACGGATGTTTACCGATCTGAATCGTCTGAAACGTGGAGATACCTTCACCATCACCGTGTTCGGGAAAGTCTTGGAGTACCGAATTGTGAAAAAACAGGTGGTCGATCCGGATCAGACCGCCTCGCTGCGCCCGGTGCACGGGAAAGACCTCGTCACTCTCGTGACCTGCACTCCGTTGGGGATCAATTCCCAGCGCATCCTTGTGACCGGAGAGCGTGTTCAGCCGGTTTCCGCATCCACGGCAGCTGAGGCGAAACACGATCCGACGATCCCAGGATTTCCCTGGTGGTCGCTCGTCCTCGCCGGGGCTGTGGCCCTCATCGCCGCTTTCGTGTGGTGGAGTGGCCGGCCGGGCCGCACCACCACTCAGAAAACCCGAACCCGCTCCCGGGAGATGCCCTCAGGGCGCTAACCCTGAGGGTGCGTGCCTGCGTCATCAGTCCTGCTCCGCGCACGCAGCCCAGGCCAGGAGACGATCCCCTGCTTCGGCCAGGTTGAGTCCGGTGACCGTCTCGAATCGTCTCAGGCTGCGGGTAACCGTCGTGCGGTGTACCCCCAGCTGCTGAGCCGCAGCCGAGGCGCTGCAGGCCGAGTCGCACCAGATCCGTACGGTCCGCCGGAGCTCTCGGGCGGTGCGGGACGGGAGCGCATCTTTGACCGTCTGCCGGATGGCCCCCAGCAACTGCGCCGAATCGGACCGGTCCCGGATCCCGTGCAGCAGCACCAGCGCTCGGGGCGAGGAGAGCGTGAGGACCTCGCCGGTTGGGTGGATGCCTCCCGCCGCCCCAGCCTCAGCGCGCGCCCGGCGCAGGCCGGCCACCGCATCCGCAACCCACTCCAGCGGAACGTCGGCGCACTGCGCCATCGGGCCACTCAAGGCCTGCCCCTGGGTGTGGGGCAGCTCTCCGGGCGGATACACGCCGAGCCGTTCGGCCTCGGTGCGCAGCGACATGAGAGAGCCGGCGGGCAGCATGTCCGTCGCGGAGCCCAGCACCAGGCGCACACGGTCGGGCAGTCGGGTGCCGGGCTCGAACTGCGATGCGCCGGGCAGCGCCTCTGCCAGCTCCCGAGCGCGCCCGGGTTCCCGGTCCAGCAGAAGTCGCACCACCTCCGACCCGATTCGCTGCGCCTGAACCTGCGCAGAGGATTGCGCGGGGTCCGGCAGACGGAGCCAGGCGAGTTGCAGCATGGCGGTGGCCGTGTTGAACGTCAGCATGGCATGGCCCGCCGCGTCCCAGCCTCCGCGGGGAGTCCCCGCCATGAGAACTCCGCAGAGCCCGCCATCCTCCATCACTGGGGCCGCCAGTGCTCCAGCGGGCATCCGGATGGGGGCCGGGCGCCGCGCCTGGCTGAGACGGACCCGTGCCGCAGCAGCCTCCGCCGCAAGCCGAGGTCGCCCCGCGGCCCTGGGCGTGACCGAGGAAGTGCCCGAGGCGGCCGGTGTCGAGGTTCCGGAGACCTGGGTCTCTGCGACCGGGGTGCCGTCGGCCCGGAGGAGGAGGATATCCGAGCCCAGGAGCATCCCCAGCTCCCGCACGAGCGCCTGGACGGGGTTCCGATCGAGCGCCGCCAGCGTGAGGGCGTGCTGCGAGTGCAGTTCTGCGGCCCGCGCCCGCCCGGGGAGGACTCGTCCCGCGTCGGCGATGATCTCACTCACCCGCAGATACGGCGTGCGGTAGGGGGCCTCTGCGAGGGGGAGCCCAACGTCTGCGCACCCGGCTCGGAGTGCCTCGGCAAAGCCCGCATCCGGTTCGGCGAGCGTGAACACAAGGCCGCACGCTCCGCGCTTGGCCAGGCGGTCCGCATACTCCCGGCAGGCCACGCCCAGATCCGGTGCGCCCCGCAGCTGCTGCCCGGTGGTCAGAATCAGCTCCCCGCCGCTCAAGAAGGGGGTCGGGTCGAGCAGGTCGGTGCTGTATCCCCACCGGAGGGGAGCATGGCAGCGCTGCAGCGCCTGCCGGCCTGCCGGGCTCCCGGTCGCCGGCCCCACGGGAGAGCGGAGACGCAGCCCCAGGGACGTCTCCGCAAGCAGTGCGTCGAGGGTGAGCGACCGCGAGCCTCCGGCGCGGCTCAGCCGGGGCTCCGGTGACGGAGCCGGAACCTGCCCGTGTGAACGTGACATGTAACACCTCCGTGATCTCTGCCACGGGCGGATGCGTTCCGCACCCTGCCGCCGCAGACCCTCGAGTTCTGCACAGAATGGTGCAAAATCGTGTGTTCTCTGCATCGTATCGTGCGAGCATCGGAATGGCATCCGCCCTAGCCTGAGCCCACCGGTTCACGAGAGGGGCGGATTCCATGGACGAATACGACGAGACGGCAGTACTCCACGATGACGCGGCCTACGTGCTGCACTCCTGGTCGGCACAGAAACGGCTGCACCCGATCGATGTGGTCCGGGCTCAGGGTGTCCGGTTCTGGGACGCCTCCGGCAAGGAGTACCTCGACTTCGCCTCCCAGCTCATCAACCTCAACCTGGGGCACCAGCACCCCGACCTCGTGCAGGCCGCCTGTGAGCAGGTTCAGCGGTTGTGCACCATCGCCCCCGAATTCGCCAACGGCCAGCGCAGCACCCTCGCCCGGCTCATCGTGCAGCACGGGCCCATCCCAGACGGAAAAGTGTTCTTCACGAATGCCGGGGCGGATGCGAACGAGAACGCGGTGCGACTGGCCCGGGAGGCCACCGGACGCACCAAGGTGCTCGCCAGCTACCGCAGCTACCACGGAGCCACCGGCACCGCGGTGCAGCTCACGGGGGAGGGACGGCGGACCTCCCAGCCGGTGCTCACCGATCCCAACATCGTGCACTTCTGGGGCCCCTACCCGTACCGTTCCATCTTCTACGCGGCCACCCCGGAGGAGGAGACCGCCAGGTCTCTCGAACACCTTGAGCAGACCATCCGAGCCGAGAACCCGCAGAGCATCGCCGCGATCATCCTCGAGACCGTCGTGGGCACCAACGGGGTGCTCGTGCCGCCGCCCGGGTACCTGCAGGGGGTGCGGGCGCTCGCAGATCGCTACGGGATCATGTACATCGCCGACGAGGTGATGGTCGGCTTCGGGCGCACCGGCAGCCTCTTCGCGGTGCAACGATTCGGGGTGCAGCCCGACCTGCTCACCTTCGCGAAGGGCGTCAACTCCGGATATTCGCCCCTGGGCGGGGTCATCCTGAGCCCCGAGATTGCGGCAGTCTTCGACGAACACCCGTACCCCGGGGGACTCACCTACTCGGGGCATCCGCTCGGATGCGCGATCGGAGTGCGCACGTTCGAAGTCTTCGAGCGAGACCATCTCCTCGAGCACGTGCGCGATCTCGAAGCGCGCGTGCTCCAGCCCTGGCTGCGGCACATGGCAGAGCTCCATCCGAGCGTCGGCGAGGCCCGGGGCGTCGGCCTGTTCGCCGCTCTGGAGCTCGTCTCGGACCGGGCCAGCCGGGCCCAGCTGGGACCGATCGAAGCGGGGGGAGCGGACAACCCGCTCGTCGCCCTGCGCGCCGCCGCGATCGAGCGCGGGCTCTGGCCGGTCGTGCACGGCAACCGAGTGCACATCGCGCCTCCGCTGATCATCGATGAGACAGATCTGCGCGCTGGGCTGGACATCCTGGACGAGGTGCTCTCCGTGGCGGACGCTGCGGTGCGCGGCCCTCGCGTATCCTGAGAGGCGGCGCCCTGGCGCCCGAGAGGAGCCGTCGCCCGTGCCTATCTTCCTGCCGGCCCTCCTCTGCCTGCTCGTGGCGGTCATCCTGATGCTCTGGGATCCCCGTCGGCTCAGCGTGGGGATCTTCCTGCTCGCAGCACTCGTCCTGGCCGGCCTTCCGGCTTCGGGGATCCTCCTCCGAACTCTTCTGGGCGGGCGCCTGAGCAGTACGCAGAGCACCTGGACCCTACTAGTGGTCATCGCCGTCCTGCTCGCCTTCACCGTCACCCTGGGAGTGCTGCTGGTGGTGAATGGCGTCATGGTGGTGAAGCGTGAGGGCAGAACCCTCGCCAACCTACTGTCCCTGCTCCTGGGCGCCGGCATCCTGGGATACACCCTGGCGGCCTGCCTGACCATGTTCACCACGAACCTGTACCCGTTCCTGACGTTGCTCCTGCTGGCCTTCCCCCTCGGATACCTGGGATTCGGGCTCGTGGCGATGCTGCTCTGGTCGTGGCTGTACGGCGTGTGGGCGCGGCACCGTCGCCGGGCGCCGGAGTCGGTGGTGGTGCTCGGCGCCGGGGTCCCGGACGGCCGGGTGCGGCCCCTGCTAGCCAGCCGTCTGGATGGGGCGTTGCGCATCTGGAATCGCTGGACGGGCGCCGGGGCCTCCCCGCTCCTGGTCGCCTCGGGAGGACAGGGGGCGGATGAGCCGGACACCGAGGCCGCGGTCATGGGCCGGTATCTGGTGGCGGCCGGCCTCCCCCCGGAGTGCCTTCGCCTCGAGGAGCGCTCCACCACCACCCAGGAGAACCTGCGCTACACCAGGCGGCTGCTGGAGGACGCCCAGGCCGCGTCGTGGAGCGTCGTGGTCACCAATAGCTTCCATGCCTTCCGGGCGGCGACGCTGATGCGCCGGGAGGGACTGCCCGGGGTAGCGATCGGCACGCCCACAGCCCACTATTTCTGGCCGTCCGCGATGCTGCGCGAATACGTGGCGATGCTGCGCGACAGTCTCTGGCTGAATGCGTTCGGGCTCATCCTGAGCTGCCTTCCCCTCGCTGCGATGCTTGTGGGGTGGACGCTGTCCTGAGCCCAGGCCGTATCCTGGGACATATGAGCGAACCACGACTGCTGGAGCCCCTGGAGGTGCGCGGACTGACCGTGCGAAACAGGATTTGGCTGCCCGCCATGTGTCAGTACTCGATCGATGCCGGCGACGGGGTCCCCACCGACTGGCAGCTGGTGCACCTCGGGGCGAGGGCGGTCGGCGGCTTCGGCCTCCTCATCACGGAGGCCACGGCGGTATCCCCGGAGGGGCGCATCACGCCGCAGGATGCGGGGATCTGGAACGAGGCACAGCGCGAGGCCTGGTCGCGGATCACCGCATTCGTGCACGGGCAGGGGGCCAGCATCGCCGTCCAGCTGGCCCATGCGGGCAGGAAGGGCTCCACCTTCCGTCCATGGGCGGAGCAGCAGGGCACCGTCCCGGCCTCGGAGGGCGGCTGGGAGACGGTCGGCCCATCCACCATCCCGTTCCCCGGCTATGCGCCGGCCCGGGCACTGGGCACCGACGAGGCCGCCGGTATTCCGCGCCTGTTCGCGGATGCGGCCGTCCGGGCTGCGTCCGCGGGCTTCGACGCGGTTGAGATCCACGCCGCCCACGGGTACCTGCTCCATGAGTTTCTCTCACCGCTCAGCAACGACCGGACCGACCGATACGGCGGGGATCTGGCGGGGCGGGCCCGGCTGCTGCTCGAGACGGTGCGTGAGGTCCGGTCCCGGTTCGAGGGGCCAGTGCTTGTGCGCCTGAGCGCCACCGACTGGACCGAGGGCGGACTTACCGTCGATGACACCGAGATACTTGCGGGATGGCTGCGCGAGGCCGGCGCCGACCTCCTCGATATTTCGACGGGCGGGAATGTCCCGGCCCGGATTCCGGCCCGGGCGGGGTACCAGGTGTTCGCCGCCGCCCAGGTGCGCCAGGCCGGGCTGCCCGTGGCCGCGGTGGGCCTCATCACCAGTCCCGAACAGGCCGAACAGGTTCTCGCCGACGGGGCCGCCGATGCGGTCCTCATTGGGCGCGGGGCGCTGGACGATCCCAGCTGGGGGCTGCATGCCGTCGATCAGCTCAGCCACGGCCACGCCGCCGAGGCCTGGCCGCCCCAGCTCGTCCGCGGGCGCAAGTTTTGGGTCAAGTAATGCAGCGGGTCCTGGCGTGGGTGAAGCGGGTGGACCGGCGTGCGAAGCCGCTGCCGGTTCTCGCGGTTGCGGTGGTGCTCGGCCTGTTCGGGAACACGGTCGCCTCGTTCTGGTTCAAGCTGCTCTTCCTAGGGCTCTCCCTGGCTCTGCTCGTCTATGCGATTCTGCTGACGAGGCGTCCGGTACGCGAGGAGCCCGCAGCGGAGCCGGAGTCGCACCTCGGCGATTCCTCCTCGAGCGGGGACGAGCCGACGGCCCCTCAGAAACGAGACTCTGACACGGGCGCCAGCTGAGTGGGCAACCGCCCAGGTCGCATCACCCGCGCGAGGGTTCGGCGGCGCGACCCGCCCGCACCTGCTCGGCCAGGTCCGGGTTCCACATGGCCCCGGTGGCGCTCATCACGGCGTCGGCTCCCGCCTCCTTCAGTCTGCGGGCGTCCGCCGCCGTGGTGACCCCGCCGACCCCGCAGATCTCGAATTCGGCGCCGAGCTCCCGCCGGAGGGCGTCAAGCCTCCGCACCATGTCGAGGCTGGCTGGCAGGATGGCGGCCCCGCACACCCCGCCGACCGCCCGGCCGGACCCCGGGAGGGCCTGGGCGCCGCTCGCGTCCACCAGAGTGGCGGGAAGCGTATTGATGGCCGCGTAGTAGTCGACGAGTCCGGAGGTCTCCCGGATCACGGTGGACAGCCGCTCCTGGTCGGGGAAGTAACTCAGTTTGACGCCGAACGGCCGGTCACCGATCTCCTCACGGATGGCCCCGCACGCCGCTGCCAGGGTGGCCGCGTCGAAGCACAGCAGGTTCCCGGTGCCCTCATTGGGACAGCTTGCATCCAGTTCGAGCATTCGCGCCCCGGTCTCGACGACGAGCCGTGCGGTGGCGGCGTGGTCGGCGAGGAAGGCGGTGCGTCCGGCTCCCTCGCGCGGAGTGGCCTGGAAGCTGCCGACTGTGAGCTGGCCCTCTCCAGCCGATTCCACGGCCCTGGCGAGATCCGGCTGCCATTCGTCAGGGGTGCGGCTGGGCACCCCGAACGAATTGCAGATGCTCAGCGGAGATTCGAAGCGGGTATCGGCCAGCGCTCGCAGCGAGGGCGCCCAGTGGGTCAATCCGGCCGGAATGTGCACCGAGAGGACATTCGGGGCCGGGTGCACCGGATACTCGCAGGACCGGACCGTCTTGTACACGTTCACGTCGAACCCGGCACGGAAGGCCGCGCGCACATATGCAGCATTCAGCAGCGGCCCCGCGGGAATCCCGAAGGCCCCCCGCACGGGAAGGCCGCAGAACCGCTCCGTGCTCCCACCCTGTCCGGGAACACTGGATGGAGATGCATCGGTGGATGCGACCCAGCGTTCCCCGGGCCCCCGCCGGTAGTTCTCGTCGTAGCTCAGCGCCGGATCGTACAGTGTCCGGGTCGTGTCTAACCGTGTCATGCGCCCCTCCGCTCCGTGAGACATCCCTCCGAGGATAGACTGTTCCACGGATACGGGGTGCCCGGCGTCGTCGGGCTGAGAAGAGACCCGCGAACCTGATCTCGGCAGCACGAGCGGAGGGATATCCGATCGGGCGCCGGGGCGTGAGTGCGAAGGAGCACGTCATGAGCATCACCCGAGTACGTCTCGAATACGTTCACCCCTGGAGCAACCATGCAGGCCTCTATCTGGCCCGGGCCGATGGCCTATATGCAGATCGAGGCATGGATGTCGAATTCACGGCGGGCGACAGCTTCCGCGGGGATCCGGCCACCTTGCTCGATCGCGGTGAATGCGATATCGCCTTCATGCGGCTCATTGATCTGGTGCGGCACCAACACGGCTCCGAACACCGTCTCGTCTCGGTGGGGGTCCTGAACCAGCGTCAGATCGGCGGGGTCGTGACCCGGCGGAGCACCGGTATCACCCGTCTGCGGGAGCTGGAGGGACACCGTGTGTGTATCCCTCTCGGGACGAAGCGGCTCCTCACTGAGCTGCGTGAAGCCGTCGAGACCGATGGAGGAGACTTCACGAAGGTCGAGATCGTTCCGCCGGGCACCTGGGAGCCCGACATGCGGGATGTCGAGAAAGGGCGGTTTGACGCCTTCGTCAGCGTCGCGGCCTGGGAACCGTATGTGGGGAGCACGCCGCCTGCGGAGGTCGTCATCCTGGACCTGGATGCGGTGAGCAAGGCGCGGCACCACTCCTTCTTCCTGGCCGTACGGCGCGAGACCCTCGAACGCACTCCGCAGGCCGTCCGCGCGTTTCTCGAGGCGACCGACGCCGGATACCATGCGGCCGCATCCGACCCGGATCGTGCGGTCGAGGCCCTGCAGCCGGCGGCGGCCAACTACGATCCGGAGACCCTCCGGACCTCGCTCACTGTGCTCGCCCCGACCTGGTTCGATGCCGCGGGTCGCTGGGGAGCCGCCGACTCCGCCAAGGTGAGCGGGTATCTGGAGTGGCTGATCAGCCGGGGGCATCTGGGCGTGGATCCCGAGGAGGCGCGCGAAGCCGTTGCAGCTGGCTGCGTGACCAACGAATACCTGCCCCGCTGAGGCGTCTCCGCCAGGCGCGAGCTTGCGCCCGGCGGGCCCGGGGCGGTACGGTCGAAGGCAAACATAGACACGGGGTGCTCGGAAGTCTTCGAGCTGAGATAAAACCCGCGAACCTGATCTCGTTAGCACGAGCGGAGGGATGTTCTGTGGCACACGATGTCGCGTTGACGCCGGGGTCGGCACTGGCCGCCCTGCGGGAGATGCACCCGCTCGTGCACTGCATCACGAACCGCATTGCGAACACCCTGACCGCCAACATCCTTCTGGCGGTGGGGGCCTCTCCGTGCATGGCCGACGTCCCCGGGGAGGCCGAACGACTGACGCCCTCCGCGGGTGGGCTGCTCATCAATGTGGCCTCCGCCTCTGGAGACCGAGCCCGGGCCTCGCTGCGCTCGGTCCGCGCCGCGGAAGAGGCTGGGGTGCGCTGGGTCCTCGACCCGGTTGGGGCCGGCACGATCGCCAACGACGATCTCGTCGACGCCCTGGTGCGGCTGCATCCCACAGTGCTGCGGGGGAACCCCTCCGAGATCCTCGCCCTCGATGGGCGTCCACACGGCGGCCGCGGCGTCGACGCGACCGATCTTCCGGACGCGGCGGCCCGGGCCGCGACACGTCTTGCGCTGCAGGACGGCTGCGCGGTCGCCGTTTCCGGCCCCGAGGATCTCCTCACCGACGGAGAACGGACCGTCCGGGTGCGGAACGGGACCGACCTGCTCCCGCTCGTCACCGGCTCCGGCTGCGCGCTGGGCGGGCTGATGGCCGCCTTCCTCTCCCTTCCCTTCTCGGCCCTCGAGGCTGCGGTCGCGGCCACCGCCCTCCTCACCGTGGCGGGGGAGCGCGCGGCCGCCCGCAGCGCCGGCCCCGGCAGCTTCGCGGTGCAGCTCCTCGACGAACTCCACGCTGTGACCCCAGACCAACTCGATGAAGAGGTGCATCTCGCATGACGACTCCGAAACAGACCAATGCCCTTCCCCGGGTGCTCAGCATCGCCGGGACGGATCCCAGCGGCGGGGCGGGCATGCAGGCCGACCTGAAAAGCATCAGCGCTCAGGGCGGCTATGCGATGGGGGTGGTGACCGCCCTGGTGGCGCAGAACACCCGGGGAGTCCGGGACGTGTTCGTCCCGCCGGTCTCCTTCCTCCGGGAGCAGCTGGACTCGGTGCGGGACGACGTCCAGATCGATGCCATCAAGATCGGGATGCTCGCCGACGCCGAGATTGTGCACACCGTCGGCACGTGGCTGCGGGAACCCGCCCCGGGAGACCGGCCGCCCCTCGTCCTCGACCCGGTGATGGTGGCCACCAGCGGAGATCGGCTCCTGGAGCCGGACGCCGAACGGGCCCTCATCGATCTGCTCCCGGTTGCCGATCTGATCACTCCGAACATCCCCGAGCTGGCCGTCCTGGCGGGGGCGGAACCCGCCGCCGACACCGCCGGTGCCATCGAGCAGGCGCATCGCGTGTCCACCGAGTCCGGGGTGATCGTGCTCGTCAAAGGCGGGCATCTGACCGGCCCGGTTCTCACCAACGCGCTCGTCGGCTCCGACTGGGAGTGGAGCGTGGATGTGGCGCGGATCGACACCCCGAACACCCATGGGACCGGCTGCTCTATTTCCTCCGCCCTTGCCACCCTCTATGCGCGAACCGGCGACTGGAAGAAGAGTCTTCAGACGGCCTCGGAATGGCTGGAGGACTCCCTCCGGGCCGCCGACGACCTCCACGTGGGGCAGGGGCATGGCCCCATCAACCACTTCCACAATCTGTGGGCCGCGGCCGGCCGATACCCGGAACGGCAGCCTCGCGTTCCCTCCGCACCGGGGACGGCCGACCGCGCACCCACCTCCTCACCCGCATGAAACGGTTCCGGGGGTGGCGCCGCGGGCTGGCCTACTGGATCAGCCCAGTCGTCATCCTGCTGCTCTGGCAGCTCGGTTCCTCGGCGGGATATCTCGACCCGGCCGTGTTGCCCGGTCCCATCCCGGTCCTCGAAGCCGGTGTCGGGCTCGCCGACTCGGGGCAGCTGTGGCCCTCGGTGGTCGCCAGTGTGTGCCGCATCCTCGCGGGAACCGGCCTCGGGCTGCTCCTGGGGCTCACCCTCGGGCTGCTGTCCGGTTTCTGGCGCATCGCCGAGATGGCGGTTGACCGGCCCCTCCAGATGCTGCGGGCGATCCCCTTCAACGCACTCACCCCGCTGCTCATCATCGCGTTCGGTATCGGCGAGACCATGAAGGTCCTGCTGATCGTCATCGGGGTCGTGATCCCGATCTACCTGAACACCTATGCCGGGGTTCGGGGGGTGGATGCGCGCTTCCTGGAAGTCGACCGTATCTACCGGGTGCCCCGGTGGACCATGGTGACCCGCACCCTCTTCCTCGGGGCGATGCCCTCCATCCTCACCGGCCTGCGTTTTTCGCTCGCCATCGCCTGGATCGCGCTGGTCACCAGTGAGACGGTGAACACCGAGAGCGGTATTGGTGCTCTCCTCGTCGTGGCCCAGCATTTCGCCCGCACCGACCAGATGCTGTTCTGCATCGTCTTGTATGCCCTCCTCGGGCTCCTCACCGACTGGATCGTGCGCATACTCGAGCGCCGTCTCCTCCGATGGCGGGCCCCTGCGGTGGCAACCGTTTGACCGCATCCACCCTCTGAGCACTCATGAAGGAAGAAACAATGAATATCGTGATTCGCCGTACCGTCGCGGCCGTTGCCGCGTTCGGACTCGCCGCCCTACTGGCAGGGTGTACCTCCCCCGGAGCCTCCAGGGCCTCGAGCGCCTCGGCGCATGACGCCGGCACCCTGCGGGTCGCCTACCTGGATACCGCCAACTACATGACCACGATGCATGACACCCAGAGCCTCCAGAATCGGGTCAAGAAGCTCGGCGGGACGGTCGAGTACAGCAAGATGACGATTCCTGCGGATGGCATCACCGCTGTCGAATCGGGGCACGCCGACGTGACCACCACCGGAACCGGCTATTTCGTGAACCTCATCGGCGAAGGCAAGCCCTGGGTGGCCTATGCCCTGGAGAAGTACACGGGGGATTCGCAGGGCATTGTGGCAGCGCCCGGATCCGGCATCCGCACTCTCAAAGACCTCTACGGGAAGACCCTGGCCATCGACCGGAAGGGCGCGACCGGCGACTACATCATCCACCAGGCCTTTGCCCATGCGGGTCTGGACCTCTCGAAGGTCAACGTCACATATCTGAGCCCGACCGACTTCGCCAGCGCGTTCCGGGGCGGAAAGATCGATGCCCTGGCGACCTTCGACCAGAACCTCGCCATGGCTCTCGCCACTCCCGGAGCGCGCGAGATCGTGAACGGAACCCAGATCGGCTCCGTCAACTGGACCATTCACGTCGCCAGCAAGCGGTTCGCCCAACAGCATCCGGAGCTGCTCAAGGCCGCCTACCAGGGGCTCCGCGCTGAGGCCGCCCGGGCCAAGAAGAACCCCAGTGTCATCACCGACGCGTACAAGAAGCTCGGCGCCCCGGCCGACATCATCGCGAAGATCAAAACCTTCAGCATCCCGACCATCGAGCCCATGGATGCCACCGCCGTGGCGAATCTGAAGAAACAGGCCCAGCAGTATCAGGACTTCGGCTTCATCAGCAGTGTGCCCGATTTCACCGGAACGGTGTTCGATGCCTCCAAGTGACGCCCCCTCGCCGATGGTCCTCGCCCGGGGGCTTCGGCGGTGCTACGGCTCGGCGACCGTCCTCAACGGGGTCGACCTCGCCGTCGCCCCCGGAGAGTTCGTTGCCGTTACGGGCCGGAGCGGGTCGGGGAAGTCGACACTCCTCCGGCTCATCATGGGGCTTGAGACCGCCGATGCTGGCACCATTCGAGCCGATGGGCGCATTGCGGTGTCATTCCAGGAGCCCCGTCTCCAGCCCTGGCTCCGGGTCGGCAGCAACGTGGGGCTCGGACTGCCCCGGAGCATCCGCCGTGACCGGGTGCGCGAGGCGCTCGCCGAGGTTCAGCTCGCAGACCGGGAGCGGGAGTGGCCGCTGCGTCTGTCCGGGGGACAGGCCCAGCGCGTGTCACTCGCCCGCGCGATCGCCCGGCGACCGGCCCTGCTCCTGCTCGACGAGCCCTTCGGGGCCCTCGATGCGCTCACTAGAGCCGATATGCAGGACCTGGTGCTCCGGCTGCGCTCCCGGCACGGCTGGGCCGTCGTGATGGTCACCCACGACGTGGCCGAGGCGGTCCGGATGGCCGATCGGGCCGTCGTCCTTCAACGGGGCCGTGTGGGACTCGATCTCCCGATCGATCGCAGCCGCACCGACGGGCGAGGCCGGCCTGTTGACCATGAAGAGCTTGAGGAGCGGCTTCTGGACGCTCTTCGCTTTGACCACCCCTCGGCGGGGCCGGAGACTGAACCCGGCTCTCCCCGAACCGAGGGAACACAGAGGAGAACCCAACAATGAAACCATTCGCCGCACTCCGGATGGGCGCCGTCGCCCTGACCGCCGTGGCCGTGGCTGCCGCCCTCGGCGGCTGCGCTGCATCGAACGACGCCGCGGACGCATCCGCCCCCGAGGTCACCTTCATGCTGGACTGGACGCCCAACACGAACCATACGGGCGTCTATGTCGCGCAGAAGCTCGGGTATTACAAGGCTGCCGGGATCCGGGTCAAGATTCTGCCGTACTCCCAGAACGGGGTGGAGGCCTCTCTGGGGAACGGGGTCGCCGACTTCGGGACCAGTACCGCCCTGCTCACCACCAAGGCCCGGGCGGCCGGTATCGGCGTGGTCTCGGTGCTGAACGTGCAGCAGCAGCCCACCCAGGGCTTTGGCGTGCTCAAGTCCAACACCGCGGTGAAGAGTCCGCGGGATCTCGACGGCAAGACGGTCGCCTCCTACGGCGCGAGCGAGGCCGACTTCATTCTGAAACACATGATTCAGGTGGATGGGGGAACCGGAACGTTCAATTCGGTGACGATGAACACGAGCACCTTCGAGGCGGTGTTCGCGGGCAAGGCCGCAACCGCAGAGGGATTCTCCACCTGGGAGGGCGTCGAGGCGCAGTTGCGCGGGAAGCCGCTGAAATTCTTCCGTCCCGACCAGTATGGCGTTCCCGCGAATCCGGCCGATTCGAGCATCGCCGCCTCATCCGCCTATGTGAAGAAACACCCCAAGCTGGCGCGGGCCTTCGTCCGAGCCACGCAGAAGGGGTATCAGTACGCGATCGATCATCCGCAGAAGGCGGCGGATATCCTGGTGGAGCAGAACCCGCAGGCGAAACTCAGCACGAAGCTCGTCCGCCGGAGTCAGAAACTGCTGAGCACCAAGTACTGGGTACGCGCTGGGGTGAAGACCGGTGCGGCCGACCCGCAGCGCTGGAAGGACTACGTGGACTATCTCGTGTCTCAGGGACTCCTGACCAATCGTTCCGGGAAGCCGATTTCCACCGCGCCGGCCGCCGCCGACCTATACACCAACCAGTACCTGCGATGAGCGGGGCCCTTCGCCGCGGATGGCCTGCGGCGGTCGCCTTGGTGGGGCTCTGCGCGATCTGGGAACTGGTCGTCCGCCTCAGCGGCGTCGACCCCCACGTGCTCCCCGCTCCGAGTGAGATCGCGCTCTCCGCCTGGAGTGATCGGGCGTCTCTGCTCCAGTCGACCTGGACCACAGCCTGGGAGGGGATGGCCGGCTTTGTGCTCGGCATCGCCGTGGCACTGCCCTTCTCCGCCTCCGTGGCGGCCTCGCGGACTCTGGACCGGGCCGTGATGCCGTTGCTGATCATCTCGCAGGCGATTCCCCTGATCGCCATCGGCCCGCTGTTCCTGATCTGGTTCGGATTCGGGTCCCTCTCCAAGGTGCTCATTGTCGCCGTCCTCGCCGTGTTCCCCATCGTGGTTGCCGCAGCGCGAGGCCTGCGCGACGCCGACCCAGCGCAGCAGCGGATGGCGGCCTCTCTGGGGGCCTCGCGGTGGTGGATTCTGGTGCATGTCACCGGTGCCGGTGCCGCCCCCTCCCTGTTCTCCGGTATCCGGATCTCGGCCGCGTATGTCCTCGGGAGCGCCGCGACTGCCGAGTACCTCGGCTCACGGGGCGGGCTGGGGATCTACCTGATGGCCGCCCAGTCCGGCTTTCGCACCGACCTGGTCTTCGCGGCCGCCGCCGTGCTCACCGTCGGGACGTTACTGCTGCTCTGGCTGGTCGGCGTGGCCGAACGGCTCCTCATCCCATCTACCAGGAGAGGAATGACACAATGAGCCTCATCGAGGCGCAGGAGGTCGTGCGCACCTTCGGGAGCGGGGCGCGTCAGGTACAGGCCGTGGAGCGAATCTCGCTGTCGGTCGAGGCCGGGGAACACGTGAGCGTGGTCGGGCCATCCGGCTGCGGGAAATCGACTTTGCTGGACATGCTGTGCGGGCTCGATTCTCCCACCTCCGGCAGGGTGCTCTGGGAGGGACGGGCCGGGAGTCCCCGCGGCCGTGTCGCGGCGCTGCCCCAGGGCGGTGCCCTGCTCGGCTGGCGCACCGTGATCGACAATGTGGCGGTAGCCGCCCGGATCGCTGGGATCTCGCGGAAGGAGTCCCGTGCTCGGGCGCTGTCGCTGCTGACCGAATTCGGGCTGGATCGGTTTGCGAATCACTATCCGGCGCAGCTCTCAGGGGGGATGCGGGCCCGTGTCGCGTTTCTCCGGACCGTGCTCGCCGGTCGGCCGGCCATCGCCCTCGATGAGCCCTTCGCCGCACTCGACGCCCTCACCCGCGAGGAAGTGCAGGAGTGGCTCCTGGAGGCGCTTCCGGACCAGACCGCGATGGTGCTGGTCACTCACGACATCGCCGAGTCGGTGCTGCTGGGGGATCGTGTCGTGGTGCTCTCCTCCGCCCCCGCCCGCATCGTCGGCGAGGTGACCGTCCCGGAAGGAGTGGCCCGCGCCGAGGATCGCAGTAGTCCCGAATTCGTGCGCACAGTGCAGCGGATCCGGGATCTCCTGCGCACCGGCCGTCGCGCCTCGGACGCCGTAGACTCGAACTTGTATGCCACCGGCCGGTCCCAATCGGTTCGGGGCTCCCAGCCTTTCGAGAGGATCAGATATGAGCGCATTCACCGTGGCAATTCTCGTGGGTAGCCTGCGGCAGGGCTCCACGAATCGCATGCTCGCCGAGGCCCTGATCGCGGCGGCCCCCGCCGACGTGCAGGCGACCATCGTCGAGGGGCTCGACCAGGTGCCCTTCTACCATGAGGAGATCGACGCCCCGAACCCGGTTCCCGCCCCCGCTCAGGCCCTCCGAGCGGCAATCGCCGACGCGGATGCCGTGGTCATCGCGACTCCGGAGCACAACGGCTCCATGTCTGCCGTGATCAAGAATGCCATCGACTGGGCCTCCCGGCCGTTCGGCCAGGGCGCGCTTGTGGGTAAGCCCCTCGCCGTGATCGGCACCGCCCACGGGCAGTACGGCGGGGTCTGGGCTCAGAACGATGCGCGCAAGGTGGCCGGGATCGCTGGCGCCACGGTGATCGAGGAGCCGGAACTGGCTGTCCCCGACTCCGAGGCCGCGTTCGCCGCGGTGCCCCCGCAGCAGAACACAGAACTCATGGGGAAGCTCGCCGCTCTGCTCGCGGCTCTCCGCGCCGCCTGACCACCTGCCGGTGTTCGGGAGAGGATCAGTCGGGTTTCGTACACTGGTGCGGTGACTATCGTCGACGAGCCCCGGTCCCGATCTCGTGCAGCAGATGTCGCCCGGGGCATTTTTTCCTCGGGCCCCATCCTCCTGCTGGCCTTTCTCCTGGCGCACCTCGTGGTGGGGTTGCTGGGACTGGGAGCGACCGGGTGGCCGCTGTCCGATGTCTCTTCGGTGTATCGCGCCTGGAGCTGGAACGCGGTGCACCTGGGGCATTGGCCGGGAATCAACGTGGACGGGGTATATCCGGTCCTCGCGATCCTTCCGATGCTGGCACCGATGGCGGTGCCCTTCCTGAACTACACGGTCGCCTGGCTGCTCTGGCTGACCCTGGCCGATGTGGTCGCCCTCCTCTGGATCACCCGCGGGGGGATGGATGCGCGCCGCGTCCGCCTCGGCTGGTTCTGGGTGCTCTTCCTCCTGCTGCTCGGCCCGGTGGCACTGGGGCGCATCGATGCGGTCTGTGTCCCCTTGGTGCTCGTGGCCGTCGATCTGCGGCGTACCAGGCCGATTCTCGCGGGCGTCCTGCTGGCCATCGGGGGCTGGATCAAGATCTGGCCGGTGGCCATCTTCGCGGCAATTTTCGTCACTGGGCGCCGGCGCTGGCGGCTCCTGGCCGGGGCGGCCGGGCTAAGCCTCGGGGTGATCGGGGTGGGACTCCTCCTGGGGAGTCCCAGCTACCTGTTCTCCTTCGTCACGGGGCAGACCGGTCGTCGTCTCCAGGTCGAGGCGGTCACGGCCACTCCCTGGCTCTGGGCCGCACGCGGTGACCCCTCCGTGTACATCCAGTACAATAATCGGATCTATACCAACGAGATTGTCGGGGGCGGCTCTTCGGGGGTCAGTGCCGCCCTCACTCCCATTCAGTTCCTGTGCTTCGTGGCCATCGCGATGCTGGCGTTCCTGGCGGTGCGACGGGGGGCGTCGCGGAACGCCACGCTGGCCCATGCCTCTCTGGGACTCGTGCTCGCACTGATCGTCTGGAACAAGGTCGGCTCCCCGCAGTTCGAGACCTGGCTGCTGGTGCCGGCTCTGATCGGCCTCGCGGTGCTGGGACGCGGGTTTCTCCCGCAGGGCATCGTGGTCCTTGTGATCGCCGGCCTCACCCAGGTGATCTACCCCTACCTGTACACGGCGCTGCTGGGGCTGGAACCTGCGATGCTGCTCGTCATCACGGTGCGCAACGTGCTCCTGTTCGGGCTGCTGTGCTGGGAGGCCGGCGAACTCCTCCGCCTGGGGCGTGCCGACGGCCGTGCCCGGGTCAGTCTCGCGGCATAATGGAGTCCGTGCGCCGGCCATTCGCCGTCGGCGAGAGGAGAACGCCATGACCAGTCATCCACGTACCGCCCTTGTGACCGGGGGAAGTTCCGGCATCGGGGCAGCGACCGTGCGTCTCCTGACGCAGCGCGGCTGGAAGGTGTTCGCCGCGGCCCGCCGGGTGGAGCGCCTGGAGGCGCTCGCCGCCGAGACCGGGGCAGTGGCTGTGCAGCTCGACGTTACCGATGCAGATTCGGTTGCCGCCTGTGCGGCCGCAGTGGCGGAGCAGGGCGGATGCGATGCGCTGGTCAACGTCGCCGGTGGCGCCATCGGGGTGGATGCGGTCGAGACTGGGTCCATCGCCGACTGGCAGGCCATGTACGACGTGAACGTGCTGGGAACCCTGCGGGTGTTTCAGGCCGTCCTGCCGCAGCTTCGGACCGCGGCCCGGAGCCGGGGGAGCGCCGATGTGCTGACGGTCACCTCGACGGCAGCGCTCGTGGCCTACGAGGGCGGTGGCGGGTACACCGCTGCGAAGCATGCCGAGCAGGACCTGATGGATACGCTCCGCCTGGAGCTCAACGGGGAGCCCATCCGGGTGCAGTCGGTTGCGCCGGGACTGGTCGCCACCGAAGAGTTCTCGCTGAACCGACTGCACGGGGATCGGGCGGCGGCCGACCGGGTCTACGAGGGGGTTCCGAGCCCGCTCACCGCAGAGGATATCGCCCGGGTGATCGGCGATCTGCTGGCCCTGCCGGACCACGTCAATATCGATCTCGCGGTGGTGCGTCCGGTGGCACAGGCCGCGCAGCATAAGCTTTTCCACGGCACGCTTCGTGCCAAGAACGATCAGGAGACCGCCCAGTGACTGCAGCAGACGTCGACCCCACCCATGAGCATCTGACCTGGGAGGGATTCGGCGGGGCCACCCGTGAGCTCGCCCACTCTATCCACGACAGCGGCTTCTGCCCCGATGTGGTGGTGGCCATCGCCCGCGGCGGACTGCTGCCGGCCGGAGCAATCGCCTACGCGCTCGGGGTCAAGACCTGCGGCAGTCTCAACGTGGTGTTCTATGCGGACATCGCCCACGCGACCCCCGAGCAGCTGCCTGAGCCGGAGGTCCTGCCGCCGCTGCTCGACACGGATTCGCTCCGGGGCAAGCAGGTGTTGCTGGTGGACGATGTGGTCGACTCTGGGCGCACTATGCAGCTCGCGGTCGATCTGCTCACCCACCGGGGCGCGACGGTGCGCTCGGTGACGATCTACACCAAGCCGACCACCACCATCCACCCGGATTACGCGTGGCGGGACACCGGCAAGTGGATCGATTTCCCCTGGTCCACGAAGGCCCCGGTCACCGAGTCCGAATGACCCGCCAACCGGTGGTCGACCTCGTCGACCCGGGGTGGGCCGCGGTGCTGGCCCCGCTGCAGGACCAGATCGCGGGGATCGGCGACTTCTTGCGGAACGAGATGGCCGCGGGGCGCGGATATCTGCCCGCTGGGGTCAACATTCTGCGGGCTTTCACGATCCCCTTCGATTCGATCCGGGTGCTGATCCTCGGCCAGGATCCGTACCCCACCCGGGGACATCCGGTGGGGCTGGCTTTCTCGGTGGCTCCGGAGGTGCGCCCGATCCCGAAATCTCTGCAGAACATCTACGCCGAGCTCCACGACGACCTCGGGATCCCGGCCCCGGAATCGGGCGACCTCACCCCCTGGACCAGACACGGGGTACTGCTCCTGAACCGAGTCTTGACCGTGCAGCCGGGGCGTCCCGCCAGTCATCGAGGCAGGGGATGGGAGGCCGTGACTGAGGCCGCGGTCCGGGCCCTCGCCGCCCGTCCACAGCCTCTCGTCGCGATTCTCTGGGGGCGGGATGCGCAGTCGGCAAAGCCCTTCTTGGGCTCGACTCCCGTGATCGAGAGCCCGCATCCGTCACCACTGTCCGCGCATCGGGGCTTCTTCGGGTCCCGGCCATTCAGTCGAGCGAATCAGCTGCTGCAGGAGCAGGGCGCGGAGCCGGTGGACTGGTCGCTCGGGGAGTGACACACCCTCGTTATTTGCGGCAGCGATCGATCCGATAGAGCACATTGGAGCCGGAACGGCGCATGGGTGTCATCAAGTGCTCCTCGGCCGCCCGGTGGATGGACGCGTACTGTGCCTCGGCTGGGTCTCCGCCGCCGTTGAGTGACCGGGGGGAGTCAAGCACGTACCGCACGTGCAGGCGGGTGAGCGCGGCACACACCGCCGGATCGGTCCCCAGCCGGTCGAGGCGTGTGGCGACCGTGATCTGATCGGGAGTCCAGGCCCCGCTGAGGTGGGGGAAGACCGGCTCCCGGTCCCCGAGCACCCACGAGAGAGATGAGCCGTTCCACGGGTCCCCGAGCACCCGCTGCCCCCGGGGAACGAGGGCCGGGAGCTGCCGCAGGAGGGCGGCCTGCTGCCCATCGACCAGCGTGGTCGAGTCCTTGGCGGGGAGCCGGTAGGTCACCCGCATCCCCTGTCCGATCGAGGGGGCGATCGTCATCCAGCTGCTGAACGCCAGGACGGCCGAGGTCCCCCAGGCTATGGCCTGGGGCCACCGGGTGCGGGCACAGAGACGGGGCAGCGTCGTGGAGACCAGGGGGACAACGAGGACCGGGAGGAGAGCGCTCAGACGGAATCGATCCTTGTACCACATGCCGGTGAGGACCTTCGCGGCGTCTGAGTTCGATCCCGCGGCCAGGACGTAGAGGGTGCCGACCCAGAGGTATGCCCACACCAGCCAGCCGGTCGCCTGCCGGGTGACCAGCACCCATCCCGCACAGATCAGGAGCACGACGGCGAGGGGGAGGAGCGGCCAGGTGCTGAGGTTGGGCGCGCCGGTGGGGGCCGAGAGGGACACCACCTGGAGTATGGCCCCCCAGATCGTTTCGGTGGGGCGGGCCTGTACCCCGGTCAGGTGGTCGGAGATGGGACGGCGGGCGAGGTCATAGTGCACGTAGACGAAGGCGACCAGCGCACCTGCCAGGACGACTCCGCCTGCCAGGATGCCCGCGATGATCCACAGAATGCGGCGTCTGAGCTCCGGACGGGTGCGCCAGAGCCCCCGGAGTGCTCTCCAGCCCGTCCAGATCAGCAGAGGGAGCGCCACCATCAGTGCGCTGATGAGACTGCGCGGATGCGCGCAGAAGGCCCCCAGTACCCACAGGGGTCCGGCGATCGCCAACGTGAGCCGTGGATGCGGATCCAGCTCCCGGCTCCGCCCCCATCGGGGGGTGGTCTCCCGCAGCAGGATGACGACCAGCCCCACCCCCGCCGGGATCAGGGATACCGCGAGATACATCGGGTATAGCACGCCCCAGATCAGCAGTGAGGCGGGATAGAACCCTGTGGCGGTGGCCAGCAGCAGGGCGCCCGCGGTTGTCGCGGTGCGCTGGGGCAGGGGAACGAGCATTGCCGAGAGCCACGCCACCCCGGGGATCCAGATGGCCGCGGCCACTGCCAGCGCCAGTCCGTTGAACGCGATGGTGACCGGGAGATGCGTGATCTGCACGACGGAGGCGGCGGCGGTGTGCCAGGCGGCCGGGTACATGGCGATCTGCGACATCGGCTCGGTGAGGGTGCGCAGGTGCAGCGTCGAGGCATTCCCGGTGGCCAGGATCGACTCGGTCGCATTCAGATGAAACACATTGTCGTAGGTCTGGGAGAACTGCTCGGGGGAGTGCACCTTCGAGAAGACGAGCAGCGCGAACGCGATCACGCTCGCAGACCAGCAGGCGGTGAGGAGGA